>JBBSUK010000067.1:0-19196 GCA_038234975.1 Burkholderiales bacterium
GCCGCCAAACTGCTTGCTCAGCACGGTCGTGATCGCCGCAGTAAGGGTCGTCTTGCCGTGGTCCACGTGCCCAATCGTCCCTACGTTCACGTGAGGCTTGGTGCGCTCGAATTTGCTCTTGGCCATGTTGCGAAAAACTCCGACTGCTGACTGATTCCGAACTGGTTGTGTCGACTGGCGTTCTTGGTGCCCATGGCGCGGATCGAACGCGCGACCTCTCCCTTACCAAGGGAGTGCTCTACCACTGAGCCACATGGGCTTCTCAATCCGATGAGGCCGCTGGAGCGGGAGACGGGGATCGAACCCGCATCATCAGCTTGGAAGGCTGGGGTTCTACCATTGAACTACTCCCGCATGACCTCGAGGTCCTTCCCTCGCGCTTCTCGTTGGCACCTTGGTGGAGGAGGCTGGATTCGAACCAGCGTAGGCGTAAGCCAACAGATTTACAGTCTGCCCCCTTTAGCCACTCGGGCACCCCTCCGAGGGAACCGAGGACTATACCACGGGGCTGCGAAAGGTCACCCCTGGCCCCGCTTCATCCGGTCTCACCGATCGCCCACCAATCGATCAGGTCGGCGGTGGCCGCGAAGTGACTGCCGTCGGCCATGAATTCGCGGCGCAGGTCGTACGACGGATGCCGCGATCTGAGCACCCGGCCCGGCCGCGCCAGACCCGCGGAAGCAAAGAACGCCTGTGCCTTGCCACCCCAGAGGAAGAAGGCCGGTGAAGGGTCAAGGCCAGCCAGCATCGAGACGATCTCGACAGTGAGCGCCTGCCAACCGCACTGCAGATGGCTGCCGCTGCGGCCCACCTCCACGGTCAGCGCGGGGTTCAGCAGAAGCGCGCCGCGACGCGCCCAGTCGTCGAGACGCCACTGCTGCGGCGGCACGAAGCCGGGGCGGTCGGCGGCGAGCACGTCGAACAGCCGAGCCAAGGAGCGCGGCCGGCCCTGCGCCGCCGAGAAGGCGAGCCCGTCGGCGTGGCCGGCGGTCGGGTAGGGATCCTGGCCGACGACGACGACGCGCACGTCCGCGGGCGCGACGAGCCGAAGCGCACGGAAAGGATCGCCGGGCGCGATCTCACGGTCGCGCGAGACCCGCACGACAGACGCGGCGACGGCGTCGAGCCGCTCCGCCGTCCACCCGGGCAGCACCGCGCGCCACGCCGCGGGAATCGTCGCGAAGGTGGCGGCGAGGTCGCTCGCCTTCACCGCTTCATCCGCTTCGTCCGATCAGCGTCGCCAGCGCCTTGCCCGGGTCTTCGGCGCGCATGAGCGACTCGCCGACGAGCACGGCGTGCACGCCTGCGGTGTGCAGGCGCGCCACGTCGTCGGGCGTGCGGATGCCGCTCTCGCTGACGACGATGCGGTCTTCGGGAACGCGCCCGGCCAGGCGCAGCGTCGTCTCGACCGTGACCTCGAAGGTGCGCAGGTCGCGGTTGTTGATGCCGACGAGCGGCGTCTGCAGGCGCAGCGCCCGGTCGAGCTCGCGCTCGTCGTGCACCTCGACGAGCACGGCGAGGCCGAAGGCGCGCGCCGTCTGCTCGAAGTCGGCGAGCTCGGCGTCGTCGAGCACGGCGGCGATCAGCAGGATCGCGTCGGCGCCGATCATCCGCGCCTCGGCGATCTGCCACACGTCGACGGTGAAATCCTTGCGCAGCACCGGCAGCGCGCACGCTGCCCGGGCCGCGCGCAGGTCGTCCGCCGAACCCTGGAAGAACCGCGCATCGGTCAGCACGCTGAGACACGCGGCGCCGCCCGACCGGTAGCCCGCGGCGATCTCCGCCGGCCGGAAGTCGGCCCGGATCACGCCCTGGCTCGGGCTCGCCTTCTTGACCTCGGCGATGACCGCGGTGCCGCCGGCCTCGATCCGGGCGCGCATCGAGCCTGCGAAGTCACGCGGTCCGACGCTCCCGTCCCGCATCTGCTCGGCCTCGCTGCGCAGCGAGGCGTAGGCTCGCCTCGACTTGCCGGCCGAGACCTCGTCGCGCTTGGCGGCGACGATCGTGCCGAGGATGCCGGATGTCATCGCGCCGCGGCGCTGGCCGCCGCCTCACCCTGCACGAACGCGACGAACGCCTCGAGGCGCGCCTTCGCGTGCCCGTCGGCGATCGCCGCACGCGCGAGCTCGATGCCCTCGGCGATGCCGGACGCGACATTGGCCGCGTAGAGCGCGGCACCGGCGTTGAGCAGCACCACGTCGCGCGCCGGACCCGGCTCGTCGGCCAGCACGCCGAGCAGCATCGCCTTCGATTCGGCCGGCGAATCGACGCGCAGCGCCCGATTGCTTGCCATCGTGAAGCCGAAGTCTTCCGGGTGGATCTCGTATTCGCGGATGGCGCCGTCCATCAACTCGCCGACCATCGTCGTCGCGCCGAGCGAGACCTCGTCCATGCCGTCCTTGCCGTAGACGACGATCGCGTGCTCGGCGCCGAGCCTCTCGAGCGCGCGCACCTGGATGCCGACGAGGTCGGGGTGGAACACGCCCATCAGGATGTTCGGCGCCTCGGCCGGGTTGGTGAGCGGCCCGAGGATGTTGAAGATGGTGCGGATGCCGAGCTCGCGCCGCACCGGCCCGACGTTCTTCATCGCCGGGTGGTGGTTCGGCGCGAACATGAAGCCGATGCCGGTGGCGTCGATCGAGCGCGACACCTGTTCGGCCGTCAGCGTCATCGGCACGCCGAGCGCCTCCAGCACGTCGGCGGCGCCCGACTTGCTCGACACGCCGCGGTTGCCGTGCTTGCTGACCCGTGCGCCGCAGGCCGCGGCGACGAACATCGAGCAGGTCGAGATGTTGAAGGTGTGCGAGCCGTCGCCGCCGGTGCCGACGATGTCGACCAGGTGCGTGCGATCGGCGACGTGGACCTTGTTCGCGAACTCGCGCATCACCTGCGCCGCGGCGGTGATCTCGCCGATCGTCTCCTTCTTCACGCGAAGGCCGACGAGCATCGCGGCCATCATCACCGGGCTCATCTCGCCGCCCATGATGCGGCGCACGATCGCCAGCATCTCGTCGTGGAAGATCTCGCGGTGCTCGATCGTGCGCTGCAGCGCGTCGGTGTCGTTGATCGCCATCGTGGGCCTCGTCGAAACGGTGGTGGTGGTTTTCATGCCGGCGCGGAAGCGTCGAGGAAGTTCCTCAGCATCGCGTGGCCATGCTCGGTGAGGATGGACTCGGGGTGGAACTGCACGCCTTCGAGCGGTGTTCGCGTCGAAGCGAGCGCGGTGTGCCGGACGCCCATCACCTCGCCGTCGTCGCTGCTCGACGTGACCTCGAGCTCGGCCGGCATCGAGCTGCGCTCGATCGCCAGCGAGTGGTAGCGGATGACTTCGAAGTCGGGCGGCAATCCGGCGTAGACGCCGCGGCCGTCGGCGCTGATGCGGCTCGTCTTGCCGTGCATGAGGCGCGCGGCGCGCACCACCCGGCCGCCGAGCGCAGCGCCGATCGCCTGGTGGCCGAGGCAGACACCGAGGATCGGCAGCCTGCCGGCGAACGCCGCGATCGCGGCGACGCAGACACCGGCTTCCGCAGGCGAGCATGGTCCGGGCGAGAGGACGAGGCGATCGGGCTGCAGCGCGGCGATTCCGGCAACGTCGATCGCGTCGTTGCGGACCACGCGCACATCCTCGCCGAGCTCGCCGAAGTACTGCACCAGGTTGAAGGTGAAGCTGTCGTAGTTGTCGATCATGAGGAGCACGGTCAGAACCCCTCCTCGACCAGCTCCGCGGCCCTGATGAGCGCGCGCGCCTTCGCTTCCGTCTCCTGCCATTCGAGCTCGGCCACCGAGTCGGCGACGATGCCGGCCGCAGCCTGCACGTGCAGCGTCCCGTCCTTGACGATGCCGGTGCGGATCGCGATCGCGACGTCCATGTCGCCGGCGAAGCTGATGTAGCCGCAGGCGCCGCCGTAGAGGCCGCGCTTGACCGGCTCGAGCTCGTCGATGATCTGCATCGCCCTCACCTTGGGCGCGCCGGTCAACGTGCCGGCGGGAAACGACGCCTTCAGCACGTCGATCGCGGACAGTCCGGGCCGAAGCGTTCCCTGCACGTCGCTGACGATGTGCATCACGTGCGAGTAGCGCTCCACGGCGAACGCCTCCGTCACCTTCACGCTGCCGATGGTGGCGATGCGGCCGATGTCGTTGCGCGCGAGGTCGATCAGCATCACGTGCTCGGCGCGCTCCTTCGGATCTGCGAGCAGCTCGGTCTCGAGCGCGCGGTCCTGCTCGGGCGTGGCGCCGCGTTGCCGCGTCCCCGCCAGCGGCCGGATCGTCACCGTCTCGCTGCCGTCGGCCATCTGCTCCTGCCGCACCAGGATCTCGGGCGACGCGCCGACGATCTGGAAGTCGCCCATGTCGTAGAAGAACATGTAGGGCGACGGGTTCAGCGAGCGCAGCGCCCGGTACAGC
This sequence comes from Burkholderiales bacterium, assembly GCA_038234975.1. GTDB lineage: Bacteria > Pseudomonadota > Gammaproteobacteria > Burkholderiales > Burkholderiaceae_C > Schlegelella_A. The sequence goes on from JBBSUK010000067.1 coordinate 4,408, forward strand.
GCCAGGGGCGACGCGGTGTAGCGCTTGGTCAGCCGCTGCGAGATCTGCACCTGCATCATGTCGCCGGCGGCGATGTACGCCTTGGCGCGCGCCACGGCCGCCAGGTAGTCGGCCTTGGCGAACGCGCGTTCCACTGGCGCCGGGCTCGCCCGCTCGACGACCGGCGCGTCGACGCTGCGACGCAACCGGTCCGACAGCTCGACGAGCCGCCGCCGTGCCCGCGGGTAGGCCTCGCGCTCGGACGGGTCGGCGTAGACGATGAGGTAGAGCCGGCCGGAAAGGTTGTCGATGACGGCGAGTTCCTCGCACTGCACGAGCAGCAGGTCGGGCATGTCGATGCCGCCCTCCTTCGCCGTCTTCGCGAGCTTCGGCTCGATCCAGCGCACCGCGTCGTAACCGAAGTAGCCGGCCAGTCCGCCGCAAAAGCGCGGCAGGCCGGAGCGCAGCGCCACCTTGAAGCGGCGTTGATAGTCGGCGACGAAGTCGAGCGGATTGCCGTCGTGCCGCTCGACGACCTCGCCGTCGGTCACGACCTCGGTGGCGTCGCCGCTGGCCCGCAGCAGCGTGCGCGCCGGCAGGCCGATGAAGCTGTAGCGACCGAAGCGCTCGCCGCCGACGACCGACTCGAGCAGGAAGGTCGTCGCGGCGCCGCGCGGGTCGCCGCCGGTCGCCAGCTTGAGGTAGAGCGAGAGCGGCGTCTCGAGGTCGGCGAATGCCTCGGCGATCAGCGGGATGCGGTTGTAGCCCTGGAGCGCGAGGCTCCTGAATTCGAGTTCGGTCATCGTGTCGCGGCCCGCTGCAGCGCCGGGTGGGAAGCGGCGGCGCCTGCCGTCGCGTGGATTCGGTCAGCGAGACGCGGGGTGCGCGCTCGTTGCACGGCTCACGGGCGCGGCGCCGGTCGGATCAGCGCGTACCCGTCGAACGGCAGCGACGCCAAAGCCAGGCTCCCCGGTCGCGCGATCCGGCGTAGCGGTCGAGCGGCCCGGCGTCGGCGCGGCAGAGGCAGGAGGCGATCACGTTGGCAGTGTAGCAATGCACGCAGCGCGTTCCGCCGTCGTTCGAAAGCCTGCGACGGGCCCTACATGGCGTTGCGCGACGTCCGATGATGCGCGCATGCCCACGGCTCCTGTCGCCCAGCCGCGCATCGTTGTCATCGCCGAGAACGATGCCGACGCGCGAGCCATCGCCTCCACGCTGGTCGAGCTCGGCCCGGTCGAATCGGCCGGCTGCGCCGCGGGCGATGCCGACGCCCCGCGTGCCGACGTGGTGGTGCTCGCGTTCGCGTCGCTCGACGCCTGCCGCCGCCATGCTCGCGCGCTCCGCCCGACCTCGACCGACGGCGACGGGAAGGCCCCGATCGGCCCGATGCTGGTCCTGCGCTGCGGTGCGGACGACGCCGGCGCCGCAGCGCGCTGCGTGCGAGACGGCCTCGTCGACGACTACGCGCCGGCGAGCGGACCGGCGGCCGACGCCGACCCCGAGCGGCTCCTCAACGCCGTGTTCGGCGCACGCCGCCTGTCGGCCTTGCTCGGCGCAACGCCCGAGCTGCGCTCGACCCGCACGCGCCCGCTCGTCTTCGTGGTGGAAGACGACGTGTTCACGCGCGAGCTCGTCTCGGCCTCGCTCGGCTACGACGAGCTCGACCTGGCATTCGAAGGCGACGGCTCGCTGGCGCTGCAGCGCATCCGCGAGACGCAACCCGACCTCGTGCTGATGGACGTGATGCTGCCGGGCCGTGACGGCGTGACCCTCACGCAGCTGCTCAAATCGGATCCGACCCTGCGCCGCATCCCGATCGTCATGCTCACCGGCGAGGCACGGCGCGAGATCCTCCAGCGCAGCCTCGACGCCGGCGCCGCCGATTTCGTCGTCAAGCCGTTCATGCCCGACGCGCTGCGCGGAAAGGTCGCCAAGTACCTGCCGGCGTCCGCCTGACCCGGCGGGCCGCCTCCGGCGCGCTCAACGCCCGGCGGCGACCGGGATGCCCTTGAACTGACCTGCCACCGCTGGCCCCGACGGCTTCGAATAGCGCTGCGGATCGAAGCGCGACAGCAGCTCGCGCTCGCGGGCCCGGGCGATCGCCAGGCTCGCCAGCTTGACGTGTCCGTAGCCGCGGATCGAGGCGGGGACGTTGGCGACGGCGAGCGCCGCCTGGCGCTTCGCAGTCGGCGCGTTCGTGTCCAGGCCGGCGATGAGCTCGTCGACGCGCGCCTCGTACTCGTCGATCAGCCGCCGCTCGAGGCGTCGTTCCTCGGTGCGGCCGAACGGGTCGAAAGGCGTTCCGCGCAGCGCCTTGCCGCGCGCGAGCAGCTTGAGCAGCGGGAACAGCCACGGGCCGAAGCGCTTCTTCGACGGAACCTTCGCCGCACCGTCCTTCGGCTTCACGATCGCCGGCGGCGCCATCCAGAACTCGAGCGTCGGCTCGCCTTCGAACTGCTCGGCGAGCTGGCGCCGGAACACGCCGTCGGTGTAGAGGCGCCCGACTTCGTACTCGTCCTTGTAGGCCATGAGCTTGCGCATCTGCGTGGCGACGGCGCGGGTCAGCGGCATCGCTTCGTCACCCAGCTGCGTTTCGCGTGCGCGAACGCGGGCAACCAGGTCGCGGTAGCGCGTCGCGTAGCGCACGCTCTGGTAGTCGACGAGGAAGCGCGCGCCGCGCTCGACAAGCGCGTCGAGCGGCTCGTCGGGCGTGCCGGCGAGCGCGGCGTCGTGGTGTTGCGGCGCGCTGCCGGCGAGCAGCTCGTGGCAGGCCGCCGGGTCGGCGGCGGCGAGCCGGCCGAGCGAGAAGGCCGCCAGGTTGGGGTCGACTGCGACGCCGTTGAGTTCGATCGCCCGCCGGATCGCCGCCAGCCCGACCGGCACCAGCCCGCGCTGCCATGCGTAGCCCATGGCGACGATGTTCGAGACGATCGAGTCGCCGAGGAAGGACTCGGCGAGCGCCTGCGCGTCCATCGTCTCGACGCGGTCCTCGCCGGCGGCAAAGGCCAGCTTGTCGAGCAGCGCGTCGATGCGCAGGTCGGCGTCGGGGTTCGACAGCGACTCCGCGACCGCCGTCTCGTGCGTGCTCGCGAGCACCCGCGTGCGGCCGTGGCGCACCGTCTGCAGCGCGTCAGGCGAGGCGGCGACGACGACATCGCAGGCGAGCAGCGCATCGGCCTGCTGCGCGTCGATGCGGACCTGGTTGAGCGCCGCCTTGTCGCGAGCGAGGCGAACGAACGAGAGCACCGAGCCGCCCTTCTGCGCAAAGCCCATGAAGTCGAGCACGCTCGCCGAGTGGCCCTCGAGATGCGCCGCCATCGCGATCACGGCGCCGACGGTCACGACACCGGTGCCGCCGACGCCGGTGACGAGCAGGTCGTACGGCCCCGTCCAGCGGTGCGCGCCGGGCAGCGGCAGCGCGGCGACGTGGCGCTCGAAGGCCTGCGCCGCCGGCCCCGACAGCGCCCCCGGGCGCTTGCGCAACTGGCCGCCGATCACCGACACGAAGCTCGGGCAGAAGCCCTTCGCGCACGAGTAGTCCTTGTTGCACGACGACTGGTCGATGCGGCGCTTGCGACCGAGCTCGGTCTCGTCGGGAACGACGGCGACGCAGTTCGACTGCACCGAACAGTCCCCGCAACCTTCGCAGACTCTGCTGTTGATGAAGAGCCGCTTGGCCGGGTCGACGAGCTCGCCCTTCTTGCGGCGTCGCCGCTTCTCGGCGGCGCACGTCTGCTCGTAGATCAGCACCGTCACGCCCGGCATCCCGCGAAGCCGCCGCTGCACGTCGTCGAGCGCGTCGCGGTCGAAGAACTCGGTGTAGGCGGGAAACCGCTCCTTCTGCCCGTCGTACTTCGCGATGTCGTCGGACAGCACAAACACCTTGGCGGCGCCCTCGGCCTCGACCTGGCGGGCGATGCCGTCGACGGTGATCGTGCCGTCGACCGGCTGGCCACCCGTCATCGCCACCGCATCGTTGAAGAGGATCTTGTAGGTGAGCGTCGCCTTCGCGGCGATCGCCTGGCGGATGGCGAGGTAGCCCGAGTGGTAGTAGGTGCCGTCGCCGAGGTTCTGGAAGACGTGCGGCACCTTGGTGAACATCGCGTGCGACACCCAGTCGACGCCCTCGCCGCCCATCTGGATCAGGCCTTCGGTGTCGCGGTCCATCCATGACGCCATGAAGTGGCAGCCGATGCCGGCCTGCGCGCGCGAGCCCTCGGGAACACGCGTCGAGATGTTGTGCGGGCAGCCGGCGCAGAAGTAGGGGATGCGCTTGACCGCGTCGCCGGCGTTGGAAAGCAGCTCGGGCAGCGTGAAGTCGACGACCAGGCGGCGCCGGTCGAGCGCGGGAAATCTCGCGGCGAGCCAGGCCGCGACGAGCTCGATCAGCCGCGACGGCCGCAGCTCGCCGAGCGCCGAGACGAGCGGCTTGCCGTTCGCATCGGCCTTGCCGACGATGCGCGGCCGCACCGCGCGGTTGTAGAAATGGTCGCGCAGCTGGGTCTCGACGACCGGCGCCTTCTCCTCGACGACGAGGATCTCGTCGAGGCCTTCGGCGAAGGCGTCGAGCCGCGTCGTCTCGACCGGGTACGACAGCCCGACCTTGTAGAGGCGGACGCCGGCGGCGTCGAGCGCGTCGAGCGGGATGTCGAGGCGGCGGAACACCTCGAGCAGGTCGAGATGCGCCTTGCCGCAGGTGACGATGCCGACCGTCGCCTTCGGCGCGGCGACGATCGTGCGGTCGATCGCGCTGACCCTGGCGAACGCCCGCACCGCATCGAGCTTGTGATGCAGCCGCTCCTCGATCCTGAGCGACGGCAGGTCGGGCCAGCGGTAGTGCAGCCCGTCGGCCGGGCGCTTGTAGCCCGTCTCGGCCTCGACCGCAGCGCCGTCCTTCCACGAGGTGACGCGTGCGTTCGTCTCGTCGAGGTCGACCGTCGATGCGCTCTCGACGATTTCCGACAGCGCCGTGAAGCCGACCCAGTTGCCCGAGAAGCGGGCGAGCTGCCAGCCGTAGAGGCCGAACTCGAGGTACTCGGCGACGCTCGCCGGCGAGACGACCGGCATGTGCCACGACTGCATCGCCACGTCGCTCTGGTGCGGCATCGACGACGAGACGCAGCCGTGGTCGTCGCCGGCGACCACCAGCACGCCGCCGTGCTGCGACGAGCCATACGCGTTGCCGTGCTTGAGCGCGTCGCCGGCGCGGTCGACGCCGGGGCCCTTGCCGTACCACATGGCGAACACGCCGTCGGCGGTGCGCTCCGGGTCGCTCTCGACGCGCTGCGTGCCGAGCACCGCGGTCGCCGCGAGCTCCTCGTTGATCGCCGGGAGGAATTTCACGCCGGCGGCGTCCAGGCGCTTCGCTGCCTTCCACGCCTGCAGGTCCACCAGTCCGAGCGGGGAGCCTCGGTAGCCACTCAGGAATCCCTGCGATCCGATCCCCGCGGCGCGGTCGCGCGCCGACTGCATCAGCATCAGCCGGATCAGCGCCTGGGTGCCGGTGAGGAAGACGACGCCGTGGTCGGCGGCGAGGTTGTCGGCGAGCCGGTAGTCGGGGCGGGCGAGGGTGTTCGGCATGACAGGCACTCTACGGGCGGGGCGCGAGAACCGGATTCTTTTCCGGCTGCAGAATCGGGTTCTTGCAGTGTGAACTTCCTCCGATCATGACCCTCGACGACACGATCGTCCTCGACGCGAAGGACCGCGCCATCCTCGACGCGCTCCAGCGCGACTCGCGACAGTCGCTGCAGCGACTCGCCGAGCAGGTCGGCCTGACGACGACGCCCTGCTGGAAACGCGTCAAGGCGCTCGAGGCCGCGGGCGTGATCCTCGGCTACGGCGCGGTCGTCGACCGCGAGCGCGTCGGCCTGTCGCTCGCCGTGATCGCCGAGCTGGTGCTGACGCAGCACACCGAAACCACCGTATCCGAGTTCGAACGCGCCGTCGTCGCCTGCCCGGAGATCGTCGCCTGCTACAGCACGACGGGCGGCGCCGACTACTCGATCAAGGTGCTGGTGCCCGACATCCGAAGCTACGAGGCCTTCCTGCACGAGACGGCGTTTCGCCTGCCCGGCGTCACGCACGTGCGGTCGAGCGTGGTGCTGAAGGAGGTGAAGGCCGAGCGCGGCCTGACGCTGGTCAGCGGCGCGACGACGCCGGCAGCCGCGCCCGCAACGCCGCGATCTCCTCGAGCAGGTCGAGCGCGAGCGCCAGGCCGGGCGCGTTGACGGCGAGGTCGCGTTCGAGGCGCATCGCCAGTCGCATGCGTGCGAGCGACGGACCGGCGAAACGCCATTCGTCGCGGTTGCGAACGCCCGGCTCGCGCGGCTCGATGACGCCCTCGGCGACCCAGGTCTCGACCTGCACGACCGTCACGCCGCAGGCGCGAACGAGGTCGGCGGCGGTGAGCGTCTCGTGCTCGTCGAGCACGACGCCCTGGAGGGCGGTCCGTGACGTTTCACGCGGGTTCATGGTGGATGGGTCGACAGGCAACGTCGAGCAGACTAGCGCCGCGGCTCGAAACGCGGGAAGACGCGCGCCATGGCCTCGTAGGCTTCGCGGCTTCGGTCGTCGTCGGCGGTCGGCAGCGCGATCTGCACCACGGCGTAGAGATCGCCGGGCGTTCCGTTCGCCTTGGCCGTCGGCAGGCCGCGGCCCTTCAGGCGGAGCTTGCGTCCGGCCTGCGAGCCTTTCGGGATCGTCAGCTCGACGGTGCCGTCGGGCGTCTCGGCGTCGACCGTCGCTCCGAGCGCGGCTTCCCATGGCGCGACGCGCAGGTCGAACGACACGTCGGCCGGGTTCGACCCGTCGAGCCGGTAGCGACCGTGCGGCTCGAACGCGATCTCGAGGTAGAGGTCACCCGGCGTGCCGCCGCCGATGCCGGCCGAACCCTGCCCGGACAGGCGCAGGTTCTGCCCGGCGCGAATGCCGCGCGGGATGTGCACGTCGAGCCGGCGCTCCTCGTAGGCGATGCGGCCGTCGGCGCCGACCTTCGGCGCACGCAGCGTGATCGTCCGCTCGGCGCCGCGGTAGGCGTCCTCGAGCGAGACCATCACCTTGGCGTGGCTATCCTCGCCGTGCGAGCGGCCGCCGCGACGCTGCCCGCCGGCGCCGCCGCCACGCGCCCTCTGGCCGAACAGCTGCTCGAAGAAGTCGCTGGTGTCGAACCCTTCCCCACCGCCGAACGGCGACCCGCCGCCCGAGAAGCCGGCGCCCTCGCCGCCGCGGAACTCGAAGCCCGCGTCCCATCCGGGCGGCGGCTGGAACTCCTGGCCGGCCTTCCAGTTGCTGCCCATCCGGTCGTAGGCGGCGCGCTTCTCCGGGTCCTTCAGGACCTCGTTGGCTTCGTTGAGGTCCTTGAACTTCGCCTCGGCGCCCTCGGCCTTCGACACGTCGGGGTGGTACTTGCGGGCGAGCTTGCGGAAGGCCTGCTTGATCTCGTCCTGCGTGGCCGTGCGCGGCACGCCGAGCGTCTCGTAGTAGTCCTTGTATTCCATGGTCTCAGTGCGCCGTCGCGGCGACGGGTCGGCGTGGCGCGTCGCACGCGGTCATCAGGACCTCGGTCGACGCCTGCAGCGTCACATGGCCGATCGCGAAGCGCTCCTGCATGCGCTCGGCGGCGCGGCGGAAGAAGGCGTCGTCGGGGTGTCCGCCCGGCGTGACGACGTGCGCCGTCAGCACGACCTCGGTCGTTCCCGTCGACCAGACGTGGAGGTCGTGGACGCGCTCGACCTCCGGCAGTGCCTCGAGCTCGGCGCGGACGGCTTCGAGGTCGATCGTGGCGGGCACGCCGTCGAACATGAGGTGCATCGAGTCGCGGAACAATCCCCACGTGCTGATCAAGATCACCGCGGCGATGACAAGGCTGACGACCGGGTCGATCCAATGCCAGCCGAGCCAGAGCACGAGGCCGGCGGCGATGACGACGCCGAGCGAGACCACCGCGTCGGCGACCATGTGCAGGTAGGCACCGCGGATGTTGAGGTCGCGGTCGCGGTCGCGCAGGAAGAGCAGCGCCGTCGCGCCGTTGACGACGATGCCGATCGCGGCGACGACCATCACGCCGATCGGCTGGATCGGAACCGGCGAGCGCAGCCGCTCGACCGCCGCCCAGACGATCGACACCACGGCGACCATCAACAGCATCGCGTTGATGAACGCGGCGAGCACCGAGGCTCGCTTCCAGCCCCAGGTGTGGCGTGCGTCGGGCAGCCGCCGCGCCGCGATCGCGCCGGCCAGCGCGACGATCAGCCCGGCGACGTCTCCGAGGTTGTGGCCGGCGTCGGCGAGCAGCGCCAGCGAGTCGGTGCGAAAGCCCCACCAGGCCTCGATCGCGACGAAGGCGAGGTTGATGGCGATGCCGATGACGAAGGCGCGGTCGCTGCGCGGCCGGCCAAGGCCGTGCGAGTGCCCATGGCCGCCGTGGTCGTGGTCGTACTCGTGCTCGCCGTGCCGATTCGCGGCGCCCGCTTCGTCGTGGCGATGCGCATGAGTCGCGGAAGACGCCATCGGTCCGCCGCCTTCAGCGCGCCAGCTCGGCACGCATCTGCTCGATGACGACCCGGTAGTCGTCGGCGCCGAAGATCGCGCTGCCGGCCACGAAGGTATCGGCGCCGGCATCGGCGGCGGCGCGGATGTTGTCGACCTTGATGCCGCCGTCGACCTCGAGGCGGATGTCGCGGCCGCTGGCGTCGATGCGCTGCCTCGCCTGCTCGATCTTCCTCAGGGCCGACGGAATGAAGCTCTGCCCGCCGAAGCCGGGGTTGACGCTCATCACGAGGACGACGTCGACCTTGTCGATCACCCAGTCGAGCACGTCGAGGGTCGCCGCCGGGTTGAAGACGAGACCGGCCTTGCAGCCGGCGTCGCGGATCAGCTGCAGCGTGCGGTCGACGTGGATCGTCGCGTCGGGGTGGAAGCTGATCGAGGCGGCGCCCGCTTCGGCGAAGGCGGTGGCCAGCGCGTCGACCGGCTCGACCATGAGGTGCACGTCGAGTGGCACCGGCTCGCCGTCGGGCGTCTTCGCGTGCTCGCGCACCGCCTTGCAGATCATCGGCCCGAAGGTGAGGTTGGGCACGTAGTGCTGGTCCATCACGTCGAAGTGGATCCAGTCGCAGCCGGCGTCGATCACGGCGCGCACCTCGTCGCCGAGGCGGGCGAAGTCGGCCGAGAGGACGCTCGGGGCGATGCGGTGGCGGCGTGGGGCGGTCATGGTCGATGTGGCGCTCTCGGCATCAGGAGCGGGTCGCGCCGATTCTGCCTGCGAGAATCGACCGATGCCCAGCCCTCAGTTCACGACCACGGTCGCGGTGCGCCACCTGCCCGAGCAGTCGGAGCCGCCGGCCGGTCCCTGGGCGTTCGCCTACACGATCACCATCGTCAACAGCGGCGACGTCACCGGGCAGCTGGTCGCGCGGCACTGGATCGTGCGCGACGCCAACGATCACGTCGAGGAGATCCGGGGGCTGGCGGTCGTCGGCCACCAGCCGGTGCTCAAGCCCGGCGAAAAGTTCGAGTACACCAGCTGGACCCGCATCGCGACCCCGCACGGCACGATGCGGGGAACCTTCTTCTGCATGACCGAAGACGCGCACCCCTTCGACGCGCCGGTCGACGAGTTCGGACTGACGCTGGCCTCGGCGCTGCACTGAGGCCGGACAACGCGGTTCAGTCGCCCGACGTGTCGCGCTCGCCGCGGCGACGACCCGAGAACATCGTCCACCAGACGATGAAGACGAGGACGAGCAGCGCGCCGAGCGCTTCGAGAAGAACGACCCACACGATGCGGCGCATTCTAGGAAGCGGCTCGGGACACGGTGCCGTCAAGGCGATCGCGGTCGTCGCTGTCGCGGCGCAGATCGTGGCCTGCTCGACCGCGCCGCGCGTCGACGAAGCGGCGGCAGCCGCGCCCGGGTCCGCAGCGGCGTCGCCGGCGCCGGGTTCGACGCGGCCGGGCGCTGCGGGAGCGCCGTTCGCGACGGGCGATGCGATCGACCGGCCGCGCGGTCGCTGGACGCCGGCGAGCTGGGCCGATCTCCCGGGCTGGCGCGCCGACCGCGTGGCGGAGGCGCTTCCCTCGCTGCTGCGCAGTTGCGAGCGGCCGGCCGCGACGTGGCTCGCGACCTGCGCCGACCTGCGACGCGACGCCCTGGCCTTGCTGGGCGACGACGGCCGCACCCGCGCCTGGCTGGAGGCCCGTCTCGTGCCGTGGCGCATCGAGGCGACGGACGGCCAGACCACGGGCCTCGCGACGGGCTACTTCGAGCCGCTGCTCGAAGCATCGCGCACCTCGCAACCGAATTTTCGCGTTCCCCTCTACGCGCCGCCACCCGACCTGGCGACCCGCAAGCCCTACTGGACGCGCCGCGAACTCGAGACCGCCCCAGCCGCGCGGCGCTCGGTCGCCGCGCATGCGATCGCCTGGCTGCGTGATCCGCTCGATGCGCTGCTGATCCAGGTGCAGGGCTCCGGCCGCGTCGCCTTCGCACCGACGCCCGGCTTTGCCGGCGAGACCGTGCGCCTGGCCTTTGCCGCGCACAACGGCGAGCCCTACAAGTCGGTCGGACGATGGCTCGTCGAGCGCGGCGAGCTGACGCTCGATCAGGCCTCGTGGCCGGCGATCCGCGCCTGGGCGAAGCGCAACCCGCGGCGCGTCGACGAGCTGATGTGGAGCAACCCGCGCGTCGTCTTCTTCCGCGAGGAGCCGCTGCCCGATCCTTCGGCCGGGCCGAAAGGCGCGCAGGGCGTGCCGCTCACGCCTGGCCGCTCGATCGCCGTCGACCCGGGCAGCGTCCCGTACGGAACGCCGGTCTGGATCGACACCACCGAGCCGCTCTCGACGACGCCGCTGCGCCGCCTCGTCGTCGCACAGGACACCGGAACGGCGATCACGGGCGCCGTTCGCGCCGACTACTTCTGGGGCTGGGGCGACGCCGCGCAGGCGCAGGCCGGTCGCATGAAGCAGCCGCTGCGGATGTGGGTGCTCCGGCCGCGCTGACGAGGCGAGATCGCCCGGGTTGCGTCCGCTGCGATCGCCGCCACGTAAGCTTCCAGCGCCGCTCGACGACCGATCCGCATTCGAGCCACCTCACCGCACCGGAGCGTTCCATGACCCGCCGTCCCTTCCTCGCCGTCCTCTCCGCCCTGGGCCTCGCGCCCGCCACTGCCGCCCTCGCCCAGGGTGCCTCGCCCAAGGTCGACAAGCTCGTCCTCAGCGACGCGCAGTGGAAAGAGCGCCTCTCGCCCGCCGCCTACGACGTGCTGCGCCACGAGGGCACCGAGCGGCCCGGCTCGAGCCCGCTCAACGCCGAGAAGCGCAAGGGCGCGTTCCACTGCGCCGGCTGCGACCTGCCGCTGTTCTCGTCGGAGGCGAAGTTCGAGAGCGGCACCGGCTGGCCGAGCTTCTGGCAGCCGCTCGCCGGCGCCCTCGGCACCAAGACCGACTTCAAGATGATCATTCCCCGCACCGAATACCACTGCGTGCGCTGCGAAGGCCATCAGGGCCACATCTTCGACGACGGCCCCAAGCCGACCGGCAAGCGCTATTGCAACAACGGGCTGGCGCTGAAGTTCGTCGCCGCATGACCTGACGAAAGGTTCACGCGCCGCGGACAGCCTCCGCGGCATGACGCCGCCGCCGCAAGCGCCGCCCCGGCGTGCGTCCTTCGCCAGCCGCCTCGGCCCCGGCCTCATCACCGGCGCCGCGGACGACGATCCGAGCGGCATCGCCACCTACTCGCAGGCCGGCGCGCAGTTCCGCTTCGGCCTCGTCTGGACGCTGTTCCTGACGACGCCGCTCGTGATCGGCATCCAGATGTTGTCGGCGCGCATCGGCTGGGTGACCGGCGAGGGCCTGGCGACCAACATCGACCGGCTCTGCCCGCGTTGGCTGACGCTGTCGCTGATCGGCCTGCTGGTCGTTGCCAACACCGTCAACATCGCGGCCGACATCGCGGCCATGGCCGACGCGCTGTCGCTCCTCGTGCACGGCCCCGAGCCGCTCTATGCGCCCGCCTTCGGCGCACTCTGCATCGCGAGACAGGTCGGCTTCTCGTACGAGCGCTCGGTGCGGATCCTGAAGGGGCTCGCTCTGCCGCCTACGCGACCAGCGAGCTGTTCGGCTGGAAGGCCGGCCTCTCGAACGGCTTTCGCGAGGCGCGCGGCTTCTCTCTCATCATCGTCGCGGCAACGGGCATCGGCACCGTGCTGAGCGTGTTCGACATCGACCCGATCCGCCTGCTCGTCGGCAGCGCCATCGTCAACGGCGTGATCTCGGTACCGATCATGGTGGTGCTGATGCTGATCGGCCAGTCGACCCGGCTGCTGGGCACCGCCGTCATCAGCCGGCGACACCCGCGTCTTCGGCTGGGCGGCGACCGCGGTGATGGCGGTGGCGGTGATCGTCATGGGGGCGATGGCCGCCTGAGGCGCAATACCGCAACGCCGCGTACCATGCCGTGATGACCGCCCTCCTTCGTCCGTGGACCGCCGCAGCGCTGGCTGCCTGCCTCCTGGGCATCGGCGGCTGCGAGCCGTCGCACGCGCCGACCGCCGAACACCTCGCCGCGACGTCGACGCCGCCGAAGTCCGCCGCCAAGCTGCCGGCCGTCGCCGAGGTCACCAAGCCGACGGCCGACTTCGGTTCGTATGCGCCGTCCTCGGCAGCACGTTACGTCGCCGACCGGGTCGTCGCAACAGGTGACGCCGCGGGGCTTCCTTTTCTCATCGTCGACAAGGCCGCGGCGCGCGTCCTGGCGTTCGACCCCACCGGCCACCTGATCGACGAGGCGCCCGCCCTGCTGGGTCTGGCCCGCGGCGACGACTCCGTGCCCGGCATCGGCGATCGCCGCATCGCCAACATCCGCCCCGAAGAGCGCACCACGCCGGCCGGCCGCTTCGCCGCCGAGCTGGGCGAGAACGCCCACGGCGAGGACATCCTTTGGGTCGACTACGACAACGCCGTCTCGATGCACCGGATGCGGTCCGTTTCCGCATCGGAGCGACGCGCCGAAAGGCTCGCTTCACCGACGCCCGACGACAACCGCGTCTCGTACGGCTGCATCAACCTGCCGCCGTCGTTCTACGACCGGGTGGTCAAGCCGCTGTTCCAGCCACGCGACGGCATCGTCTACGTGCTGCCCGAGACGCGGCCGGTCCAGACGCTGTTCGCAACGAGGCCCGTCGCCTCCGCGCGCTGACGCGGGTCGACGGGCCTGCGGCTACACCAGACGGGATCAGCTGCGATCGGCGCGGCGCGCGCGATGGCGCATGGAGCGCTGGCGCGGCATCGTGTCGGTGTTGGCCATCGTGCCCCTGTCGTTCGTCATGCCACCGGTGGTCGCCGCCGGGCGATCGATCGGCCCGGTCGTGCCGACACCGTTCGGACCCGCGGGGCTGGGGTTGTTCGGCCCCTGCGCCGGCGTGACGACCTGCGTGCCGCTGTTCCGGTTCATCGTGCCCGTGTTCATGCCGGTGCCTGTGCCAGTCGGCGACCCGGTCTTCGGCCCGCTGTTGGCCGTGTTGTTGCTCGGCGCACCTGAACCACCCCCTTGTGCGTAAGCAGCGCTGCCGCAGGCGAGCGCCGCAGCAGCGGCAAGCGTCGTCAGGATGCTGGATGTGCGAATCATGTCTAACTCCTTTGATGATGGATGTCGTACCCGTGGGCGCGATGCCCGCAGGACACCAGGACGAGGCACGTGGCGTGCCCCGGAGTCGAAGCGACTCGCAGACGGGCCTTATCCCTACAGCGCCGCAGCGCGAACGCGCCGAACACCTCCGCAATCGCGTACAACCGTCGGCATGACATACATCACCGCGGCGTCCCGCACGTTCCGATGCAGACCTTTGGCCGCGCTCGTCGTCGCGTTCACCGTGGCATCCGCTCTCGCTCCGGCCTCGGCACGTGCCGACGCGCCGATCGCGCTCGACCAGCTGCCTGCCGCGGTGACGAAGACGCTCGTCGACTACTTCCCGCAGTCGCGCAACCTGTCGGCCGGGCGCGACGGCGACGACGCCGAGCGGTCGCGCTACACCGTGAGGTTGCGCTACCGCGCGATCACGCTATCCGTCGAAGTGACGCCGCAAGGACGCGTCACCGACGTGGCGATGGTCGACAAGGCGCCTCGCTGACAGCGGCCGACCGTTCCGCGGCGGGGCTGCTACCTGCGGGAAAACAGGCTGCCCAGGATGCCGGAGGCCGCCTTCGGGTTGCGCTTGACGTACTGGCGCCATGCGAAACCGGCAATGGCCATGAGGATGAGTTTGCGCATGGTGGTTTCCTTAGCAGTCAGTGCCGTGGTGCCCGAGCCGGTCGCCCCGGGCGTTGTAGAGCAGCAAGGATCGGCCGGCGAATGCGCAGGGGCGAGCGGCGCCGGGGCCGGCAAGGTGTAGGACGGTGCAGCCGCGCGCCATGGGCGGCGATCCGACCGGACGACCTTCCCGGGCATCGACCGCACCTACACTTCCCCGTCCGCCTCCGGTCACGAGCCGGAGGCGCGATCGGCCGCAGCTTCCATCGGAGTCACGCTCGCGCATGAACGCACCGCTTCCCGAATCGATCCGCAAGGCGCTCGAGAGCGTCACCCTCGACGACAAGTACGCGCTCGAATCGGGCCGCGCCTTCATGAGCGGCGTGCAGGCGCTGGTGCGGCTGCCGATGCTGCAGAAGGCACGCGACAAGACCTTCGGCCTGAACACCGGCGGCTTCGTCAGCGGCTACCGCGGCTCGCCGCTCGGCGGCTACGACCAGGCGCTGTGGCAGGCCAAGAAGCACCTCGCGGCGCAGAACATCGTCTTCCAGCCCGGCGTCA
>JBBSUK010000068.1:0-19178 GCA_038234975.1 Burkholderiales bacterium
GCGCGCGTGGTGCGCCCGTCCCGCCTCGGATGTGCCATCTTCATGCTCGGCTCCGTTTCGGGGCGCGCCGTTTGCGGGCGTCTTCGGGGGCGGCGCGGCGGCGCTGCCGTTCGGCGTCGACCATCGCCTCGGCCGCACGCAACAGCCGTACCCGCCAGCGATCGACGGCGTCGTGCCCTGCGAGCAGCTGCGGCGTCAGTGCCGCGACCACCTCGCAGTTGACGAGGAGGTGCACGGCCGGCGCGACGATCAGGGTTGCCAATGCAAGCACCTCGTCGTCGGCTTCGGCCACGCCGAGTCGTGCGCACAGCCAGGAGACGACGCTGTCGTGCATCGGCTGCATGCCGCGGTCCACCTTCTCCTGCCAGAGTCCGGCCGGCTCGAGCATCTCGCGGCGATTCAGCCGGATCCACCAGCGCGCCTGGGCGCCGTTGCGCAGCGGCGCCAGGATGCGGTCGTAGAGCGCGGGCAGGAAGTCGGCTTCGCCGCGCGGCAGCGGGGGTGCGGCCGCCTCGGGGTCCGCGCCGCCCCAGAAGACGGCCCGGTAGAGGCCGGCCTTGTTGCCGAAGTAGTAGCTGATGGCGGCGATGTTGGCGCCCGCCGCGAGGGTCACCTGGCGGATCGACGTCTTCGCATAGCCCTGTTCGGCGAACAGCTCCAGACCGGCGAGGAGGAGGCGCTGGCGAACCGGCTCGGTCGAGTCGTCGGCACTGCCGAGCAGCGGCGCGCAGGGGGAAGAAGGCGGGTTCATGCGGGCAAGGTCAGCCTCGCATTGTGCCAGTTTCGAAACAAACGTTTGAATGGTGCCGGACCGGTCGGCCGGGCGACCCGCCGCGGAAAGGTCAGGCGATGTCGGCCGCGTGAAAGCCGAAGCTGCCGGACTTGCGGTCGGCGAAGAACAGCTCGAGGGTGCGCCGCGTCGTGCGAAACGCGATCTCGTCCCAGGGGATCTCGTCTTCCCGAAAGAGCCGAGCCTCGAGCGACTCGGGCCCTGGATCGAGCGCGTCGCTCGTCATCCTCGCGCGGTAGAAGAAGTGGACCTGGCCGACGCGCACCACGTTGAACAGCGCGTAGAGCCCTTCGAGTTCGACCTTCGCTCCAGCCTCCTCGACGGTCTCGCGCAGCGCCCCGTCGGCGGTCGACTCGCCGAGTTCCATGAAGCCGGCGGGCAGCGTCCACAGGCCGTGGCGCGGCTCGATCGCGCGGCGGCACAGCAGCACGCGATCACCCGAGACCGGCAGCGTGCCGACGACGTTGAGCGGGTTCTCGTAGTGGATGGCGCCGCAGCCGTCGCAGACGGCGCGCTCGCGGTTGTCGGCGTCGGGAACGCGATACGTGGCGCTGGCACCGCAGGCCTTGCAATGGCGGATGCTGCACGGCGCGACCATCGTGGCGGCAGGGTCAAGCCCCATCTGTGCGGTGAATTCGCGAGCGGGAAGCGCGCTCGAGCGGCGACGCGTGCCGCTGCTCGAATTCGTGGCGTCGATGTTCGCGAGGTGTCTGGATCTGCTTGACCTCGGACGAAGTGACGATCATGTTGCGCCAGCCCTGATACGGTGGCGATCGTAGCTTCAGTCCATTGCTCGATGCAGCTCGCTGCCGGCCGCGTCCAGCAGCCATGCACCATCGATGAGGATCGGGCGGCGCAGTTGGATCCCGCCGCCGACATGCGCAGCCGCCCCTGCGGCCACCTCAACGAAGTACGGTGTCGAAGAAGGCGATCGCGTCGGCCGTGCCCGAAGGCACGACGGTCTGGTGGTTGGCGCCGGCGTAGGTCTTGTAGGTCAGCGTCGGCGACCCAGCCGTTCGCATGCTGGCGACCAGGGCGGCGACCTGCGACTCGAACACGTTTGCGTCCGCGGTGCCCTGCAGCACCAGCGTCGGCTTCAGCACCTTGAAGCCGACGATCGCGCCGGGATCGTTGGCGGCGAGAAACGCGCTCATGGCCGGGTCGGTGCTCCAGTTCGGCTTGAAACCCGCAAAGAGCGCCGGTGTCTTCGTGGCGACGGCGGTCGAGACCGCGACGAAGGCGGGGAAGATGCACTGGCCCTTGATCGTCGGCATCAACGCCGCGAGGTCGGCTCCCATGACGTTGGCCAGAGGGAAGGTGGGCTGCTGCGCGGTCAATCCGGCGGTCATCATGCCGACCAGAAGATCCTGGAACGCGCGATAGCTGGCGAGATTGGCAGGGTCTGCGGCAGCGAACCCGTCGAGCAATCTCACCTGGTCGCTGACCGAGACGAATGGTGCGAAGGCGACCGCGCCCTTGTAGCTGAGTTCGGGCGCCTCGGCGGCATACGTTTCCATGGCGAGTACGCCGTGGCCGCCATCCGAGTGGCCGATGGCCGCCCACCGGTTGGAGAGCGTGGCGACGTCGTGGCGCGCCGCCTGCGTCGCCGCGATGAGCGAGCGGGCTTCGCTGGCAAGGCTGTAGTACGGATAGGGCACCTTGGCCACCGTGCCGAGTCCTTCGAGGTCCGGAGCGACGACAGCGTATCCCGAGGCCACGAGCGAACCGATGAGATTGGCATAGCCGCTGCCCGGAACCCCCAAGGGCGCGCCGTCGGTGGTGAGCCCGCCGTCGAGATACGTCGGCGTCAGGCTTGGTGCACACGTCGGCTGGCCTACCGTGGTCGTTCCATGCACCCAGGCAACGATCGGCCAGCCGCCCGCCGGAACCGTGCCGCGCGGCACGAAGACGAGCGTCGAGGCGTCGACCAGCGCTCCCGATGCGCCCTTCATCCGATAGACGATGAGGCGGGCGTCGGCGTTGATCGTCACCGGACCGGCATAGGCTGTCGTGGAAACGATGTCGCCTGCTCGTGGATCGGCACTGCCGCCGCCGCACGACGCAAGGACGAGCCCGAGGACGCCACAGAGCCAGCCGGCGGCACGGCGGCGGTCGATGGTCAAAGACTTGCTCTCACTCATGGGCGGGTTTCCTTGGCTCGTGCCTGTCAGGTGGAACATGGCTGAGCTACATCCATGCATCGAGCGTGCCAACTTCAAGACGCTGGCGCGCTCACGGGCGCAGGCGACCGGTCGCGGGCCTCGCAGTCCGGACTCGGTCGACCGTGGCGTGTCGCGTACGCAGACAGAAGCGTCCAGGATCGCGACGATATGATCGGTTGCCCGACACCTCTGATGGCCGCAGGGGATCGCGACGAGCGCCTGAGTCTCAGCCCATGGACGAATCCTCCGCCCTGCATGACCTGGCGCCGGAAGCGATGCTGAAGCTCGCCGTCGAACAGACGTTTCGCACGTTTGCGGACGAGGTGATGGGCATGATCGTCATGGATCGTTGCCACCGCATCGTCTGGTTCAGCGAAGGCTATCGGCGCTTCATTGCTCTCGGGCCCTTCACCGAAACCGGTGTCATCGGCCGGCGCATCGAAGAGGTCGTCCCCAACTCCCTCATGGGCCAGGTGATCGACAGCGGTCAGGCGATTCCGATCGACCTGTTGACGAATCAGTACGGCAGTTTTCTGGTCAGTCGGCTGCCCTTGCGGAACGACGACGGCGCGGTCGTCGGCGGCCTCGCCGTGGTCTTTCTCGATCGTCCCGAGACGACGATGCAGCCCCTGATGCTGAAATTCAACCGACTGCAGCGAGAGCTCGACGATGTGCGCAGGCAACTCGCCGCGCAGCGCCGGCCCAAGTACACGATCGCCAGCTTCGTCGGCGCCAGTCCGATCGCGATGGAGGTGAAGCGCCATGCGCGTCGTGTCGCCCAGACGGACAGCACCGTTCTGCTCCTCGGCGAGACGGGCACGGGGAAGGAATTGCTCGCGCAGGGCATCCACGCGGCCAGCGCGAGAGCCGCTCGACCGTTCATCGGCGTCAACATCGCCGCCGTTCCAGAGACCCTGCTCGAAGCCGAGTTCTTCGGCGTCGCGGCTGGCGCGTACACCGGCGCGGAGCGAAAAGGCCGCGACGGCAAGTTCAAGGCCGCCGACCAAGGGACGCTCTTCCTCGACGAGATCGGCGAGATGCCGCTCGCATTGCAGGCCAAGCTGCTGCGCGTGTTGCAGGAGCGCGAAGTCGAGCCGCTCGGCAGCAACCGGATCCAGAACGTCGACGTGCGCATCATCGCCGCCACCAGCCGCGACCTCGTGGCGATGGTCGCCGGCGGCACGTTTCGCGCCGACCTGTATTACCGCTTGAGTGTCCTGCCGATCCGATTGCCGCCGGTTCGCGAACGCATCGCCGATCTGGAGGTGCTCGTGGAAGCGCTTGCCGATGACATCTCACAGCGCAACGGTGCGCCGCACAAGATGCTGGCGCCCGAAGCCCTGGAGTTGCTCGCGGCGCAGCCCTGGCCGGGGAACGTTCGCGAGCTACGCAACGTGCTGGAGCAGGCGATCCTCATGACCGACGACCTCCTGCTGTCGACCCGGCATTTCGCTTTCCTCGAAGCGGGCGAACCGCTCCGCACAGTCGGGGGTGACGACGCTGCGGCTTGGGCGCAGCCGATGTCGCACCCTGCAGAACGCGCCAGGCAGACGCTGCCGCAGGTGCTCGCCGATGCGCAGGAGCGGGCGATACGAGGCGCGCTCGCTGCCACCGGCGGCAACAAGGCCGCCGCATGCCGTCTGCTCGGCATCTCGCGTGCGACGTTGTACGGGAAGCTGTCGGCTCTGGCGAAGCAGCAGAAGCAGCCGATCTCCAGGTAGAGCGTCGGTCCGGCGCCGACCGGGCTGCATCGCTTGAACAGCTCCGGGTAGCTGCGGCTCACCGCGCACCGCGCACCGCGCACCGCGCGGCAACCGCTGCGTGGCATCATGGTTCGCGACCCTGTCCCCGCTTGCGAAAGGCATCCCCGATGAGCTTCGTCTTCACGCCGCCCGCCGCGGCCACCGTTCCCGTCGTCGGCGGGGGCGAGTTCCCGGTGCATCGGATCTACTGCGTCGGCCGCAACTACGTCGAGCACGCCAAGGAGATGGGCTTCACCGGTCGCGAGCCGCCGTTCTTCTTCCTCAAGCCGGCCGACGCGGTGCTCGTGGTCGCCGAGGGCCAGACCGGCACGATGCCGTACCCGACGCTGACCGGCGACCTGCACCACGAGGTCGAGCTCGTCGTCGCGATCGGCGAGGGCGGCAGCGGCATCAAGGCCGCCGACGCGATGCGGCACGTGTACGGCTATGCCGTCGGCCTCGACATGACGCGTCGCGACCTGCAGGGCGAGGCGAAGAAGCACGGCCGCCCGTGGGACATCGGCAAGGCGTTCGAGCTGTCGGCACCGATCTCGCCGATCCGCCGCGCTGCCGAATGCGACGTCGGGCCCGCGACCGCGATCGCGCTCGAGGTCAACGGCAAGCAGCGCCAGGCGAGCACGATCGGCAAGCTCATCTGGTCGATTCCCGAGATCATCGAGCACCTGGCGGCGGCGTGGACGCTGGCGCCAGGCGACCTGATCTACAGCGGCACCCCGGAAGGCGTCGCCGCCGTGGTTCGCGGCGACACGCTGAAGGCGAGCGTGGCCGGCGTCGGCACGCTGCAGGTCGCGATCGCCTGACCCGTCCGCACGCGCGTGAGGCTCTACAGCTACTTCCGCTCGTCGGCATCGTTTCGCGTCCGCATCGCGCTGGCGCTCAAGGGCCTTGCGTTCGACTACGTGCCGGTGCACCTCGTGAAGAACGAGCAGCTCGCCGACGCGTTCTCGGCACGGGTGCCGGCGCAGCTGGTCCCGGCCCTCGAGATCGACGGCGACGGGCTGCTGACGCAGTCGCTCGCCATCATCGAGTACCTCGACGAGACCCACCCCCAGCCGCCGCTGCTGCCGGCCGACCCGCTCGGCCGGGCCCGCGTGCGCGCCATCGCGCTCGACATCGCCTGCGAGATCCATCCGCTCGACAACCTGCGCGTCCTGCGCTACCTCACGAAGCAGCTCGGCGTCGCGGAGGACGACAAGAACCGCTGGTACCGGCACTGGGTCGAGACCGGGCTGTCGGTCGTCGAGAAGCGCCTCGCCTCGAGCTCGGACACCGGGGCGTTCTGCCACGGCCATGCACCGGGGCTGGCCGATTGCACGCTCGTTCCGCAGATCTTCAACGCGCAGCGCATGGACTGCCGGCTCGACCACGTGCCGACGGTGATGCGGATCTTCGAGCGCTGCATGGCCGTGCCGGCGTTTCAGGCGGCGCAACCGTCGGCGACACCCGACGCGGTGTGAGCCGACGCAGCACGCCAGCCGCGGCGATGGCCGTCGACCCGTGCGCCCCCGCGTCATGGCTGACGCCGCCGTGGGCGTCGCACGACGGTCCCGTCGGCGCGCTGATGACGACCCGCGACGGCGGCACGAGCGTCGGCGCGTACGCGTCGATGAACGTCGGCGACGCGGTCGGCGACGAGCCCTCGGCCGTCGCCGCCAGTCGACGGCGACTGGCGGCCGCGTGCGGCGCCGCACCCGTGTTCCTTCGCCAGGTGCACGGGGCGCGGGCGGTCCGCATCGGCGCTGCCGACGGGTTCGATTCGATCGCGCCGCCGCACGATGCCGACGCGTCGTGGACGACCGAGCCCGGCGTCGCCTGCGTCGTGCAGGTCGCGGACTGCCTGCCGGTCTTGTTCGCCGCGCCCGACGGCCGTGCCGTCGCTGCGGCGCACGCCGGCTGGCGAGGGCTCGCGGCCGGCGTCGTCGAGGCGACGCTCGATGCCGTCGTCGACGCTGCCGGCTGCCAGCCGGCCGACATCGACATCTGGCTCGGCGCATGCATCGGCCCGCGCAGTTTCGAGGTGGGCGCCGACGTGCTCGACGCATTCGGCGCGGCCCGGGCGCCCGGCCCCCGCTTCGTCGCACACGCGGCCGGAAAGTGGCTGGCCGACCTGCGCGGCCTCGCCGAGGACCGTCTACGGATCGCCGGCGCCAGGCGCATCACGGCGAGCGACGCCGACGTCGTCGCCGAGCCGACGCGCTTCTTCTCCTACCGGCGCGACCGGGTCTGCGGCCGCATGGCCGCGGCCATCTGGATCCGCGCCCGCTGACAGCGGTGCGACGCCGGTGGCCGCGTCGTCGCGGCGCTGGCGGGCGCGTCGCCGCATCGGCGTCGCCAGCAGGTAGCCGGCGATGCCCAGCGGCAGCAGGCCGTAGAGGATCAGGTGACGATCGCACCGAGCACACTGCCCTTCGGCGCGGTCGCTTCGGCGATCGCCATCAGGCCGACGACGTAGATCCAGGCCAGGGCGACGATGTAGAGGACGGCCATGGCGAACGATGGTGGTGGGATCAGCCACGATAATCGCCCATCGTCGAGGAGACAGCATGAGCAAGCCCAGCGCCGCGAGAAAATCCGCCAGGAAGGCCAAGCCTGCCGCGCCGTCCGAACCCTTGGCGGGTGCGGCCAGGCACGAGCAACTCGCCGGCGCCTGGCAGCAGATGGCCGGCTTCGACGTGCTGGGCGAGTCGATGGCGCAGCTGCAGCGCCACTACCTCGCCGATGCGGGCGAGGCCTGGCAGCGCCTGAGCGCGAAGGGCGAATCGATGCCGGTCGCGGCCCCGCCCGGCGACCGGCGCTTCGCCGGAGCCGACTGGACCGCCAACCCGGCAGCGGCGTTCATGGCCGAGATGTACCTGCTCAACGCCCGCACGCTGCTGGAGATGGCCGAGCACGTGCCGGGCGACGAGAAGACGAAAGCGAAGATGCGCTTCGCCGTGCGCCAGTGGGTCGATGCGGCGTCGCCGTCGAACTTCGTCGCCACCAATCCGGAGGTGCAGAAGAAGGCGATCGACACCGCCGGCGAGAGCATCGCCACCGGTCTTCGACTGCTCTGGAACGATGTCCAGCGCGGCCACGTGTCGCAGACCGACGAGAGCGCGTTCGAGGTCGGCCGCAACGTCGCGACGAGCGAGGGCTCGGTCGTCTTCGAGAACGAGTTCTTCCAGCTCATCGACTACAAGCCGCTGACCGAGAAGGTGCATGCGCGGCCGATCCTGTTCGTGCCGCCGTGCATCAACAAGTTCTACATCCTCGACCTGCAGCCCGAGAACTCGCTGATCCGGCACACCGTCGCCGAGGGCCACCGTGTGTTCGTCGTGAGCTGGAAGAACGCCGGCCCCGAGATCGCCACCCGGTCCTGGGACGACTACATCGAGCACGCGGCGCTGAAGGCGATCTCCCTGGTGCGCGAGATCACCGGCAGCGAGACCATCAACACGCTGGGCTTCTGCATCGGCGGCACGATCCTCGCCTGCGCGCTCGCCGTCCTCGCGGCGCGCGGCGAGCATCCGGCCGAGAGCATGACGCTGCTGACGTCGTTCCTCGACTTCTCCGACACCGGCGTGCTCGACATCTTCATCGACGAGGCGTCGGTGCGGCTGCGCGAGATGACGCTCGGCGCGCAGAGCGCCGGCGGCGGCAGCCTGCTGCGCGGCCAGGAGCTGGCGACGACATTCAGCTTCCTGCGCCCGAACGACCTGGTGTGGAACTACGTCGTCGGCAACTACCTCAAGGGCGAAGCGCCGCCGCCCTTCGACCTGCTCTTCTGGAACAGCGACGGCACCAACCTGCCGGGGCCGATGTACTGCTGGTACCTGCGCAACACCTACCTCGAGAACAACCTCGTCGTGGCGGGCAAGTTGACGGTCTGCGGCGAGAAGGTCGACCTCGGCGCGATTCGCGCGCCGGCCTACCTCTATGCGTCTCGCGAGGATCACATCGTGCCGTGGACGGGCGCCTACCGAAGCACCTCGGTGCTGAAAGGCAAGCGCCGCTTCACGCTCGGCGCTTCCGGCCACATCGCCGGCGTCATCAACCCGCCGGCGAAGAAGAAGCGCAACCACTGGCTCTGGCCCGATGCCAAGGCGCTGCCGGCGACGGCCGATGCGTGGCTCGCCGGCGCCGTCGAGCACCCCGGCAGCTGGTGGAGCGACTGGCACGCGTGGCTGCAACCGCACGGCGGCCGCCAGATCGCCGCGCCGAAGCGCCCCGGCGATGCGAAGCACAAGGCGATCGAGCCGGCACCGGGGCGATACGTCAAGGAAAAGGCCTGATCGCCGCCCGGCGCGCAGAATGTTCATCGATCAGACCCCTACAGGAGATCCAGCCATGACCACCGAGATCGTCATCGTCGCCGCCGCCCGCACCGCCATCGGCAAGTTCGGCGGCACGCTCGCCAAGACGCCCGCGCCCGACCTCGGCGCCGCCGTCATCGCCGAGCTGCTCAAGCGCGCGAAACTCGCCAACGACCAGGTCGGCGAGGTGATCCTGGGCCAGGTGCTCGCCGCCGGCTCGGGGCAGAACCCGGCACGCCAGGCGACGCTCAAGGGCGGCCTGGCACAGAGCGTTCCGTCGCTCACCATCAACGCGGTCTGCGGCTCGGGGCTGAAGGCGGTGATGCTCGCGACGCAGGCGATCCGCGACGGCGACTACGAGATCGGCATCGCCGGCGGCCAGGAGAACATGAGCCTGGCGCCGCACGTGCTGATGGGCTCGCGCGAGGGCCAGCGCATGGGCGACTGGAAGATGGTCGACACCATGATCTCCGACGGCCTGTGGGACGTCTACAACCAGTACCACATGGGCATCACGGCCGAGAACGTCGCCAAGCAGCACCACGTGTCGCGCGAGAAGCAGGACGCGCTCGCGCTCGCCTCGCAGCAGAAGGCCGCCGCGGCGCAGGAGGCGGGCCGCTTCAAGGACGAGATCGTCCCGTTCGGGGTCGCGCAGAAGAAGGGCGACCCGATCGTCTTTTCGGCCGACGAGTTCATCAACAAGAAGACCAGCGCCGAGGCGCTCTCGGGCTTGCGGCCGGCGTTCGACAAGGCCGGCAGCGTGACCGCGGGCAACGCGTCCGGCCTCAACGACGGTGCCGCCGCGGTGGTCGTGATGACGGCGAAGAAGGCCGACCAGCTCGGCCTGCAGCCGCTCGGTCGCGTCGCCAGCTACGCGACGGTGGCGCTCGACCCGGCGTACATGGGCATGGGCCCGGTCCCGGCGTCGCAGAAAGCGTTGCAGCGCGCCGGCTGGAAGGCCGCCGACCTCGACCTGCTCGAGATCAACGAGGCGTTCGCGGCGCAGGCCTGCGCGGTGCACAGCGAGATGGGTTGGGACACCAGCAAGGTCAACGTCAACGGCGGCGCGATCGCCCTCGGCCACCCGATCGGCGCGTCGGGCTGCCGCATCCTGGTCACGCTGCTGCACGAGATGGGCAGGCGCAACGCGAAGAAGGGGATCGCCAGCCTGTGCATCGGCGGCGGCATGGGGGTCGCGCTGTGCATCGAGCGATGAAGCGACACCTGGTGCGCAACGCTTACGAGCGTTGACACCTGCGCCAGCGACGGTGCGCCACAGTCGCCGGATATGGCGACTGACGAACGACCTTGCACCGTCGAGCAGGCGAAGATCGCAACGAGCGAAACAGAGCGTGCCCGGCCGCGCAGCCGGCGCGCCGCGCTCGCTGGGCTCTGGGCACTGTGGCTGACCGCTTGCGGCGGCGGCAGCGACGACGCCGCATCCTCCAACGCACCGCCGCCGTCTGTTCCTCCCCCGCCGCCTGCGCCGTCCCCGGCACCGTCCCGGCACCGACGCCTGCGCCTGCGCCTGCGCCTGCGCCTGCGCCTGCGCCTGCGGGGACGCGCTACGGTGACTTGCGCGCCGCGACGCTCGGCGCGGGAGCCTCGCTCAACGGCGCGATTCCGTTCCCGGTCGACAACGCCTGGAATGTCGACATCCGGGCCCGCGCGGTCGACCCGAACTCCGAGGCGCTCATCGCCAGCATCGGCCTTTCCACCGGGCTGCATCCGGACTTCGGTTCGGGCAACTACAACGGCGCGCCGATCGGCATTCCCTACGTCGTCGTCGGGAGCGGGCAGGCGCGCGTGCCGATCGTCTTCGACGCCTACGGCGGTGAAAGCGATCCGGGGCCCTATCCGATTCCGGGGAGCGCCCCCGTCGAAGGCGGGTCGCAGACATCGGCGAACGGCGACCGGCACGTTCTCGTCGTCGACCGCGACGCCAACCGCCTTTACGAGCTGTTCGCGGCGCGCAAGAACAGCGACGGCTCCTGGACCGCGGAGAGCGGCGCCGTCTTTCATCTCGACGACAACGCCGTGCGCCCAACGGCACAGCCCGGCTGGACCAGCGCCGACGCGGCCGGCCTGCCGATCTTTCCCGGCCTCGCCCGCTACGACGAGGCCGCGCTCGGCCCGGGTGGCGTGCGCCACGCGTTGCGCTTCACGGTGCAGCGCTCGCGCCGCGCCTACGTGTCGCCGGCGACGCACTGGGCGTCGTCGGCCACCAGCACGAGCCTGCCGCCGATGGGCATGCGGGTGCGGCTGAAGGCGTCCTACGCGATCCCTGCGGCCTTCAGCGTCGAGACCCGCGCGCTGCTCACCGCGATGCAGGTGCACGGCATGATCGTCGCCGACAACGGTTCGAACTGGTTCGTCAGCGGCGCGCCCGACCCGCGCTGGGACAACGATGCGCTCGTGAGCGAACTGCGCCAGGTCAGGGGCAGCGATTTCGAGGTGGTGGCGATGACGGGTGTCGTGGCCGGCTAGCGGCCTGCTGCGGGTACCTGCCGGGATTGCCGCCTATCGCGGCCATCGGTGAAACCGATCCTGATCGGACTTGAAATGGAATGCTGCACTGCACAATTAAGGTCTCTTTCCAAGCTTCAGAGGCCCGATCCGCATGACCAGCACGCCATTCCCCGACCGCACCGGACAGACCGTCCCCGACGTCACCTTCCGCATCCGCCGCGACAACGAGTGGGCGAGCGTGACGACCGACGACCTCTTCGCCGGCAAGAACGTCATCGTCTTCTCGCTTCCGGGCGCCTTCACGCCCACCTGCTCCTCGACCCACCTGCCGCGCTACAACGAGCTCGCGCCGTCGTTTCGCAAGGCCGGCATCGACACGATCGTCTGCGTCTCCGTCAACGACCCGTTCGTGATGGCCGAGTGGGGCAAGGACCAGGAGGCCGAAAACGTCGTCCTGCTGCCCGACGGAAACGGCGCCTTCACCGAGGCGATGGGGCTGCTCGTCGACAAGCGCGACCTCAACTTCGGCAAGCGCTCGTGGCGCTACTCGATGCTGGTGCGCGACAAGAAGATCGAGAAGATGTTTCTCGAGCCGCAGAAGGAAGGCGACCCGTTCGAGGTGTCGGACGCCGACACCATGCTCGACTACCTCGCGCCGAACGCGACCCGCCCCGACCAGGTGGCGATCTTCACGCGCGACGGCTGCCCGTTCTGCGAATCGGCCAAGCGCATGTTGAGAGAAGCCGGCTACGACTACGCCGAGGTGCCGCTGTCGCACACCGTGCGCAGCAAGGTCGTCGGCGCGGTCGCCAAGGCGCAGACCGTGCCGCAGGTGTTCGTCAACGGCGAGCTGATCGGCGGCTCCGAGCAGCTCGAGAACTGGCTCAGGAAGGCGGCTTGAGCCCGGCCGCCGCCGCGGACACCCGCTCTGCGGTGGTGGCCAGGGTCGCGTCGTCGCCGTTCCATTCGACCTGGACCGGCGCAGCGGCGAGCGCGGCGAAGTTGCGCGCCATCGACTGCCGGTAGATGGGGTCGTAGTGGGCGACCAGCCCGGCGGGCCCGACCGCGTGGTCGGGACCGGGCCCCCCCGCCCCCCCACGACGTCGTCGAAGCGACCGGCCCGCGCCGCCGCCTGCCAGCCGGCGACCGTCTCGCTGCCGCGCAGCGCGCGCAACGCGTCGAGGCGGGTGCAGAACGCGTCGACGTCGCGGACGAAGAAGTCGTACTCGCGCATGAGAATGCCCACGCGCGCGTCGGTCGGGACCTCCAGCCACACACACGGCGACACCCGCATCCGCTGCACGAGCATCGGCGCCACGCGCAGGTCGCCGACCTTCTTGCTCTCGCTCTCGACGAAGACCGGCCGCGCCGGGTCGAAGCGGCGAAGCGCATCCCATACCGCGGTGTCGAACGCCTTCTGCGACGGTTGCCGTTCCCCGGGGACGAGACCGAGCACGGAGCCTCGGTGGTTGGCGAGCGCCTCGAGGTCAAGCACCTGCTCGCCGCGCTCGGCAAGCGCGCGCAGCAGCAGGCTCTTGCCGGAGCCCGTGGTGCCGCAGACGACGACCAGCGACAGCGTTGCCGGCAGCTCGTCGAGCGCGGCCAAGACGGCGCGTCGGAACTCCCGATAGCCGCCTTCGAGCAGCTCGGCACGAAATCCGATCTGCCCGAGCACCAGCGCCAGCGCGTTGCTGCGCTGCCCGCCGCGCCAGCAGTAGACCAGCGGCGTCCACTCCCTCGGCAGACCGAGCGCATGCCGCTCGACGTGCGAGGCGATGTTGCGTGCGACGAGGATCGCGCCGTGCTTGCGCGCCTCGAACGGCGAGGCCTGCTGGTGCTCGGCTCCGATCAGCGCCCGCTCGGCGTCGTCGAGCGACGGCCAGTTCTGCGCGCCCGGCAGCCGGTCGAGCGCGAACTCGGCCGGCGAACGCGCGTCGATGACGGCCGAGTAGGCGTCGAGCTTCGCCAGCGCCGCCTCGGCGCTCACCACGGAGACGGGCATCAGGGCGGGTTCACGTGATCGCGTCGAGCATCTCGCTCTCGATCCGCAACTGCAGCTTGTTCTGCTGCAGCGCCGGGCCGTCGATCAGGAAGGTGTCCTCGACGCGCTCGCCGAGGGTCGTGATCTTCGCCAGCTGCAGGTTGATGTCGTGCCGCGCGAGCACGCGCGAGATCGCGTAGAGCAGCCCCGAGCGGTCGCTCGCCGACACCCCGAGCAGCCAGCGCTGCGCCCGCTCGTCGGGCCTGAGCGTGACCCGCGGCGTCACCGGAAAGGAGCGCACGCGGCGCGACTGGCGGCCGCGGCTCGGCTCCGGCAAAGGGCCGTTGGCCTCGAGCGCGCGGGCGAGCTGCGTCTCGACGAAGGCGATCAGGTCGCGGTAGTGCGGGTCGAGGTGTGGCGACGTGACGAGGAAGGTGTCGAGCGCATAGCCGCTGGTCGTCGTGTGCACCTTGGCGTCGAGGATGTCGAAGCCGGCGCCGTCGAAATAGCCGCACGTCCGGGCGAACAGGTCCTGCCGGTCGGGGGCGTAGACGAGCACCTGCAGGCCCTCGCCGATCGGGCTGACGCGGGCCCGCACGATCGGCTTCGGCGAGTCGACCAGGTTGATCAGCAAGCGCGTGTGCCAGGCGATCTCGTTGGCGTCGTGGCGGGCGAAATAGCTGAGCTCGAGCGTGCGCCACAGCGGCGTCTCGACCGTGCCCGGGAGCGACGCCAGGTTCAGCAGCAGCCGCGCCTCGAGCCGCGTCGCCTCGATCTCGGCGTCGAGGTTCGGGCGGGCGCCGCCGAGCGCGCGCAGCGTCAGGCGGTAGAGGTCCTCGAGCAGCTTGCCCTTCCAGGCGTTCCACACCTTCGGGCTGGTGCCGCGGATGTCGGCCACGGTGAGCAGGTAGAGCGCGGTCAGGCGGCGCTCGCTGCCGATCCGCGCCGCGAACCCGGCGATCACGTCCGGGTCGGACAGGTCTTCCTTCTGGGCGATGCGCGACATCGTCAGGTGCTCGGCGACGAGGTACTCGACCAGCTCGGCGTCGTCGCCGTCGATGCCGTGGGCGTGGCTGAAGCGCCGCGCCTCGCGCTCGCCGAGCACCGAATGGTCGCCGCCGCGGCCTTTGGCCACGTCGTGGAAGAGCGCGGCCACGTACAACACCCACGGCCGCACGAAGGTCGAGGCGAGCTGCGAGCAGAACGGATATTCGTGCGCGTGCTCGGGGACGAGGAATCGGCGCACGTTGCGCAGCACCATGAGGATGTGCTGGTCGACCGTGTAGACGTGGAACAGGTCGTGCTGCATCTGGCCGACGATGCGGCGGAACACCCACAGGTAGCGACCGAGCACGCTGGTCTCGTTCATGAGGCGAAAGGCGTGCGTTTGACCGCGCGACGCCTTCAGGATCTTCATGAAGGTGGCGTGGTTGGCCGGGTCGCGGCGAAATGCCGTGTCCATCAGGTCGCGGGCGTTGTAGAGCGCGCGCAGCGTGCGCGCCGACAGGCCCTTGGTGCCGACCGTCTGCTGGTAGACGAGGAAGGTCTCGAGGATGGCGTGCGGGTCGGTCCGGTACAGATCGTCGCTCGCCACCTCGAGCATGCCGCCCCGCTCGAGGAAGCGGTCGTCGATCGGCCGCATCGGCGCATCCTGCGTGCCGAGGATGCGCTCCTCGGTGTTGAGCATCAGGATCTGGTTGAGCTGGGTCACCGCCTTGGCGGCCCAGTAGTAGCGACGCATCAGCCGTTCCGACGAACGCTGTCCGCTCGACTCGCGATGGCCGAAGCTTTCGGCGACGGCGGTCTGCAGGTCGTAGACGAGCCGATCCTCGCGCCGCCCGGCGACGATGTGCAGCTTGGCGCGGACCAGCTTCAGGATGCCTTCGTTGCGCTGCAGCTGCCTGACCTCGAACGGCGTGATGAGGCCGTGCGACGCGAGCTGCTGCCAGGTGCGGCCGAAGCCGGCGGCGCGGGCGACCCAGATCACCGTCTGCAGGTCGCGCAGGCCGCCCGGGCTCTCCTTGCAGTTGGGCTCGAGCGAGTAGGGCGTGTCTTCGAACTTCTGCTGCCGCTGCCGCATCTCGAACGTCTTGCCGCGCAGGAACGCCTTGGCGTCCATCGCCTCGCCGGTGGCCGCGGCGAATGCCTTGAACAGCGCCTGCGAACCGCCGAGGCGGCGCGCCTCGAGGAGCGCCGTCTGCACGGTGAGGTCGGCTTTGGCCATCGCCACGCACTCGTCGACGCTGCGCACCGACGAGCCGATCTCGAGGCCGGCATCCCAGCAGGCGGTGATGAAGCGGCCGGTGGCGTCTCGCCTGGCGGGGTCGGCAGGGTCGTCGTCGGCCGCGTCAGCGAGCAGCACCAGCACGTCGACATCGGAATACGGGAACAGGTCGCCGCGGCCGTAGCCGCCCACCGCCACCAGCGCCGCGCGGTCGTCGTCCATCCCGGCAGCCTGCCAGAGCTCGAGCAGCGTTTGATCGACCAGCGAGGCGAGGGCGCGCAGCAGCGCGTTGGCGGCGCGCGCCGTCGGCCGCCGCTCGGCGAAGCGGGTCAGCAGCGCCTGCTTCGCGTCGCGAAAGCGCTGTCGTGCATGGCCGCTGACGGCGGTGTCGGGGGGCGGAGGCGACAGGACGGCGGACATCGCAGCTTCGGGCGGATCGCGGCGCTCGGCCGTCGCGCCACCGCGCTCAGTCGACGGCGGCGGCGACCGCGGTGACGAACTCGGGCACCGGCGGCGAGCCGGCCGAGAGCGTCAGCACCTCGAAGCCCGTCTCGGTGACGAGCACCGTGTGTTCCCACTGCGCCGACAGCGACCGGTCGCGGGTGACGATGGTCCAGCCGTCGCCGGTCTCGCGGATGTCGCGCTTGCCGGCGTTGATCATCGGCTCGATCGTGAACGTCATGCCGGGCTTGAGCTCGTCGAGCGTGCCCTTCCTGCCGTAGTGCAGGACCTGCGGTTCCTCGTGGAAGCGCGTGCCGATGCCGTGGCCGCAGAACTCGCGCACGACGGTGAAGCCGTTGCCCTCGGCGAAGACCTGGATCGCATGGCCGACATCGCCGAGCCTGGCGCCGGGCCTGACCTGCTCGATGCCCTTCCACATCGCCTCGTAGGTCTTGTCGACCAGGCGCTTGGCCGCGATCGACCCGTTGCCGACGATGAACATGCGGCTGGTGTCGCCGTGCCAGCCGTCCTTGATGACGGTGACATCGATGTTGACGATGTCGCCGCTCTTGAGGCCGCGGTCGTTCGGGATGCCGTGGCAGACCTGATGGTTGATCGACGTGCAGATCGACTTCGGATACGGCGAGTAGCCGGGCGGCGCGTAGTTCAGCGGCGCCGGGATCGCCTGCTGCCCGAAGACGATGTGGTCGTGGGCGAGCTTGTCGAGGTGGTCGGTCGTGACGCCGGGCGCGACGTGCGGCGTCAGCATGTCCAGCACCTCGGAGGCGAGTCGCCCGGCGACCCGCATTCCCTCGATGTCGGCCTGGCTCTTGATCGTGGTCGGCATCCGGCGATTATCCCTCGCCATCCTAGAATTGCCGGCTTCCACGATGCCAGCGGCCCACCACCTGAACGTCTTCGAAGGCGGCCGCGCGCTGTCGGCGTTCCGCGCCGCGGCGCTCCTCGGGCGCCTGCTCGTGTTCGTGCCGAGGTTGGCTGCGATTCGTGCCCGCTGGCTGCACGTCACGTCGAGCGACGCGCCGCTCTCCGGCGCCGACCTCGACCGGGCCGGGGCGCTGCTGCGCTACGGCGACCCCGCCGAGCCGGTTCCGCCCGGCGACTCGACGCTGATCGTCGCGCCGCGCCTGGGCACCGTCTCGCCGTGGTCGTCGAAGGCGACGGACATCGGGCGCAACTGTGCACTGCCGCTGGCGCGGGTCGAGCGCGCCTGCGAGTTCTCGTTCTCGACCCGGGGCAGGCTGATCGGCCGCGGGTCGCCGCTCGACGGTGCCGAACTCGCCGCGATCGCCCCGCTGCTGCACGACCGCATGACCGACAGCGTGCTCGGCGGGCGCGACGACCTCGCACGACTGTTCGACGAGCAGCGCGCCGAGCCGATGGAGCACGTGCCCGTCGACGACGACGGCAGCGCGCTCGCCAGCGCCAATGCCCGCTTCGGCCTCGCCTTGTCGGGCGACGAGCTCGACTACCTGCGCGACGCCTTTCGCGACCTCGGCCGGGCGCCGACCGACGTCGAGCTGACGATGTTCGCGCAGGCCAACAGCGAGCACTGCCGGCACAAGATCTTCAACGCCCGCTTCACGATCGACGGCGAGCCGCAGCCGCGGTCGATGTTCGAGATGATCCGCCACACCGAGGCGGCGTCGCCCGGGCGGACGGTCGTCGCCTACAGCGACAACGCCGCGGTGATGGAAGGTGGCGAGATCGAGCGCTTCGGCCCGGAGGGCTACACCACCGCGCCACGCTACGCGTCGCGCCGGGCGACGTCGCACGTGCTGATGAAGGTCGAGACACACAACCACCCGACGGCGATCTCGCCGTTCCCGGGCGCCGCGACCGGTGCCGGGGGCGAGATCCGCGACGAAGGCGCGACCGGCCGCGGCGCGAAGCCGAAGGCCGGTCTCACCGGCTTCTCCGTCTCGAACCTCTGCCTGCCCGGCACCGACGAGCCGTGGGAGCAGGGCAGCTACGGCAAGCCTGACCACATCGCCGGCGCCTTGCAGATCATGGTCGACGGGCCGCTCGGCGGTGCCGCGTTCAACAACGAGTTCGGTCGGCCGAACCTCGGCGGCTACTTCCGTGTCTACGAGCAGACGGTCGGCGGCGCCCGCCGCGGTTATCACAAGCCGATCATGATCGCCGGCGGCCTCGGGGCGATCGATGCGTCGCAGACGCACAAGATCGAGTTCCCGGCCGGCACGCTGCTCGTGCAGCTCGGCGGACCTGGCATGCGCATCGGCATGGGCGGCGGCGCGGCGAGCTCGGTGGCGGCCGGCGCCAATGCCGTCGAGCTCGACTTCGATTCGGTGCAGCGGGGCAACCCCGAGATCGAGCGTCGGGCGCAGGAGGTGATCTCGCACTGCGCGGCGCTCGGCGCGTCGAACCCGATCCTCGCCATCCACGACGTCGGCGCAGGCGGCCTGTCGAACGCATTTCCAGAGCTGGTCGAAGGGGCCGGCCGCGGCGCGCGCGTCGATCTGCACGCGATCCCGCTCGAGGCGAGCGGCCTGTCGGCGAAGGAGATCTGGAGCAACGAGAGCCAGGAACGCTACGTGCTCGCCGTCGACCCCGGCTCGATGCCGATGCTCGAGGCGATGTGTGTGCGCGAACGTTGCCCGTTCGCGGTCGTCGGCGTGGCGACCGACGAGGCGCGGCTCGTGCTCGACATCGACTCTCGGGCCGGCCCTGCCGCCGTCGACATGCCGATGGACTTGCTCTTCGGCAAGGCGCCGAAGCTGCACCGCGACGTTCGCCGCGCGCCGCTCCTGCTGCCGCCGCTCGACCTCACGGGCGTCGAGCTGAAACGCGTCGCGTTCGACGTGCTGCGCCACCCGACGGTCGCCAGCAAGCGCTTCCTCGTCACCATCGGCGACCGCACCGTCGGCGGCCTGTCATGCCGCGACCCGATGGTCGGACCCTGGCAGGTTCCGGTCGCCGACTGCGCGATCACGCTCGCCGACTTCTCGGGTTTCGCGGGCGAGGCGATGGCGATGGGCGAACGGTCGCCGCTCGCCGTGCTCGACGCGCCGGCCTCC
>JBBSUK010000069.1:0-19080 GCA_038234975.1 Burkholderiales bacterium
CGACGCGGTGTCGCTGCCGCTGATCGACATCGCCCCGCCCGATGACGAGGGCGCGGTCGCGGCCGAGTGGCGGCGGCTTGACGAGCGCCGCGTGGTCGTGTTCGTCAGCCCGAGCGCGGTGCG
Organism: Burkholderiales bacterium; assembly: GCA_038234975.1. GTDB lineage: Bacteria > Pseudomonadota > Gammaproteobacteria > Burkholderiales > Burkholderiaceae_C > Schlegelella_A. Next base: position 124 of record JBBSUK010000069.1, read on the forward strand.
CGGCTTCTTCGCAGGCCGCCCGGCCGACGTGTCCGGCTGGCCGGCCGCGGCATTCGCCGCGGCGCCCGGCCCGGGCACCGCGGTGGCATTGCGCGCGGCAGGTGTCGACGCCGCACGCGTCGTCGAGCCCGCCGCCGCCGCGGCGTCGTTCGACTCGGAGGCGCTGTGGGCCGAGCTGGACGGGCTCGATTGGCGCGGCTCGCAGGCGCTCATCGTGCGTGGCGAGGGCGGTCGTGAATGGCTGGCCGATCGGCTCGCCGAAGCCGGCGCGACGGTCGACACGGTCTGCGCCTACCGCCGCCGCGCGCCGGCGTGGACGGCCGACGCGTGGCGCGTCGTCGAGGCGGCGCGTGCCGCGAAGGCATCGACCGTGTGGCTCTTCAGCAGCTCCCAGGCGATCGATCACCTGCTCGACGCCGCCGGCGCAGCCGGCTGGGCGGGCGCCCGTGCCGTGGCGACGCATGCCCGCATCGCGGCGCGGGCGCGCGAGGCCGGTTTCGGCGACGTGCGCGAGGCGGCACCGACGCCGGCGTCGGTGATCGCCTGCATACAATCGATGCGACCGTGACCGACGATCCCGTGCCACCCGCCGAGTCGAGAACGGTCGTCATCGCGCCACCGGTTCCGCCTTCCGCCATGCCGGGTCCCGGCCGCTGGATCGCTGCCCTCGTGCTCCTGTTCGCCATCGTCGCCACCGTTGCGCTGGTGCTGGCGTGGCGTGCCGAGGAGCGCATGCGCAGCACGGAGCGCGAGCTCGTCAAGCGCCAGCAGGACAGCGGCGAGCGCGTCGCCGAATCGCTGCTGCTGGCCAAGCAGGCGCAGGACGGCCTGCGCGAGGCGACCGCCAAGGTGGCACTGCTCGAGCAGCGCCTCAACGAGGTCGGCACGCAGCGCGTGCAGCTCGAGGATCTGATGCAGTCGCTGGCGCGCTCGCGCGACGACAACCTCGTCGCCGAGCTCGACTCGGCGATGCGCGCGGCGGCGCAGCAGGCCGCGATCACGGGCAGTGTCGAGCCGCTGATCGCCACGCTGAAGCAGGCCGACGACCGGCTCGCGCGCGCCGCCCAGCCGCGCCTCGAGCCGGTGCGCCGCGCCATCTCCCACGATCTGGAGAAGACGCGCGCCGCCAGCGCCGTCGATGCCGCCACGCTGTCGATCCGCATCGACGAGGCGGTGCGCATGGTCGACGACATGCCGTTGCTGTCGGCGCCCGACGGGCGCCGCGAGCCGGCTGTCGGTAGCCCGGCTACCGCGACCGCGAGCGCTGCCGGCAGGCGCGAGGCCGCCACCAAGCGCGCCGGGGCCGCGAGCGCGGCGTCGGTGTCGACCGCCGGCACGGCCGACTCGGAGAGCATCGGCGCCTGGCTCTCGCGCGAGCTCGGCCAGGCCTGGCGCCTGCTCGGCGACGGTGTCTGGACCGACGTCCAGCAACTCTTCCGGGTGACCCGCATCGACCGGCCCGAGGCGATGCTCGTGTCGCCCGACCAGGCGTTCTTCCTGCGCGAGAACCTGAAGCTGCGCCTGCTGAACGCCCGGCTCGCCTTGCTGTCGCGGCAGACCGACGCGGCGCAGTCCGACCTGCGCGCCGCGCTGGTGTCGATCGAGCGCTACTTCGACCGCTCGTCGCGTCGCACCCAGACGGTCGCCGACCTGCTGCGCCAGGTGATGCTGCAGGTGCGGCAGAGCGGCGTCCCGCGCCCCGACGAGACGATCGCCGCGCTCGCCGCGGTCGGCGGCACGCGCTGACGTGGCGGCATCGATCGCGCCATGCGGCTGACGATCTGGTTCGTGCTCCTGTTCGCCGTCGCGGTGGTCGCGGCGACGACGCTCGGCAGCAACGACGGCCTGGCCACCTTCTACTGGGGCGGCTGGCGGCTCGACCTGTCGCTCAACGTGTTCCTGCTGCTGCTGATCGGCAGCTGCTTTCTGATCGTCGGCGTCATCAACGGCATCAACGCGCTGGTCGGCCTGCCTCGGCGGGCCCGCGAGTACCGCACTGCGCGTCGCGACCGCAATGGCCAGGCGGCGTTGCGCGACGCCCTGGCCCAGTACTTCGGCGGCCGCTACACGCGGGCGCAGAAATCGGCGCAGCGCGCACTGGCGATCCAGGCCGAGACGCCCGACCTCGTCCAGGACAACGAGTTCACCGTCCTCGGTCATCTGCTCGCCGCCGGCAGCGCCCATCGGCTGCAGAACCGCACGCTGCGCGACGAGGAGCTGCGCCGCGCCCTCGACATCTCGGGGTCGAGCCTGTCGGCGCGGTCGGCCGACGAAGGTGCGCGGCTGCTCGCCGCCGAGTGGGCGCTCGACGATCGCGACGCGTCGCGCGCTGCGCAGCTCCTGGCCGACCTGCCGGTCGGCGTCGCGCGGCGCACCCATGCGCTGCGCCTGAAGCTGCAGGCGGCACGCCTTGCGCGGCAGCCGCAGGAGGCGCTCAAGACGGCGCGGCAGCTCGTCAAGCACCAGGGCTTCTCGCAGGTCGCCGCGACCGGTCTGCTGCGTTCGCTCGCGTTCGAGTCGCTCGACACCGTCTACGACCTCGACCAGCTGCGCGCCCTCTGGCTGTCGCTCGACCCGGCCGACCGTCGCGATCCTTTCGTCGCCGCACGCGCCGCGCTGCGTGCGAGCACGCTCGGCGACGCCGAAGGCGCGCGCGGCTGGCTGAGCCCGCTATGGGACCGGCTCACCGAGCTCGGCAGCGAGGAGCGAACCGCGATCGCCGAGGCACTGATCGCCGCGCTCGACGGCATCGGCGCCGACTGGCTGCCCAGGCTCGAGTCGGCGTCGCTGGCGATGCCGCGCGACGGCGCGGTGGCGCTCGCGGCCGGCCGCGCCTTCGTCGAGCGGGGCCTGTGGGGCAAGGCGCGGCTGTTGCTTGAGCGGGCCGGCAACGATGCGAACCTGTCGCCGTCGGCGCGTCGCACGGCCTTCGTGGGCCTCGCCGAGCTCGCCACCCGCGAAGGCGACACTGCCGCTGCGGCGAAGGCGTTCGAGACCGCGGCGCGCATCTAGGGCCCGCGCGGCCCCGCTATACTTGCCGACGGCGCGGCTGTAGCTCAGTTGGATAGAGTACTTGGCTACGAACCAAGGGGTCGTGGGTTCGATTCCTGCCAGCCGCACCAACCATCTGCCCTCCGCAAAACGGCCTGGACGCTCGCGTGTCCAGGCCGTTTCGTCTTGCGGGTCGAAAACGATTCGCCACGCTGTCGAAATCGAGCAAGGCCGATCGATCACTGGATGCGGGCCGACGCGGCCCGCGAACATCCAGGAGCAGCCATGACGACCACCCTTACACCCTACCTCGGCTTCGACGGCAACACCCGCGAGGCCTTCCGTTTCTACGAGCAGGCGCTCGGCGCGACCGTCAAGACCATGATGTCGTTCGCCGACATGCCGCAGCAGCCTGCTGCATCCGCCGAAGGCTGCGCCGGCGCGATGGCCGGCGGCGACTCGATCATGCACGCTTGCCTCGTGCTGCCCGGCGGCGCGATGCTGTTCGCAGGCGATGCACTGGCCGGTCAGCCGTACGAAGGCATCAAGGGCAACATGCTCGCGCTGCAGTACGACACGGTCGGGCAGGCGGAGAGCGCGTTTCGCGCCCTCGCGCAAGGCGGGTCCGTGAGCATGCCGCTGGCGCCGTCGTTCTGGGCGAAGACCTTCGGGATGCTGACCGACCGCTTCGGCGTCGCCTGGGCGGTCAACGGCGAGCCGATTCCGATCGGCTGACGGCGCACCCGATGCCTGGCGTGTCCACCTGATCGAGCGACGACGGGTGCCGGGCGTCCGGGTCAGCTGTCTTCAGGGCTGGCCGTCGGCCGGTGTCGCCGTCGCGTCGCCCAGCCACGCCAGCAGCATCGTGTAGCCGACGGCGAGGACGACGGGGCCGACGACGATGCCGAGCAGGCCGAAGGCGATGATCCCGCCGACGACGCCGACGAAGATCAGCAGCGCCGGCAGACGCGCGCTGCGGCTGACGAGGACGGGGCGCAGCACCTGGTCGAGCAGGCCGGTCGCGAGCGACCAGACCAGCAGCAGCGAGCCGGTGAGCGGCTCGCCCTGCCAGAACACCCACACGACGATCGGAAGCAGCGCGATCAGCATGCCGACCTGGGCGATGCACAGCAGGAAAAGGAGCGCGGTGAGCAAGCCGGCATGGGGAACGCCTGCCACGGCGAGTCCCGCTCCTGCGAGGACCGACTGGACGGCCGCGGTGAGGCCCACGCCGAGCACGACGCCGCGCATGGCGTTGCCGGCCAGGCGCACAAGTCGGACGCCGGCATCGTCGCCGAGCCGGCGGCCGAAGCGCAATGCCGCTGCGGCGAGCGCTTCGCCGTTCGCGAACATGAAGGCGGCGAGAACGAGCGTGAGCATGAACTGGACGCTCACGTAGCCGAGGTTGCCCGCGCGCACCAGCAGCCACCGCGTCAGGCTGCCCAGGTAGGGCCAGACGCGCGACCAGAGCGCGTCCGGCCCGGCCGCGGCGAACTGCTGCCAGGCATCGGCCAGGCGCGGCCCGACCACGGGCAATCCGGCTATCCAGTCCGGCGGGGCGGCGAGGCGCGCGCCGGCGAGAAGGCGGGCACGCGCGACGATCTCGTCCGCGTTGGTGATCACGACCGCGAGCGCGAGCACGAGCGGCACCGCGACGAGAACCAGCACGAACGCCGTGACGACGGCGATCGCCAGCGCACGGTTACCGCCGAGGCCGCGTTGAAGGCGCAGCAGCACCGGCCACAGCACGATGACGAACGTCGCAGCCCAGATCGTCGCCGCCAGGAAGGGGCGGACGATCCAGAAGGCGGCGACGATCAGCGTGCCGACGCACAGGACGCCCAGCAGCGTTCGCGTGAGGTCGTGTGCGGTCTCGGCATCGCGAGCCGGGGGCGTGGGCCGGACCATGTCGAGCCAGTGTAAGGAGCCGTCCACCGCGTCGAGGCGTGGGGCGTGTCGGTGAAGCGGTCTACCGGGCCCGGCATGCGGGCCCGCGCCGAGGCGGCGAGAATCCGGCCGCGATGAGCAAGGCTTTTACCCGCGAGAGCGATTCGGATGCCGACGTCGACGACGACGTCGAGGCGGCGGACCCGCCGTTGCCCGCCGGCGCGAAGAACTACCTCACGCCGGAAGGCTACGCCCGCCTGCGCGGCGAGCTGATGTCGCTCCTCGACGACGAGCGGCCGAAGGTCGTCGAGGTCGTGTCGTGGGCGGCGAAGAACGGCGACCGCTCGGAGAACGGCGACTACCTCTACGGCAAGAAGCGCCTGCGCGAGATCGACCGCCGCATCCGCTTCCTGACCAGGCGACTCGACGTCGCCGAGGTGGTCGACGCGTCGGTCCATCACGGCAGCGATCAGGTCTTCTTCGGCGCCACCGTCACCTACGCGGACGGCGACGGCCGCGAGCGCACGGTCGTCATCAAGGGCGTCGACGAGGCGGACAACCTGCGCGGCGACGTGAGCTGGATGTCGCCGGTCGCCCGGGCACTCATCAAGTCGCGGGTCGGCGACGAAGCGACGCTCGCGACGCCCGCGGGTCGCGAGAAGATCGAGGTGCTCGACGTGCGCTATCCGGCGCCGCCGCCGCGCTGACGCGATGGGCGGCAGCGCGGCGTGGCCGGCCATGATCGACGCGGCGCTCGCCATGCCGGCGGCGACGGCGATCCTGATGGCGATCGTCGTGATCGGTGCGTTCACGCTCTATGGCGCGCCTGCCGCGATCGAGCGCGGCCTGTTCCGGCCGTACTGGCTTCTCCGCCGCCGCGAGTACGCGACGCCGATCACCAGCGCGTTCCTGCACGCCGACCTCGCCCACCTGCTCTTCAACGCCTTCACCCTGTGGGCGTTCGCGTTCGGCCTCGAGCGCGAGATCGGCACGACGCGCTTCGTGGCGCTCTACGTCGCCGGGCTCGTCGGCAGCGACTTCGGCACCTGGCTCGTGCACCGCGACGAACCGGACTACGCGACCCTCGGCGCATCCGGCGCGATCCTCGCGGTGCTGTTCGCCTCGATCGTCTACTTCCCGAGCGCGTCGCTCTTCATCCTGCCGATCCCGGTGCCGATCCCGGCGCCGCTGTTCGCCGTCCTCTACCTTGCCTACACGTGGTTCTCGGCGCGGCGCGGGCGGGGTCGGATCAACCACGACGCGCATTTCGGCGGCGCCATCGCCGGCCTCGCATTCGTATCCCTGACCGACGCGGACGCAGTCGGCCGCGCCTGGCGATCGGTGTTCGGCTGAGCGGAGGAAGGCAGGGGCCGCGCTTGCTCAGGGCTTGGCCCGCGCGACGCGCAGCACCGGCGGCGTCCGCGTCAGCGTCCGCACGACATCGGCGAGGTGCTGCCGGTCGCGCACCGACAGCAGCAGGTTCAGCTCGCTCGTCTCACTGCCGGGTTCGTTGTCCATCTCGATGTGGGTGATGTCGGCTTCGGCCCGGCTGACGGCCGAGGCCACCTGCGCCAGCACGCCCTTGCCGCTCCTGACGAGCAGCAGCACGCTGGTCTCGAAGCTCCGCGTCAGCTGTTCCGACCATTCGACCCGCATCCAGCGCTCGCTGTCGCGCTCGAACAGGCGCTTGCCGACGCTGCAGTCGGCGGTGTGGACGACGAGGCCCTCGCCGCGCCCGAGGTTGCCGACGAGCGCGTCGCCCGGGATCGGCCGGCAGCACGGCGCGAGCTGCACCGAGGCGCCTTCGCTGCCGTCGATGGCGACCAGCCCCTGCGACGGTGCGGCGTCCTCGTCGGCGTAGCGGCCGAGGGTCAGCGCCAGCGCGTCGGGGCGGATGCCGTCCTCGGCGAGCAGCCGGGCCAGCCTCGCGGCGACGATCGTCGCGATCTTGCGGCCGACGCCGATGTCGACGAACAGGTCGTCGCGCGACTTGTTGCCGCTCCACTTCACGAGCTGCTGCCAGACGCCCGCCGACTGCGAGTCGTCGCCCGGAAGCGAGAGGCCTTCGGAGCGCATCGCCTGGGCCAGCATCTTGGCGCCGAGGTCGCGCGACTCGTCGTGCTCCATGTTCTTCAGGTAGTGGCGGATCTTCGAGCGCGCCCTGCCGGTCGAGACGTAGTTGAGCCAGGCCGGGTTGGGCCGGGCCGACGGTGAGCCGACGACCTCGACCACGTCGCCGCTCTTGAGCTCGGTGCGCAGCGGCACCGGCTCGCCGTTGACGGTGGCGGCGACGCAATGGTCGCCGACGTCGGAGTGGATCGCGTAGGCGAAGTCGACCGGCGTCGCGCCGCGCGGCAGCGCCAGGATCTTCGACATCGGCGTGAACACGTAGACGGCGTCGGGAAAGAGGTCGATGCGGACGTGCTCGAGGAACTCGTTGGCGTCGCGCGTCTCGGTCTGGATGTCGAGCAGCGACTGCAGCCACATGGCGCCGAGGCGCTGCGCGTCCTGCGCATGGGCCGGGCCGTCGTCGTGCTCCTTGTAGAGCCAGTGCGCGGCGATGCCCTTCTCGGCCACCGCGTGCATGTGCTCGGTGCGGATCTGGAACTCGACCGCGGTGCCGAGCGGGCTGACGAGCGTGGTGTGCAGCGACTGGTAGCCGTTTGCCTTGGGGATGGCGATGTAGTCCTTGAAGCGGCCGGGCACCGGCTTCATCACGCCGTGCAGCACGCCGAGCGCCAGGTAGCACTGGCTCTGCGTGTCGACGACGATGCGAAAGCCGAAGATGTCGTTGACCTGCGCGAAGCTCAGGTGCTTCTCGCGCATCTTCTCGTAGATGGAGAAGAGCGTCTTCTCGCGGCCGAAGATCTCGGCCTTCAGGTCGTCCAGCGCGAACGCCTTCACGACGTCGGTCCGGATCCGCTCGACGGCGTCGCGCCTGAAGCCCCGCGCCTTCTGCACCGCCTTCGACAGCGCCGCCTCGCGCCACGGCCGGGTGTGGCGAAACGACAGCTCCTGCAGCTCGCGGTAGGTCTGGTTCAGGCCGAGCCGGTGTGCGATCGGCGCATAGATCTCGAGCGTCTCGGCGGCGACGCGGGCGCGCTTGTCGCGGTCGACGGCGTCCATCGTGCGCATGTTGTGCAGGCGGTCGGCGAGCTTGACGAGGATCACGCGGACGTCGCGCGTCATCGCCAGCAGCATCTTGCGGAACGACTCGGCCTGCGACTCCTCGCGGGTCGAGAAGCGCAGCTTGTCGAGCTTGGTCAGGCCGTCGACCAGGTCGGCGGTGGGCGCGCCGAAGCGCTCGATCAGCTCCGCCTTGGTGACGCCGCAGTCCTCCATGGCGTCGTGCATGAGCGCGGCCATGATCGCCTGCGCGTCGAGCCGCCACTCGGCGCACAGGCCGGCGACGGCGATCGGGTGGGTGATGTAGGGCTCGCCGGAGGCGCGGAACTGCCCCAGGTGCGCCTCGTCGGCGAAACGGTACGCCTCGCGGACGCGCCGGATGTCGGCCTCGTCGAGGTAGTCGAGCTTGACGGTGAGCGCGGCGAAGGAAGCCGCGGCCGCGTCGGCGGGGTGGGTCGACGGCACGACGTGCGCCGGCGGCTGGCGCTTGCGCGGCGCCGCCTTGCCGCCGACGGCGCCGTCGACGAGAGCAGCGGGCATGCGCTCGGCCATGGCGGCAATTTACCGTGAACCCGGCGGCGCACGGGCGGCGCCGCTGAAAAACCGGATCGGGACCGGTTAGATCGGCACCTTGCGCAGCATCTCGATGCCGATCTCGCCTTCGGCGATCTCGCGCAACGCAGTCACGCCGGGCTTGTTCTTGGTCTCGACCTTGGGCGCATGACCCTGGCTCAGCATGCGGGCGCGGTAGGTCGCGGCGAGCACCAGCTGGAAGCGGTTCGGGATCCTGGCGAGGCAGTCTTCGACGGTGATGCGGGCCATGGGTGCTTTCGTGGTGTGCGTGTGAACTTGTTCGGGGCGGATCAGGCCAATTGCAGCGCCGAGAACACCGTCGGGCGGGCTCGCCGCTGGGCGGCGTACCTGAGGCGTTGCGCGTGGACGATGGTCTTCAGGTCGAAGAGCGCCGTCTCGAACAAGCCGTTGATTATAAGAAAGTCGAAATGGCGTGCCTCGGCGACCTCGGCGCGGGCATTGGCCATGCGCCGCTCGATGATATCGGCGCCGTCCTCGCCGCGCCGCATGAGGCGCTGGCGCAGCTCCTCCCAGCTCGGCGGCAGCACGAAGATCAGCACGGCTTCCGGGAACAGCGTCTTGATCTGCAGCGCGCCCTGCCAGTCGATCTCGAGCATGACGTCGTGGCCGCCGACGATGCGCGCCTCGATCGCCGACTTCGAGGTGCCGTACAGGTTGCCGTGAACCTCGGCCCACTCGACGAAGTCGCCGGCGGCGATCATGGCGCGGAAGGTCGCCTCGTCGGTGAAGTGGTACTCGCGGCCGTCCTGGTCCTGGCCCCTCGGCTTCCTGGTCGTGTGCGAGACCGAGACGACGAGGTGCGAGTCGAGCTCGAGCACCGCCTTGACCAGGCTCGACTTGCCGGCGCCGCTCGGGGCGGACACGGCGAACAGGTTGCCGGGGTATTCCATGGCTGCTGGCTGGAGTTTAAGAGCCGGCGAGCGGTGTAAGGTCGCCTCGACGCCATGCCGACGACCCTGCCGCCCCCCGCGCTCGAGCACCTCTGCGACCTTCAGGTCGAGGTGGGCGAGCCGGTCGACGCCGGCGTCACGCCGTTCGGCCGCCGCCGCTTCGTCCCGATCGTCGGCGGGGTCGTCGAAGGCCGGTTGCGCGGCCGCGTCGTGCCCGGCGGCGCCGACTTCCAGCTCGTCGCCGAGGACCGCATCGCCCGCCTCGAGGCGTCGTACATGATCGAGCTGGAGAACGGTGGCAGGGTCTTCGTGCGCAACCAGGCGATGCGTGCCGCGTCGGCCGAGGTCACCGGCCGCATCCTGCGCGGCGAGCCCGTCGACCCGGGGTCGGTCTATTTCCGCGGCCACGTCACGCTCGAGACCGGTGAGCCGAACTGGGCCTGGCTCAACGAGCGGCAGTTTCTCTGTGTCGGACAGCGGCTGCCGACGGCGGTGGTGATGTCGTTCTACGTCGTCGGCTGATCAATGGATCACCGCGAGCCGCTCGGGCAGCGCGCTCGCGCAGGCCGAAGTGGCGATTTCGCTTGCCGTTGCATTGGAACGGCGTTCACGCGACCTTGCCGGCTACGGCGGCGGCGGCAAAAGGGCGGCGCGTGTCGCCATCGAGCCAATGCGCGCTGGCGACGGTCGCCGCCAAACCGACGGTGATGGCGAGCGTCGCCGCCACGCTCGCACCGGCCCAGCCCACGAGCACGCCGAAGGCGGCGCCGAACACGGCTTTGCCGAGCAGCCGCCGACGTAGCCGCGCAGGAACCGTGGCACCGCCTCCGGCCGGCCGCGCGTGTGCTCGTTGAACACGACGGCGCCACAGACGAAGGGGAGCGACGCGAGCATGCCGCCGAAAAACGGGTCGAGATGGCTGCCCGCCGCGCAGATGACGGCGCTCAGCACGCCGGCGACGACGGCGGTGGCGGCGATGCCGACCGGTGGAGCTGCAGCGGGCGCCCGCGCTGCCACGGCCTCGGGAAGGGCGGGCAGCAGCCGCAGCGCCACCACGCTGGCGGCGACGGCGGCTGCGAGGGCCGCGCCCATGCCGGTGAACCATGCTCGCAGGCCGACGGACGCCAGCGCCAGCAGCACCATCAGCACCATGGCGACGAGCGTCGCGGTCAGCGCAGCCTTGCAGGCGAGGTCCATCGTCGGCCGTCTCGAGCGGCCCGTGAAGCGGGCCTCGACCGGATAGACGGGAAAGCGGCACCGAAACCGACACCGTTGCGCGAAATTCGGCGCCGTCTTTCAGGGGATGGCGGACGTCGGGCAGGACTGCGCGTTCGTCGACGCTCACCGGAGCGGCGTTCTACTCGACGTTCTGCACCTGTTCGCGCAGTTGCTCGATCGCGACCTTCATCTCGACCGAGATCGCGGTCAGCTCGATCGACGTCGATTTCGAGCCCAGCGTGTTGGCCTCGCGCAGCAGCTCCTGGATCAGGAACTCGAGGCGCTTGCCGACCTCGCCGCCCTTGGCGAGCAGCCGGGTGATCTCGTCGAGATGCGACGAGAGGCGGCCGATTTCCTCGGCGACGTCGATGCGGATCGCATAGGCCGCGGCCTCGCCGAGCGCGCGTTCCTCGGCCTGCGCGTGCGACACCGCGGCGCCTGCGCCGGCCGAGGCGAGCGCTTCGCGCCAGCGCTCGACGAAGCGGGCACGCTGCTTCTCGACGGCGGCGGGAACGAGCGGCACCGCCTGCGCGGCGAGCGCACGCAACCGATCGACGCGCTCACCCAGCCACGTGGCGAGTCGCGCGCCTTCGCGCTCGCGCGCCAGGACGAGCGCCTCCAGCGCGGCGCCGGCGACGGCGAGCGCGTCGTCGGTCGCGACATCGCGGCCGGTCGTGCCCCGGCACCAGTGCAGGGCCTCGTCGACGGAGAGCGGCCTCGCGTCGGGCAACAGTTCGCGAACCGATCGTTCGACGGTGGCCAGGCGAGCGAGTTGCTCGCCCCGCGGCGCCGACAACTCGCCGTCGCCATCGGCGGCGCTCGACAGGCGCAACTCGACCTTGCCGCGGCGCAGACGCCGGCTCAACGCCTCGCGCAACGCCGGCTCGAGGCCGCGCGCGGCGTCGGGCAGTCGAAACGACAGGTCGAGGAAGCGGTTGTTGACCGACCGCAACTCGACGGTGACCGCGCCCGGCGACGCCGCCACGTTGCCGCTCGACGGACCTGTGACGCCCGGTTCGTGCAATGCTGCCGCACGGCTGGCCGAAGGGGCAGCCGACGGCTCGGTGGAGGCCGTCGCATAACCGGTCATGCTGTAGACTGCCACGCGCTTTCAGCCTCCCGCCGCGCCTCGGAAAACACGCGATTATGTCGAAGCCGAAGCCCGCGCCACTGCCCTCCGGAACCGTCGTCGGGGGCTACCAGGTCATCAAGAAGCTCGCCGCCGGCGGCTTCGGCGTCGTCTACCTCTGCGAGGACAGCGACCGCAAGCTGGTCGCCCTGAAGGAATACCTGCCGTCGTCGCTCGCGGAGCGCTCGCCCGGAGAGCTCACGCCGCGCGTCAAGCCCGAGAAGCAGCCGCTCTACCGGCTCGGCCTGAAGAGCTTCTTCGAGGAGGGCCGTTCGCTCGCCCAGATCTCGCACAGCAGCGTCGTCTCGGTGCTGAACTTCTTCCGCGAGAACGAGACGGTCTACATGGTGATGAACTACCTGCAGGGCGACACCCTGCAGGACTTCATCGTCACCGCGCGCGACCTCAAGCGCGACAAGGTGTTCCGCGAGTCGACCATCCGGTCGCTGTTCGACGAGATCCTGCGCGGCCTGCGCATCGTCCACCAGCACAAGATGCTGCACCTGGACATCAAGCCGGCGAACATCTTCATCACCAACGAGAACAAGGCGGTGCTGCTCGACTTCGGCGCGGCACGCGAGGTGCTGAGCAAGGAAGGAAACTTCATCCGCCCCATGTACACGCCCGGCTTCGCCGCCCCCGAGATGTACCGCCGAGACGGCACGCTCGGCCCCTGGACCGACATCTACGCGATCGGTGCGTGCATCTATGCCTGCATGCAGGGTTACCCGCCGAACGACGCGCCGCAGCGCATCGAGAAGGACCGCCTCGCACTGTCGCTCTCACGGCTGCGCAACGTCTACAGCGACAACCTGATCGAAGTCACCGAGTGGTGCATGTCGCTCGACCCGCTGTCGCGGCCGCAGAGCGTGTTCGCGCTGCAGAAGGAGCTCTCGCGCGAGACCGAGCGGCAGTACACCAAGCTCAGTTTCGGCGAGCGGCTCAAGCTGCAGATCGAGAACCTGACCACGAGCAAAGCCTGAGCTTTCGATGCAGTTCAGCGTCTATCAGGTCAGTCGCAAGGGCGGCCGCGAGAAGAACGAAGACCGGATGGGGTATTGCTACACCCGCGACGCCGGCCTGTTCGCGCTCGCCGACGGGATGGGCGGCCACCCCGAAGGCGAGGTCGCGTCGCAGCTGGCGCTGCAGACGCTGGCGGCGATGTTCCAGCGCGACTGCAAGCCGACGCTGCCCGACCCGCTGCGCTTCCTGCACGAGGCGATCGTCGCCGGCCACCACCAGCTCTTGCGCTACGCGACGCAGAAGGCGCTGATCGACACGCCGCGCACGACGGTCGTGGCGTGCATGCTGCAGGGCAACGCGGCGTACTGGGCGCACTGCGGCGATTCGCGTCTGTACATGGTGCGCGGCGACAAGCTCGTCGCCCGCACGCGTGACCACTCCTACTCGGAGCTGCAGCAGACGATGAGCCAGGTCGTGCCGATGGGCGACAAGCTCAACCGCAACGTCCTCTTCACCTGCCTGGGCAGCCCGGGCAAGCCGGTGATCGACACCGTCGGGCCGCTTCTCACGCAGCCGGGCGACCGCCTCCTGCTCTGCTCCGACGGTCTCTGGGGTACGGTGAGCGACGCCGAGATCACCGACCAGCTGACCTCGCTGCCGCTCGCCGATTCGGTTCCCGAGCTGGTCGAGTCGGCGCTGCGCAACGGCGGGCCGAAGTGCGACAACGTGTCGGTGCTCGCGGTCGAGTGGGAAGGTCTGGCCGGCGGCAGCGAGGCCGCTCAAGGCATCGAGACGACGGCGCTCGGCGAGTCGGTTTTCGCATCGACGATCCAGGCCAGCGTGCTCGGCACCGATGTCGCGCCCGACGAGCTCGACGACGCGGAGATCGAGCGGTCGATCAAGGAGATCAACGAAGCGATTCAGCGTTCGGCCAAGCACAAGAAGAGCTAGGCGGAGGGCTTCGCGGCCGAACGCCGAACCGCTTCGCGCCAGGATTGCTCCCTCCCCGCTTCGCTCCCCTCCCTCCGAGAGGGAGGGGCGGGCGCCGTTGGCGCCCTTTTGGTCGAGGCGGTGACAATCCTCCGATGACTTTTCAACGCTCTTCAGGTCGGGCGCACGATGCGCTTCGCCCGGTTTCCCTTCAACGCGGCTACACGCGGCACGCCGAGGGGTCGGTGCTGGTGTCGTTCGGCGATACGCGGGTGCTGTGCACGGCTTCGGTCGAGGAGAAGGTGCCGCCGCACAAGCGCGGGTCGGGCGAGGGCTGGGTGACGGCCGAGTACGGGATGCTGCCGCGGGCCACGCACACGCGCAGCGACCGCGAGGCAGCTCGCGGCAAGCAGAGCGGACGCACGCAGGAGATCCAGCGGCTGATCGGGCGGTCGCTGCGGGCGGTGTTCGATCTCGCTGCACTGGGCGAGCGCACGATCTCGCTCGACTGCGACGTGCTGCAGGCCGACGGCGGCACGCGAACGGCGGCGATCACCGGCGCGTGGGTCGCCGCCAGCGACGCGGTGTCGTGGCTGATGGCGCAGGGCAAGCTCGCCAGGTCGCCGCTGCGCGATGCGGTCGCCGCGGTCTCGGTCGGCATCGTCGACGGCACGCCGCTGCTCGACCTCGAGTACGTCGAGGACTCGGCCTGCGACACCGACATGAACGTCGTCATGACCGGCAGCGGCGGCTTCGTCGAGGTGCAGGGGACGGCGGAGGGCGCGCCGTTCTCGCGCAGCGAGATGGACTCGCTGCTGGCGCTGGCGACGAAGGGGATCGGCGAGCTGGTGGAGCTGCAGCGGCAGGCGCTGTCTGCAGCGCTCCCGCCTCGCTGACTTCATCCACCGCGTGCCATGCGGCTCGTCCTCGCGTCGAACAATGCCGGCAAGCTCCGCGAGCTGAGGGCGCTGTTCGAGCCGCTCGGGCTTGAACTCCTGGCGCAAGGTGCGCTCGGCATCGCCGAGGCCGACGAGCCGCACGCGACCTTCCTGGAGAACGCGCTCGCCAAGGCGCGCCACGCGGCGCGGCAAGGCGGTGGCGCCGCGATCGCCGACGACTCCGGCCTGTATGTGGAGGCGCTCGGCGGCGCGCCGGGCGTCGCATCGGCGGTCTACGCGACGCTGCCCGAAGATGCCGGCGAGGTTCGCGACCGGGAGACCCATCGCCGCCGCCAGGACGCGGCCAACAACGCCAAGCTGATCGCCGCGCTCCGCGCCCTCGGCCCCGGTGCCGACCGGCGCGCGCGCTTCGTGTCGACGCTGGTCGCGCTGCGTGCCGCCGACGACCCGGAGCCGCTGGTCGCGGTCGGCCGATGGGACGCGGCCATCGTCGCCGACGCGCGCGGCGCGGGCGGCTTCGGCTACGACCCGCACGTCTTCGTCGCTGCGCTCGGCTGCACCGTTGCCGAGCTCGCCCCGGCGACGAAGAACCTGCACAGCCACCGCGCGCAGGCAGCCGCGGCGATGCGCGAACTGTTGCGCACGGCCTGGCGGCTCGATGGCTGACGGCGGCAGCGCCGGCGACGCCCGGGTTGCCGGGGGTGCCGGGGTTGCCGCACCAGCGGTGGCAGCGCCGATCGCCAGCGCGTCCGTCGACCTCGCGCCGCCGAACGGCACCGTCGCCGAGCGAGTCGCGCGCTGGATGCGGCCGGGCACGCTCTCGCTGCCTGCGTTGCCACCGCTCTCGCTCTACGTCCACCTCCCGTGGTGCATCGCCAAGTGCCCCTACTGCGACTTCAACTCGCATGCGGTCCGCGGCGGCTTCGAGGCATCGCGAACAGGATCCGACGCCTTCCCCGAGCGCCGCTACATCGACGCCCTCGTCGCCGACCTCGACGCCTCGCTGCCCTTCGTCTGGGGCCGCCGCGTCCACACCGTTTTCCTCGGCGGCGGCACGCCGAGCCTGTTCTCGCCCGACGCGATCGAGCGACTGCTCGGCGCGGTTCGTGCCCGCCTGCCGCTCGAGCCCGGCTGCGAGATCACGCTCGAGGCCAACCCCGGCAGCTTCGAGCGCGACCGCTTTCGCGCCTTTCGCGGTGCCGGCATCACGCGACTGTCGGTGGGCGTGCAGAGCTTCGACGACGCGCGACTCGCCGCGCTCGGCCGCGTCCACGACGCCGCACAGGCGCATGCCGCCGTCGCGGAGGCCGCGGTCGCGTTCGACACCTGGAACCTCGACCTCATGGTCGGCCTGCCAGGACAGGAACCGGATGGCGCCGCCGCCGACGTCGAAGCCGCGATCGCGCATCGGCCGCCTCACCTCTCCCTCTACCAGCTGACGATCGAGCCCAACACGCTGTTCGCGGCTCGCCCGCCGCTGCTGCCCGACGACGACGCCGCGGCGACGATGCTCGACCTCGCCGCCGCCGCCGCGCAGGCCGCGGGGCTCGACCGCTACGAGGTCTCTGCCTACGCCCGCGACGGCCATCGCGCGCAGCACAACCTCAACTACTGGCGCTTCGGCGACTACCTCGGCATCGGTGCCGGCTCGCACGGCAAGATCAGCTTTCCCCACCACGTCGTTCGACAGGTCCGCCTGCGCGACCCGAGCGCCTACATGACCGCCGCCGAGACGGGCAGGGCGGTCACCTCCGAGCGCGAGGTCAGGCGCCGCGACCTGCCGTTCGAGTTCATGCTCAACGCGCTGCGCCTGCGCCACGGCTTCGAGCTCCAGACGTACAACGACCGCACCGGCCTGCCGATCGCGACGATCGAGCCGGCGCTGGCCGGAGCCGAGGCGCGCGGCCTGATCGAGCGCGATCTCGTGCGCGTCGTGCCGACGGCGCTCGGCTACGCCTTTCTCAACGACCTCGTCGAGGGGTTCCTGCCGACGGCGGCCTGATCGCCGCGCGGTCGCTCGGATGGCGCGAATTCGCCATTCGCGTTGCATCCGACGCGAACTCCGCGTGTCAGGCGTCGCGCGCCAGCCGCACTCCGCGCCGGCCCGGCCGCTAGACTGGTTTCGACCCTCGCATCCACCTGTGCAACCTCCCGCCGACCCCAGCGCCGCCGGCCGCAAGACGCTGCGGCTCGACGACGCCCTGCAACTGCTGGAGCAGTCGGGCCAGAGCCTTCCGGACCGGCGCACGACCGACCGTGCCGTGTGGCTGCAGGCCGTGGTCGACGGCCTGTGCGAACTGTCGAGCCGGGACCCGCTCACCGGCCTCTTCAACCGCCGTCACTTCGAGCTCACGCTCGCCAGCGAGATCGATCGGGTGGCCCGGGCCGGCGAGCCGGCGATGGTGCTGATGGTCGACATCGACCACTTCAAGCGCATCAACGACGCGCACGGCCACACCGCCGGCGACGGCGTGATCCGGGCCGTCGCGCAGACGCTGCACGACTGCATCCGGCCGATGGACACGGTGGCGCGCGTCGGCGGCGAGGAGTTCGCGATGATCCTGCCGAACTGCGCCCCCGCCTTCGGTCAGGCCGTCGCCGAGCGGATCCGCATGCGCATCGCCGACAAGGCGATCGCACTCGTGCCGATCGGCGAGGTGCGCACCACGGTCTCGATCGGCGGCGCCTTCGCGCCGCAGTGGGTGCGGTCGTCGCCTTACCTGTGGGTCGAGCGCGCCGACCAGCAGCTCTACCGCGCCAAGTCCGAAGGGCGCAACCGCGTCTGCCTCGAGCATGCGGCGATCTCGCACGTCTCGGCCGAGGAGAAAGGGCTCCTGTTCGGCACGTCGCGGTTCCAGGATCTCGAATGAACGCCGCCGCCGCCATCGACCCCACCCGTTCCGCCGCCCAAGGCGCATCGCCTCCGTCGTCCTCCCGGACCATGGCCGTCACCAGCGGCAAGGGCGGCGTCGGCAAGACCTTCTTCACCGCCAACCTCGCGGCGGCGCTCGCCGAGCGCGGCGAACGCGTGCTCGTGCTCGACGCCGACCTCGGCCTCGCCAACCTCGACGTCGTGCTCAACCTGTTCCCGAAGATCACGCTGCACGACGTGTTCACCGGCAAGGCGACGCTCGACGAGGCGATCCTGCCGGCGCCGGGCGGCTTCTCGGTGCTGCTCGCCGGGTCCGGCCTCGTCGAGTACTCGCGGCTGACGCCCGAGGTGCGCGACCAGCTCGAGGCGATCGTCGTCGAGGTGCGGCCGCGCTTCGACCGGGTTCTCCTCGACACCGGCGCCGGCATCTCCGATGTCGTGCTGCACTCGATCTCGCTCGCCGACGACGTCCTCGTCATCGCGACACCGGAGCCGACGTCGATGACCGACGCCTACGCGACGATCAAGGTGCTGGCAACGCTGCAGGGCCGCCGCGAGATCGCGCTCGTCGTCAACCAGGTCAGCATGACCGGCGAGGGTCGCACGATCCGCAAGCAGCTCCAGCTCGTCGTCGACCGTTTCGTCGTGCCTCAGCTCGCACGCGGCGGCGACGATGCGCCCGTCACCCTCGACCTGCTGGGCGAGATCCCGACCGACGTCGCGGTGCGCGAAGCCGTGCACAAGCGCAGCCTCCTGATGACGAGCCTGCCCGGCGCCGCCGCGGCGCAAGCGGTCAAGGCGATCGCCTCGCGGCTGGCCGAAGCGAAGGGCTGATCGGCCCGACCCGACGCGGCGACGGCGCCGGGCCGATCAGGCCGGGCCGGCACCCGAGCGCAGCAGCACGATCAGCGCGCCGTGGCCCCCGTCGGGCGGCGTCGCATGGGTGAAGGCGATGACCTCGGCGCGCTGTGCCAGCCAATGCTTCATGTCGGCCTTGAGCACGCCCTCGCGTCCCGGCGAGCCGAGTCCCTTGCCGTGGACGATGCGCACGCAGCGCAGGCCATTGGCGGCCACGTCGCGCAGGAACGCGCGCACCCGGTCACGCGCGGCGTCGCGGCGCAGGCCGTGCAGGTCGACCTCGGCCTGCACCGCCCAGACGCCACGCCGGAGCTTGCGCACGACGTCGACGCCGACGCCGGGGCGGCGAAACGACAGCTCGTCGTCGGTCTCGAGCAGCGTCTCGGCGTTGAACGCCGCACCGATCGACTCGGCGAGGACGGCGCGGTCGTCGCGCTCGCGCTGGCGCGGCCGTGGCTCGGGTCGGACCCGCAGCAAGGGTGGCAGGGGCGGCGTGCGCATCGGCAGCACGGCGCCGATGCTGCGCGCGAACAGCGTGCGCTCGCGCTCGGCGGCGGCTTCCGCCTCGCGGCGCAGGCGCTCGGCTTCCTCGTCGGCCCG
>JBBSUK010000070.1:0-19041 GCA_038234975.1 Burkholderiales bacterium
AGCAGCAGCTCTTCCAGGCACCGCTGCTCGCGGTCTGGCCCGGCATCGCCATCGCCCTCACCGTGCTCGGCCTGAACCTGATGGGCGATGGCCTGCGCGACATCTTCGACCCGAGGCTGACCGGAAGGCGGTGACGCGGCGCTGCGCCGGCCGACTTCAGCCTCGGCTGTCGCGCTTGGCCTGCGCGTGCCGCACCTGCGTGCTGGTGTGACCCTGGATGGGCTTGAGGTTCGACGCCTCCAGGCGCGACTCGACGGCAGCAGCGCGAACCGACGGCGGCGTGGGCCGCACACCGTCAAAGGGCGCGGATGCGCCTGCCGGGCCGGTCGACGTTGCCTTCGTGCTGCGTGTCGGCGCGGCGTCGGCGCGCCCGCTCGCCGCGTCCCTTTTCTTCTCGAGCGCCTGGCGCAACACCTTCGCGGCCGGCATGCCGGGGCCCTTGCGCTTGCCGGCGTTGCGCGTCGGCGCGCTCTGCTTCGTCGCGGTGCTCTTCTTGGCGCTCTTCTTGGCGCTGGTCTTCGCACGCTTCTCGCGCGCGGCAGCTTCCGCCTCGAAGCGCTTCAGCGCCTCGTCGAACGCCACCGCCTTCTTGCCGGTCCGCTCGTTCGCGGTGCCGTGAATGCCGGTCATGTAGCCGGTGCGGGCTTGCGTCTTCAGCTTCTGACGGCGCAGCAGATCGCGGTTCTTGTCGCGCAGCGTCCGCGCGCGGACCAGGCGCCGCTTCAGGTCGGCGGTGCCGAGTTCCTTGAGCGCAGGGCCGACGCTGGTGGCGAAGAGCTGCGCCTCGGCGGCGTTCATGAAGGCGTTGACGTGATTGCGGTTGTAGGCCATGGGCGGGTCTCGTGCAAGGGCGGCCGAAGGGTACACCGCGACGCGAGGCGGCGGCCCGTCGCCGCAGTACAGTGCCGCGGACACCACAGCGCCAACCGCGCCGGAGCCACCCACGATGCAAGCAGCGAACGCCATCCACCGCAGGGCCGCGCTCGGCGTCGCCCTGGTCACCACACTCTGGCTCGGCGCGCAGCCCGCCGCCCATGCGCAGGCCCGCAAGGACTCGGTCGTCCTCGGCATGATCCTCGAGCCGGCACCGGGCCTCGACCCGACCGTGGCGCCGGCCGCGGCGATCGGCGAGGTCGTGCACCTGAGCGTGCTGGAGGGCCTGACCAAGATCGCGATGGACGGCAAGGTCACGCCGCTGCTCGCCGAAAGCTGGACGACGGACCCCGACGGCAAGGTCTACACCTTCAAGCTCAAGAAGGGCGTCAAGTTCCACGACGGCGAGGCCTTCGACGCGAGCGACGTGAAGTTCTCGTTCGAGCGCGCCCGGGCGCCGGGGTCGACCAACAAGGCGAAAAAGGCCGTGTTCGACAACATCGCCCGGATCGATACGCCCGACCCGTACACCGTGATCCTCGTGCTCAACAACGCCGACGGCAACTTTCCGTTCCGCATGGGCGAGAACACCGCCGTCATCCTCGACCCGAAGAGCGCGCCGACGACCGCGAGCAAGCCGATCGGCACCGGCCCGTACCGCTTCGACACGTGGGCCAAGGGCTCGTCGATCACGCTCGTGAAGAACGACGCCTACCGCGACGCCGCCAGGGTGGCGATGAAGAAGGTGACGTTCCGCTTCATCAACGACCCCGCCGCTCAGGTGGCGGCGCTGCTCGCCGGCGACATCGACGGCATGCCGCGCTTCGGCGCGCTGGCGTCGCTCAAGCAGTTCCAGGGCGATCCGCGCTTCTCGGTCGCGATCGGCGGCACCGAAGGCAAGACGATCATGACCATCAACAACAGGAAGAAGCCCTTCGACGACGTGCGGGTGCGCCGCGCGCTCGCCGCCGCGATCGACCGCAAGGCCGTCATCGACGGCGCGCAGGAGGGCTACGGCACGCCGATCGGCAGCCACATGGTGCCGAGCGACGCGGGCTACGTCGACCTGACGGGCGTCAACCCCTACGACCCCGACAAGGCCCGGGCGCTGCTCAAGGAGGCCGGCGTGCAGACGCCGCTGAACGTGACGCTGACCCTGCCGCCGCCGCCGTACGCGAGAAAGGGCGGCGAGATCATCGCCTCGCAGCTCGCCAAGGTGGGCGTGGTCGCGAAGATCGAGAACGTCGAATGGGCGCAGTGGCTGTCGGGCGCGTTCAAGGGCAACTTCGACCTGACCATCATCAGCCACGTCGAGCCGCTCGACTTCGACCGTTACGCCGATCCCGCCTACTACTACGGCTACAGCTCGAAGGCCTACGACGCGCTGCTCGCCGCCTACAACTCGACGACCGACCAGAAGGGCAAGCTCAAGCTGCTGGGCGACATCCAGAGGAAGCTCGCCGAGGACTCGGTCAACGTCTACCTGTTCCAGCTGCCGCAGTTCTCGGTCTCGAGCAAGCGGCTGAAGGGGCTGTGGAGCTCGTCGCCGATCTTCGCCAACGACCTGGCGGCGCTGCGCTGGGAATGAACGAGCGCGCCACGTCGCCGGCCGACCTCCCGGCCACCGAGCTCGTCGCTCGCTATCGCGCACGCGAGCTGTCGCCGGTCGACGTGACGCGAGCCGTGCTCGACCGGATCTCCGCATCTGAGCCGACGCTGCACGCGATGTGGACCATCGACGTCGACGGCGCGCTCGCGGCGGCGCGCGAATCGGAGGCGCGCTGGCTGAAGAGTTCGCCGCTGGGGCCGGTCGACGGCGTCCCCGTGACGATCAAGGAGAACATCGCGACCAAGGGCGTCGCGGTGCCCCTGGGCACGGCGGCGACGGTGCTGACGCCTGCCGTGCGAGACGCGCCTCCCGCCGCTCGGCTGCGCGAGTCCGGCGCCGTCATCCTAGGCAAGACGACGATGCCCGACTACGGCATGCTGTCGTCGGGCCTGTCGAGCTTCCATGCCCTCGCCCGCAACCCGTGGGATCTGACGAAGAATCCCGGCGGATCGAGCGCCGGTGCCGGCGCTGCCGCTGCGGCCGGCTACGGGCCGCTGCACCTCGGCACCGACATCGGTGGCTCGGTGCGGCTGCCGGCCGGCTGGTGCGGTGTCGTCGGCCTGAAGCCCAGCCTCGGCCGCATCCCGATCGACCCGCCCTACGCCGGCCGCGTGGCCGGGCCGATGACGCGCACCGTCGGCGATTGCGCGTTGATGATGCAGGTGCTGTCGCAGCCCGACGATCGCGACACGATGAGCCTGCCGGCGCAGTCGATCGCCTGGAGCGACCTCGACCGCAACGAGAGTGCCGGCACGAGCGCAAAAGGCCTGCGCCTGGCGTTTCACCTCGACGCCGGCTGCGGCCTCGCGACCGAGTCCGACGTGGCGGCCACCGTGCGCCGCGCCGTCGACGCGTTCGCGACCGCAGGCGCGGAGGTCGTCGAGATCGCGCCCTTCTTCACCCGCGCCATGCTCGACGGCATGGACGACTTCTTTCGCATGCGCTCGTGGCTCGACCTGCGCGATCTGCCCGACGCGCAACGCGCCAAGGTGCTGCCCTACATCGTCGAATGGGCAGCGCGCGGTGCCGAGCTGAGCGGGCCGGACGTGTTCCGCGGCCACTCGGCGATGGGGGCGATGCGCGAGGCCGCGGTCGCCGCCGGGCGCGGCTTCGACGCCGTGCTCTCGCCGGTCTCGCCGGTGCCCGCATTCGCCGCCGAGCTGCCATCGCCAGGCAACGACCCGATGAAGCCGTTCGAGCACATCGCCTTCACGCTGCCGTACAACATGAGCGAGCAGCCGGCGGTGAGCATCAACTGCGGCTACACCGCGACCGGACTGCCGATCGGCCTGCAGATCGCCGGGCGCCGACACGGCGACCTCGGCGTGTTGCGGATCGCCAGGCTCTGGGAGCGCATCGGCCCGTCGTCCCGGCCGTGGCCCATGTTCGGCTGAAGCGCCGCGAACGGTCGTCGCCATGGTCGCCGCGCCGCATCCGTCGCTGCTCGTCTACGCCGGCGTCGCGGCGCTGGTGGGCTGGCGCATCTACCGCCGCGTTCGGCGCCTGGTCGGCCGGCAGCGGCTGACGCGTGTTCGGCCGTGGCTGACGGCGACGCTCTTTCCGCTGCTCGCCCTTGTCGTGCTCGTCGCCGCCGGCATCCACCCGCCACGCGCCGCAGCGGAGGTCGCCGGGCTCGCCATCGGCATCGCGCTCGGCGTCTGGGGCCTGCGCCTTACCCGCTTCGAGGTCACGCCCGGCGGGCTCTTCTACACGCCGAACGCGCACATCGGCATCGCGCTGTCGCTGCTGATGATCGGCCGCATCGGCTACCGCTTCGTGCAGATCGGGCTCGTCGCCGGTGCGGCTTCGTCCGACGCGTCGCTTGCCGGCACGCCGCCTGACGCCTTCCTGCGCAGCCCGCTCACGCTCGCGATCTTCGGCACGCTCGCCGGCTACTACGCCACCTACGCCGTCGGCCTGCTGCGCTGGCGCCGGCGGCAGCGCGAAGGCGGCGCCGGCGCTGCGCCGGCGACGTGACGCGCCGCGACCGGCGCGGCCACGCCGTAGGGACCGCCTCGGCCGACGCGATCGACGCCACCGAGCAGGCACTGTGGCGAACGATGTCGTTCTACGGCACGCCGATCTACGACCTCGACGCCGCCATCGCCGCCGACCCCGCCTGGTCGCTGCCGCACACGATGAAGGCGGGCTTCCTGCTCAGCCTGACCGAGCCTTCCGTGGCGGCCGACGCGCACGTGGCGCTCGAGGAGGCAGCGCACCTCGCCGCGTCGGACCCCGACCCGCGCGAGCGCAGTCACGTGGTCGCGCTGCAGCGGATCGCGACCGGCGACTGGCTGGGCGCCGGCGAAGCATGGCGGTCGCACCTCGACCGCTGGCCGCGCGACGCCCTGGCGCTCCAATGGGCGCACCTGTTCGACTTCTACCGTGGCGACACGAGGCAGCTTCGCGACCGCATCGCCGCGGTGCTGCCGCATTGGCGCGACGAAAGCGACCCGCTGCGGCCGTTCGTGATCGGCCTGCACGCGTTCGGGCTCGAGGAGAACGGCGCCTACGACGCAGCCGAGGCGGAAGGGCGCGCTGCGCTCGCCGCCGATTCCCGCGTGCCTTGGGCCATCCATGCCGTCGCCCACGTGATGGAGATGCAGGGGCGGCATGACGAGGGTCGGACCTGGCTGGGTGCCTGCCGCCCGCAATGGGGCGACGACGACACCGGCAACGGCTTCGCCGGCCACCTCGGCTGGCACGAGGCCCTGTTCGCCGTCGAGGCGCTCGACTTCGACGCGGCGCTGGCCGTGTTCGACCGCTACCTCGCCGCCGACCGCACCGAGATCACCCTGCAGCGGGTCGATGCCGCGTCGCTGCTGTGGCGGCTGCAGGTGCTCGACGTTCCTGTCGGCGACCGCTGGCGGCGGCTGCTCGACGGCTGGCCGATCGACGCGGCGGCGGCCGGTCGCTCGGTGTTCAACGACGTGCACGTGCTGCTCGCACGGCTGGGCGCCGGCGAGCACGACGACGCCCGACGCTGGGCCGTGCACGCCACCGCGGCGGCGCGGCGGCTCGGCGGCTGGAACGCGGCCGCCGCTCGCGACGTCGGCGAGCCGTTGATGCACGGACTCGTCGCCTTCGCGGCGGGCGAGAACGACGCCGCGTTCGACCGCATCGCCGACGTGCGAACCCGCGCCCGCGTTCTCGGCGGCAGCCATGCGCAGCGCGACGTCATCGACCAGACGCTGCTCGCCGCAGCCGCGCGTGGCGCGCGCCGGCCGGAAGGTCGCGCCCTGCTCGCGCAGCGCGAGCCCGCCAGGCGCGCCACGCCGCTCGGCGACCGCTGGCGGCGGGCGTTGTCGGCCTAGGGCCTCGCGTTCCTCACACGAACGGCGCCTCCAGCCGTTCGGTCGCCAGCGCCCGCTGCGTCGCCGGCCGCGCGAGCACGCGGTCGAGCCACGGCTTGACGTGCAGCAGCGTGCGCGCCGGCCGCGTGAAGCCGCGCGTCCAGCGGCAGAGCACGAACGCATAGGGATCGAGGACGCTGAACGCCTCGCCCGCGAACCACGGCCCGCCGTGGCGCGCGAGCTCGACGTCGAGGATGTCGAGGAGCGCGCCGACCCTGGCCTCGGCGTGCGCCTTCACCTGCGCGACGGCAGCTTCGTCGTCGGCCCAGCGCTCGGGATAGAAATACACCATGAGCGCCGCCTGCAGCGAGTCGGCGAGCCAGAACAGCCACTGGCTGGTGCGGGCCCGTGCCGCGCTTCCCGGCGTGGGCACGAGCGACGCGGCGCCGGCGTGCGTGTCGCACAGGTGCAGGCAGATCGCCGCCGTCTCGTAGAGCACGAGCGGCTCGGCGCCGTCGCGCTCGTCGACGAGCACCGGAATCAGTCCGTTCGGGTTCAGGCGGAGGTAGGCCTCGCTCTTGTGCGCCGCCTGTGCCCGGTCGACGTAGGCGAGCTCGAAGCGCGCGCCCAGTTCCTCGAGGACGAGATGCGGGATCAGGCTGGCATTGCCGGGGAAGTAGTGGAGTCGCAGCATCGGCAGGGCGCGAAAGTAGGTGGCGAGCATCATCGCAGCAGCCTCGTCGAAAGGGCCCGGTCAGCGCACGGCGACGCTGTCGCGCTTCCACGCCGCGTCCTGCCAGCGCTGGAAGGCACCGAGCGCGGCCGGGTCGCCCGACTGGCGATCCGGCGCGAGGGTCGTCAGGCGCATGACCTCGAACGAGCGGCGGTAGCGGCCGTCGCCGCGCGACTCGCGCGCCACCAGCACCTGCGACCCGCCGGGCACCCAGCCGGCGAATTCCGCGTAGCCGAGCGACGCCGCCGTCGGCAGCACCGACGCGGGTGGCAACACGTCGACGGTCCAGGCGCGGCCGACGCGGCGGAACAGCCACAGCTCTCGCCAGGCCTCGCCCGGCTGGACGGCGAGCGCCACGGCGTTGCCTTCGCGGCTCGACGTCGCCGACGCGACCCAGACCTGTGCCCAGGTGCAGCGGCGCGCGAGCGGCGCCCCGGTCGGCGGCGCATCGGCAGACGTCGCGGTGCGCGATTCGACGAGTTCGACGCAGGTCTGCCCCGGCTCGCCGGCGACGGTGCGGATCGCCAGGCCGCGCAGCGCGGGCGTGGCCGCCGGCTGCGCCGCCCAGCGCGTCGCGTTGACGCGCATCGCGGCGTCGTGGAACACCGGCAGGTCGTCGTCGGTGAGTTCGCCTGCAACGACGCGGCCGAGCTCGTCGAGCGAGCGCTGCGCGGCTTCGATTGCCGGCTCGCCGTGCCGCGCGCGGCGAAACGCGATCGCGCTCCACACGCTCGCCCGCTGCATCGCCACCCGGTTGCGCAACGCCTGCGACAGCGCGGCGAGCGCGGTGGGATCGACGCGGTCGAGCGTCGCTGCGCGCCACGCGTCGACTTCGGCGCGGGCGGTGACGCCGAGCGCCGGGTCGATGCATTCGGCGCGCGTCAGCGCCAGCGCGGCACGGGCCTTCTGCCCGGGCTCGGCCGACGTGGCGGCGAGGACGCGGTGGAACGCCTCGCCGTCGTAGCAGACCTGCACCTGCTGATCGCGCTCGAAGCTGCGGAACTTCACGCCGTAGCGTGCGGCGACGTCGAGGTGCGCGGCGATCCGCTGCTCGGCCGACTTGTTGCCGCCGGCACCGGCCGAGGCGCGCTGTGCCAGCCGGTCGGCGAAGCCACCGAGCGCGTCGAACACCTCGATGCCGGCGGCGCCACGCACCTGCTCGGCCGGTGCCGCCCGCAGCCAGGCGGCGGCGATGCCGATGCCGAGCGACTCGGCGCCCGGCGTGTCGCGGACGAAGCGCAGCACGGCGAGCAGCGCCGGCGCATCGGGCTCGCGCGTCGACGACAGGCGGTGCACCTGGTTCGCCCGCACGTAGCCGCCGCGCTCGCGGTGGTAGTCCCACACCTGCAGGTGGTCGAGCCGTTCGCCCCGCACCTCGAGCGCCTCGCCCTGCCACAGCGTGGCGAGCTGGTTCGCCGAGTCGCGCGGTGCGGCACGCAGCTCGACCCGGTCGCGCACGACGATGGCGATGCCGCTCGGCCTGGCGATCGGCGCCGGTGGCGGCGCCGTCGCCGTCGACGTGCTCGCCGGCGCGAACGAAGCGACCGGCGCTGCGGTCGCCACCGTCGCCCACGCACAGAGGACCGCAGCGGCCGCCACCGCGACGGCGATCCCGACGACGGAGGCGCGGCTCACCGCTGCGCCCTCGCGCTCGTCTCGCCGTCGGCCGCCGGCTGCTCGTCGCCCGTCTGCGTCGATGTCGCACCGGCGTTGCGCGTGTTGCCGAGCAGCCCTGCGGCGATGAAGCCGCCGCCGGCCGAAGGCGGCGCGATGATCACCTGGATCTTGTCCGAGAGCTTGTCGACGAGCGTCTTCTGGATCAGCAGCGGGTGGCGGCTGATGAGCGCGCCTTCGCGGCCCATCTGCTCGGCGTTGGCGCGACCGACCTTGTCCATCCGGTAGACCTCGGCATCGGCGAGCTTTTGCCGCGCGTCGGCCTCGCCGACGGCCTCGATGCGCCGCGCCTGCGCGCTGCCCTCGGCGACCTTGATGCGCTGCACCTTGTCGGCCTCGGCTTCGAGCTGGCGCTGCTCGATCTGCCGCTGCTTGAACGGCAGCACGTGCTTCATCGCCTCTTCCTGCGCCTTCGCGGCGATGATCTGCTCGCGCCCTGCGGCCTCGGCGCCGATCTCGCGACGCACCTTGTCGGCCTGCGCGACGAG
Organism: Burkholderiales bacterium; assembly: GCA_038234975.1. Taxonomy (GTDB): domain Bacteria; phylum Pseudomonadota; class Gammaproteobacteria; order Burkholderiales; family Burkholderiaceae_C; genus Schlegelella_A. The sequence goes on from JBBSUK010000070.1 coordinate 8,671, forward strand.
CTCGCTCTCCTTCACCTGCTTGTCTTTCAGCTCGAGCGTGTAGCGCATCTTCTCGCTCGCCACTTCCTCGGCGAGCAGCGCGTCCATGCCGCGCCGGTAGTCGGCCGGCAGGTCCACCTTGCCGAGCTGCACGTCGCGCAGCAGGAGGCCTTCGGCGGCCAGCCTGGGCCCGAGGTCGGCCTCGACCAGCTTGACGATCTCGCCCCGCTTGCTCGAGAAGATCTCGCGCACCGTGTAGCGGGCGACGATCTTGTAGATCACGCCCTGCAGCGCCGGGTCGACGACGTCGGCGCCGATGTTGACCGGCAGGTGCGCGCCGAGCGTGGTCACCTTCGTCGGGTCGAGCGCCCAGCGCACCGTCACGTCGGCGCCGAGCGAGAGGCCCTCGACCGACTGCAGCGGCGCTGTTCCGGTGGCGCTCGCCATGCGCTCGGCGTGCCAGGACTGGTCGCGCAGGCTGATCACGCGCATCTCGTGCAGGCCCGGAACCACGAGCGCGCTGCCCTGGCTCCACTCGGTGACGGTGCCGGTCAGCCGGTTGCTGCGCACGCCGACCTCGCCGTTGCCGACGCCCGCGAGCGGCGGGTGGGCGACGAGAAAGAGCGCCGAAGCGACCGCCAGTGCCGTGAGCATCAGCGGCATCACCGCACGCCGCCAGTCGATCCGCCGCGCCGGCACGCGCCGCTCGACGCGATCGCCGTCGTCGCCGTTCTCGTCGGCGTCGCGCAAGCGGTTGTAGGTGGCCGCCTGTCGCGCCTGCCGCCAGCGGGCCAGCCGCTCGCGCAGCATGTAGACGGAGAACAGATGTTTCCAGCCATTTGTCGCCATGACTCGCTTTCGAAACGCAGCGGAATCGCCGCGCCGAAAGACACTGTCTGCGCGCGCCGAGCGGTCGCGATGAAGCCGCCGCGAAGCGACGGTGAGCGAATGGAGAAGGAGGCCGGGGGCGAGCGCGCGCCGGTCGAGCCGCCCGCGTCAGCTCGCGTGCGCTATCGCCGGGCGACCCAGTAGGTGGCGCCGCGGCTGCCGTAGCGCTCGGCGTGCGGCTCGGCGTGGGCGAGGGAAAAAGTGTCGCCTGCCACGAGGTGGCGCGTCTCGTCGCCGACCGTCAGCCACATCTCGCCCTCGACGACGAGCGCTTCGGCGGCGAACGGATGCTCGTGCGAGTCGAGCACCTGACCCGGCTCCCAGCGTCGCTCGACCACTTCGGCGAAGCCACGCGCGCGGGCCTGCCGCTCGAACTCGGCAAAGGTGGGCGGCGCGGCCGTCATGGCGTTCTCCTCGATGGCGGACCCGAGGCGCGCGCCTCGGCGATGCAGTCGAGCAGCACCTGCTGATCGCCGATCTGGTTGGCGAGCAGCAGGACGAGCCGCGTGTCGAGCTCGCCGCTGGCGTCGTCGGCGAGGCCTTCGTGCGCGCGCAGCCACGCCTCGTTGAAGCCGTCGGGGTCGGGGATGTTCGGATCGGTTCGCATCTCGGACCCTCAGGCAGCGGCTTGTGCGTCGGCCCGACCATCGAGCGCGAGCGCGATGCGCAGCGCAGCCTCGATCCCTGCCAGACCGGCGCCTGCGACGACGTGCGCGACATACCCGTCGGGCCGCACCAGCACCACCGAACCCGCCGGGGCTGCGCAAACCGCGGCGACGTGCACGGCCAGCGGGCTCTGCGGATCGATGCTGCGAAAGCGCACCGGAAAGCGCGCCTCGAGCGCATCGCACGCCGCGATGGAACCCGCGTCGCCGCCGATCAGCAGGCCGAGAAAGCCGTTGCCGTCGCCGAGCCACGTCATCAGCGTCGATCCGTCGACCGGCACGTTCTGCAGCGACTTCGCGCCTTCGGGCGCGCAGGCGCACGGCGGGTACACGTTGGCCTGCGCCATGCGGCCGGTGTTGGCGACGGTGCGCGCGAAGGCGTGGCGACGCGCCAGGTCGGCGATCGCGCGGCGGATGCGGTGCTCCGCAGTGCTCCTCGGTGCGAGGAAGCGCGCGGTGCGGCGGCAGACCTTGAGGTTCTCGACTGCCGCCGCGTGGCGCTCGTCGTGGTAGCTGTCGACGAGCGCCTCGCCGGCCTCGCCCGACAGCACGAGCGCGAGCTTCCAGCCGAGGTTGGCCGCGTCCTGGATGCCGTTGTTGCCGCCGCGCGCGCCGAACGGCGAGACGACGTGCGCCGAGTCGCCGATGAAGATCGTGCGGCCGACGCGGAAGGTGTCGAGCAGGTGGTCGCGGTACTGGTACGGGCCGATCCAGACGAACTCGAAGCCGACGTCGGCGCCGAGCTGCGCGCGCAGGCGCTCGGCCGCGACCTCGGGCCGGCTGATGGCCTCGGCGTCGGCGCCTTCGGCCATCTGGTAGTCAAGCCGCCAGACGTCGTCGGCCATCAGGTGCTGCCAGACGGCGCGACCTTCGTTGAACGGTGCGTCGATCCAGGTCCAGCGCTCGGGCGGAAACGGCTTCTCGAAGCGCACGTCGGTGATGCACCAGCGGTCGGTGCTGCGCGCGGCGTGGATGTCGAGGCCCATCGCGTCGCGAATCCGGCTGTTGGCGCCGGTCGCGTCGACGAACCACTCGGCCTCGAGCGTGTAGACGCCGCCGGGCGTCGTCACCTCGACGGCGACGGCGTCGCCCGCGGGCAGCGCCTCGACACGGCCGACCGTCGACTTCCAGCGCAGGTCGGTGCCGCCGAGCTCGACGATGCGGTCGACCAGGAACCACTCCAGGTAGAACTGCTGCAGGTTGACGAACGGTGGCTGCTTCGACGCGCTGTCGTCCTCGAGGTTGAAGGTGTAGACCTCGTCGTCGCCGGAGAAGGTGCGTCCGACCGACCAGGTGATGCCCTTGGCGCGGATGCGCTCCCAGATGCCGAGCCGGTCGAACGTCTCGAGGCTCTTCTGCGCATAGCAGATGCCGCGCGACGACGCACCCTTGACGCCGACGGTGTCGTCGTCGTCGAGCACGACGGCGCGCACGCCGCGCAGCGCCAGGTCGCACGCCAGCGTGAGCCCGGCGAGCCCGCCGCCGGCGATGACGACGGGGTAGCGCAACCGCTCGGCCGCGCCGAGGTCGGGCGGCGCCACGTGCGGCCAGCGGGGCAGCTCGTAGGCGGGCGCGAAGGTCCAGGTGTCGGGGGCGGCGTTCGCTGGCATACGCCGCTGGTTATAGCGCCTCGGCGAGCTCCTCGCGAACGGCGGCGGGTTCGTGCTCCGGCTCGGACCACTCGACCTCGACGCCGAGCGAGCACAGGTTCTCGACGAAACGCGGATGGGCGCGGCGGATCGGCGCGGCATCGCGGATGGTCGAGCGGCCGTCGATGCTCGCTGCGAGCATGAAGAGCGCGATCGCGACTCGGATGATGTAGGGGCTCTCGACCGTCGACGCGACGAGCGGCCGGCCGCCGTGGACGACGAGGCGATGCGGGTCGCGCAGCTCGGTCCCGGCGCCGAACTTCGCGAGCTCGCCGTGCCAGCCGAGCGCACCTTCGTAGACCTTGTTCCAGAACAGCGTCGAGCCCGCCGCCCGCGTGCCGAGGGCGACGAAGATCGGCAGCAGGTCGGCCGGGACATACGGCCACGGCGCCGCTTCCACCTTCTGCAGCAAGCCTTCGGTCCAGGTCGGCCGCACCTTCAACGGACCGCTCGCGTGCGCGCGGCTCCAGCCGTCGGCGCCGTGCACGAGTTCGACGCCGAACTTGGCGAAGGTGCGGTCGAGCAGCGGAAAGTGCGACGCGGAGCCGTTCTTCACCGCGACGTCGCCACCGGTCATCGCGCCCAGCGCCAGGAACGTGGCGACCTCGTGGAAATCGTCCTCGAAGGTGTGCTCCGCGCCGCGCAGCCCGCCAGCGCCGACGCCGTCGATCCGCAGCCGCGACGCGCCGTGGCCGTCGATGCGCGCGCCCATCTTGGCCAGAAAGTGGCAGAACTCCTGCACGTGCGGCTCGCACGCCGCGGTGACGAGCTGCGAGCGCCCGTTGGCGACCGCCGCGCAGAGCACGAAATTCTCCGTCGCCGTGACGGACGCGTAGTCGAGCCAATGCGCCGCGGCGACGAACGGCCGCTGCGACCGCACGACCGTGGCGCTGCGCTCGATCTGCACCTCGGCGCCGAAGGCGAGGAAGACATCGAGGTGCGGGTCGAGCTCGCGCGCGCCGAGGGTGCAGCCGGTGAGGTCCGCGTCGAGGCGGGCGCGGCCGAAGCGATGCAGGAGCGCAGGGATCAGCAGGATCGACGAGCGCATGCCGCCGGGCAGCCGCACGGCGCGGTCGCACACGCCGGCGCCGTGCTGCAGCCGCAGCGTGCCGGTCGCCGCATCGAGGTCGACCGACGAGCCGAGCTCGCGGAAGAAGTCGAGCAGCTTCCGGACGTCGGTGATGTCGGGAACGCGGTGCAGCAGGACCCGCTCGCGCGTGAGCAGCGTCGCGCACAGGATCGGCAGCACCGCGTTCTTGTTCGCCGACGGGACGACGCGGCCGCGCAGGGGGCGGCCGCCGTGGACGATGAGGTCGCTCATGAGGAAGATCCGGAAGTGGCGGGACATCGCCACTCTCGGACGGCCGCGCGAACACCGGCGGGACGGAGCGTGAAGGGACTGTGAAGCGCGACCGCCGACGCGCGTCAGGCGTCGAGCCGGCGCCGCTTCTCGGCCGTCCACGACGCCACCGCGGCGTGCGCTTCGTGCTCGTGGCGCCGCGTCGTCTCGGCGCTCGCCGTCGGCACCGTCAGCTCCAGGCGGATGCCGTTCGGGTCGAAGAAGTAGATCGACTCGATGATGTGGTGGTCGGTGATGCCCAGCACCTCGACGCCGGCCGCCTCGAGGCGCGCCTTGGCGTCGCGCAGGGCCGCGACCGACCCCACGCGCAGCGCGATGTGGTTGACCCAGCCCGGCGTGTTCGGCGAAGGCTCGGCGGCGGTGTCGTCGCCGAGGTCGAAGAAGGCGAGGTGCGAGCCGTCGGCCATGCGGAAGAAGACGTGCACGTACGGACAATGCTCGCCAGTGCTCGGCACCGTGTCGGCGCGGATCACGTGGACCAGCGGCAGGCCGAGCACGTCTTCGTAGAAGGCGCGCGTCTCCTCGCAGTCGCGGCAGCGCCAGGCGAAGTGATGCAGGCCGAGGACCGGAACGAAGGTGGGGTTCGTCATGGCCGCGAATCTACTCCGGGCCCGACTGCGCGCAGCAGGTCGGTGATGGTCTTGCCGGGCTCGTCGCGAAAGCGCGTGTCCAGCGCCTCGAGCACGACAATCCGGTCGATGCGGAAGTTGCGAAACGCCTCGCGCGTCTCGCACCATGCCGCCAGCGTCCACGCCTCGCCCCAGTAGACGCAGGCGAGCGGCCGCACCCGCCGCGTGCTGGCGGCGCCGCGCAGGTCTTCGTACCCGAACGTGACGACGCGCCGCTGCTCGGTCGCGCCGCGCAGCTGGCGCAGCCGCTCGCCGGTGGCGGCGTCGATGCGCCGGGGCGGGGCGTAGAGCGCGAGGCGCTCGGCAGCGGCGCGCGACGCACTCGGCAGCACGGCGAGGATCTTCGCCATCGCCGCCTCCATGTCCTGCGCGAGCGCATCGTCGACCCGCGACGACGCGATCCGCGCCGCGGCGACGAGTGCCTGCGCCTCGCGTTCGCTGAACATCAGCGGCGGCAGGTCGTAGCCGGCCGCCATGCGGTAGCCGACGCCGGCCTCGCCTTCGATCGGCACGCCCTGCGCGACGAGGTCGGCGATGTCGCGGTAGACGGTGCGTTGCGAGACCTCGAGTCGCCCGGCGAGAAATCGCGCGGTGCTGAGGCGCCGGCCACGGACCAGCTGGACGATGCGGAACAGGCGGTCGGCACGGCGCATGCCGAAGTGTGCGCGACCCCTGTTCGCACCTGGCAGGCGGACGGCGAGGCTCAGCGCATCGCGTGCAGGCCGACGCGGTTTCCTTCGCTGTCGGCGACGTGCGCGTAGCAGCCCATGCCTGCCGGCAGCGTCACCTTCGGCATCACGACCCGGCCGCCTGCCGCCTCGAGCCGGCCCAGTGCCGCATCGATGGCTTCGCCGCAGGCGAGGTAGACGAGCGGGCCGTCGGCGCCCGGCGCATAGCCGTCTCCCATGACGAGCGCGCCGCCGGTCGCCGGCTCGTCGTAGCCGAACACGGCGAGGGCGTTCGGGCCGATCTGCTCGCGGCGCAGCGTCGTGCCGAGCAGCGTCTCGTAGAAGCGCTGCGCGCGGTCCATGTCGCGGACGGGGATCTCGAACCAGTTGATGGCGGTGGTGGTCATGGTGTCGGCTCCGATACGGGTGTGAAGGAGCCGCCATGGTGCGGGGGTGCTCCTGACAGCGTGGTGTCAGCAGCCCGCGAACAGCCGCGCCGGTTCAGGTCGCCGTCGCCTGCCGCACCGCGCGGTCCCACGTCGCCATCTTCTCGGCCGCCGCCGCCTTCGACAGGGTCGGATGAAAGGTCCGCTCGACGCGCCACTGCGCAGCGAGCTCGGCGGTGCCCGACCAGACGCCGCACGAGAGGCCGGCGAGGTAGGCGGCGCCGAGCGCGGTCGTCTCGGTGACGGTCGGGCGCAGCACCGGGATGCCGAGCAGGTCGGCCTGGAACTGCATCAGCAGGTCGTTCGATGCCGCCCCGCCGTCGACGCGCAACTCCGTGACCGGCGCGCCACCGGACGCGACCAGGTCCTTCTGCATCGCGTCGAACAGCGCCGCGCTCTGGAACGCGATCGACTCGAGCGCGGCGCGGGCGATGTGGGCGATCGTCGAGCCGCGGGTCAGCCCGGTGATCGTGCCGCGCGCGTCGGCGTTCCAGTACGGGGCGCCGAGCCCGGTGAACGCCGGCACGACCATGACGCCGCCGGCATCGTCGACGCCGCGCGCGAGCGCCTCGACCTCGCCGCTGGCCGAGATCGCCCAGAGCCCGTCGCGCAGCCACTGCACGACCGCGCCACCGACGAAGACGCTGCCCTCGCGCGCGAACTGCGCCGGGCCGGCCCGCTGCGCGGCGCGCGTGGTGAGCAGCCCGTGCTTCGAGGCCTCCGCCTTGCCGCCGGTGTTCATCAGCATGAAGCAGCCGGTGCCGTAGGTGTTCTTGACCTGCCCTTCGGCGAAGCAGGCCTGGCCGAACAGCGCGCTCTGCTGGTCGCCGGCGACGCCGCCGATCGCGATCGGCGCGCCGAACAGCGCCGCGTCGGTCTTGCCGTATCGGTGGCTCGACGGGAAGACCTCGGGCAGCATCGACGGCGGCACGCCGAACAGGCTGAGCAGCTCGTCGCTCCAGCGACCCTCCTGGATGTCGTAGAGCAGCGTGCGCGAGGCGTTGCTGGTGTCGGTGGCGTGGACGCGGCCGCTCGTGAGCTGCCACAGCAGCCAGCTGTCGACGGTGCCAAAGGCGAGCTCGCTGCGCGCGGCCGCGGCTCGTGCGCCCGGCACGTGGTCGAGCAGCCAGGCGATCTTGGTCGCGGAGAAGTAGGCGTCGAGGACGAGGCCGGTCTTCGCGCGGATCATCGGCTCGAGGCCACGCGCCTTCAGTGCCTCGCACTCGGGCGCCGTCCGCCGGTCCTGCCAGACGATGGCGCGGCCGATCGGCTCGCCGTTGGCGCGGTTCCACACCAGCGTGGTCTCGCGCTGGTTGGTGATGCCGATGCCGGCGATGTCCGCCGCGCCGAGCTCGGCCTTGGCGAGCGCCTCGCGGGCGACGGCGAGCTGCGTGTCCCAGATCTCGCGCGGATCGTGCTCGACGCGGCCGGGCTCGGGAAAGATCTGCTCGAACTCGCGCTGCGCCGACGCGACGAGGGCGCCGTGGCGGTCGAAGACGATGGCACGCGAGCTGGACGTGCCCTGGTCGAGGGCGAGCAGGTGCGAGGCGGTCATGGGCTGCAAGAATAGTCCGCATGACGACGATGCCCGCCGCAGGCGATCCCGGATCCGAATTCGATGTCGCCGTGGTCGGCGGCGGCGTCAACGGCGCCGGCATCGCCCGCGACCTGTCCGGTCGCGGCGCGAAGGTGCTGCTCGTCGAACAGGACGATCTCGCGTCGCACACGTCGTCGGCGTCGACCAAGCTCGTGCACGGCGGGCTGCGCTACCTCGAGTACCGCGAGTTCGGCCTGGTGCGCAAGGCGCTCGCCGAGCGCGAGGTGCTGCTCATGAGCGCTCCGCACATCATGTGGCCGCTGCGCTTCGTCATGCCGCACGACCGTTCGATGCGGCCGGCGTGGCTGATCCGCATCGGCCTGTTCCTCTACGACCACCTGGCGCGCCGGGAGGTACTTCCCGGCTCGCGCACCGTCGACCTGCGCGATCACCCCGCCGGCGCACCGCTCAAGCCGGCGTTCACCACCGGCTTCGTCTACTCCGACGGCTGGGTCGACGACGCGCGGCTCGTCGTGCTCTGCGCGCTCGACGCCGCCGAGCGCGGCGCGACGGTGCTGACCCGCACCGCCTGCGTCGACGCGGCGCGCGACGCCGACCGCTGGCGGCTGCACCTGCGCCACGCCGACGGCACCTCGCGCGATGCGACGGCGCGTGTCCTCGTCAATGCCGCCGGCCCGTGGGCGGCTCGTTTCCTGCACGAGCACGCACACGTCGCCGAGCGCGTGCACCTGCGGCTCGTCAAGGGCAGCCACATCGTCGTCAAGAAGCTGTTCGTCCACGACCACGCGTACATCTTCCAGAGCCCCGACGGCCGCATCGTCTTCGCCATTCCCTACGAAGGCGCCTACACGCTGATCGGCACGACCGACGTCGAGCACAAGGGCGCGATCGGCGAGGTGCGAGCCGACGCGGCCGAGATCGCCTATCTCTGCGAGCAGGCGAGCCGCTACTTCGCGAAGCCGGTGGCGCCGGCCGACGTGGTGTGGACGTACAGCGGCGTGCGGCCGCTGCTCGACGACGAGTCCGGCAACCCGGCAGCGGTGACGCGCGACTACCGGCTCGAGCTCGACACGGCCGGAGGCGCCCCGCTGCTCTCGATCTGGGGCGGCAAGATCACGACCTTCCGCAAGCTCGCCGAGGAGGCCGCCGACCGCGTCGCGCCGCTGTTGCGCGCGGACGTCTCGCGTGCGGCCTGGACCGAGACGGCATTCCTGCCCGGCGGCGACCTGCGCGGCGCGCTCGGCGCCGACGCACCGGCGCGACACGACGTCGTCGGCGCGTACGAGCGGTACGCGCAGCGGCTCGCAGCACGCCATCCCGACCTCGACGCCGCGCTCGTCCGCCGCTGGGCCCGTGCCTACGGAACCCGCGCCGAACGCATCGTCGGCGAGCGCGGGCTCGGTGCCGAGGTCGCGCCGGGGGTGTTCGAGGCCGAGCTCGCGTACCTGCGCGACGTCGAATGGGCGTGCACCGGTGACGACGTGCTCTGGCGGCGCAGCAAGCTCGGCCTGCATCTGGACGCGGCCGGCCGCGACGCGGTCGGCGCGTGGATGGCGCGCCCGGCTCAGCGGATCAGCGGCGCGTCGGGAAGCTCGTTGGCGTAACTGCCGGGCGGCGCCGACGCGTCGCGCGGGAAGTGCCGCACGAGCAGCGCGTCGACGGCGTCGATCGCCGCGTCGAGCCCGTCGCCGATGTTGTGCTGCTGGAAAGCGGCGCCCATCGCGTCGGTGATCGCCTTCCACTCGGTGTCGTCGACGAGGCGGTCGATGCCGCGGTCGGCGACGATCTCGATCGCGTGCTCGGCCAGCAGCAGGTAGAGCAGCACGCCGTTGTTGTGCTCGGTGTCCCAGACGCGCTGCTTGCCGAACACCTGCACCGCGCGCTGCCGCGCGTGCGCGCCGCGGCGGATGTAGCTGAGCGGCAGGCCGGCCTCGACGCAGACGCAGATCTGGCCGGTGTGCCGCGCCTCGCTCGCGGCCACGCGCGACGCGATGCGCTGCGCGGCGCCGCTGCCGAGCGCGCGCATCGCGTCGCCCTCGTCGAGCAGGCGGTGGCGCACGAGACGCCACCAGCGCGGGGTGTGATGGGTCGGCGTCGTCATGGCGTTCGTGCCCTCGCCTTCACCAGCTGCCCGACGCGCCGCCGCCGCCGAAGTTGCCGCCGCCGCCGGAGCTGAAGCCACCGCCTCCGCCGCCGAAGCCGCCGCCGCCACCGCCCCAGACGATCGGGCCCATGCCGCCGCCGCGGCCGCCGCCACGGCCGGCGCCCATGCCCATCACGCCGACCAGGAACATCGCAACGACACCGGCACCGAGGCCGACCAGCAGGCTCGCCGTGATCCACCAGCCGACGGCGCCGATCGCGCTGCCCGCGAGGAAGGCACCGCCCTTGCGGCCGAAGCCGCGCACGAGCAGGCCGCCGAGGATGGGCGCGGCGACGAACAGGAAGATCGCCAGGTCGTTGAAGCCGAGGCCGCCACCCTTGCGGTCGGCGCCGCGCGACTCGCGCGACGGCTCGGGCAGGTTCTCG
>JBBSUK010000071.1:0-18712 GCA_038234975.1 Burkholderiales bacterium
CGCGGGCGCGAGGCGTGCTGGATGCGGCGGCGCGGATTGTGACCGGTGAAGCCGTCGCGGTCGGTATCCATCGGTGTGCGCTCACGCCATGACCATCGCTCTTCCGCCGCTTCCGTCTAGACTGCGCGGCCGTTCGATGCGTACCCGTTCGCCAGTCCCACGTTCAACGCACGACGCGCCGCCGCGCGTCGGCGGTCGGGCTCGCTCGCTCGTCCTGTCCCTGTGTCTCGCGCTGGCGCTGCTGCAGACGCTCGGCGTCATGCACCGGGTGGTGCACGCGCCGCACGGGGCCGACGGCCACGCCACGGGCTGGCTGGAACGCCTCTTCGCCGGCCACGCTGCGAACGGGCACGGTTGCGACGCCTACGACCAGGCGAGCCACGGCGACCTCGCCGGCGGCTTCGCCGCGCTCGACGTGCCCGCCGTCCCGCCGGCGGTCGAGCTCCCGCTGCCGCATTCCAGCTGGCACACGGCCGCGCAGGCGCGCGGCTTTCTCGCCCGGGGTCCGCCTCCGCTCGCCTGACGAGTGCGCCGCCTTTTGCAGGCGGCGAGGTGCGTGTGGCGACCTCGACGGTGGCCCGCGCTCGGACCATCGCTTCCGGCCCCACCGGAGCGTCACCTCGGGATTTCCATGCATCAGCCTTCCTTGCGCGACCTGCTCGCCGTCGCATTCGCATCCGTCGTCGCCTCGCGCGTCGCCCACGCCCAGACGACACCGTCTGCCCTCGACCGTCCTTCTCGACCGGCCACGGCCGCGTCGGCCGCGAACCCACCTGTCGTTCCAGCCGCAGCCAACGCCTCGACCCTCGCGCCGGTCGTCGTCACCGGCAACCCGCTTGGCTCGCGCGAGATCGTCGCGCCCGTCACCGTCCTGTCGGGTGACGAGCTCGTCCTGAGGCGAGGCAGCTCGCTCGGCGAGACGCTCGCCGGCGAGCCCGGCGTCTCGTCGACCTACTTCGGACCGAATGCCAACCGGCCGGTCATTCGCGGCTTCGACGGCGACCGGGTGCGCGTGCTCTCGAACTCCGGCGCGTCGCTCGACGCGTCGTCGCTCAGCTTCGACCACGCCGTGCCGATCGACCCGCTCGCCGTCGAGCGCGTCGAGGTGCTGCGCGGCCCGGCGGCGCTGCAGTACGGCGGCAGCGCCATCGGCGGCGTCGTCAACGCGATCGACAACCGGATCCCGAAGGCACCGCTGACGTCGCTCGGCGGCGACGCGGAAGTGCGCCTCGGCGGCGCCGACCGCGAGCGAGGAGCGTCGGCCATCGTCGAGGGCGGCAATGGAACGCTGGCCTTCCATGCCGACGCCTTCGGCCGGCGAACGAGCGATCTCTCGGTGCCGCGCTACCGCCCCGTCGAGGCCGACGGCACGGTGCTCGATTCGACAACGCGCATCCGCAACTCGGCCGCGCGCACGTCGGGCGGTGCACTCGGCGGGTCGTGGACCTTCGGCTCGGGATGGCTCGGCCTGTCGGTCGACACCTACGACAACCGCTACGGTGCGACCGCCGAGCCCGACGTGACGATCCGGATGAAGCGCGACCACGTCGCGCTTTCCGGCGAGTGGCGCGACCTCGGCGGGCCAGTGCGCACGGCGCGCTTCCAGCTCAACGGCACCCGGTACCAGCACGAGGAGATCGACGGCAGCGGCGCCATCGGCACGACCTTCAGGACGCGTGGGCCGGAGGCGCGCGTCGAGGTCGAGCACGCGCCGATCGGGCCTCTGAAAGGGGTGGTCGGTGCCCAGTACGAGCGCGTGTCGTTCTCGGCACTGGGAGAAGAGGCGTTCGTGCCGACGACGCAGACGCGCAAGGCGTCGGGCTTCGTCGTCGAAGAAGCGGCGACGCCGTTCGGCACTTCCAGCGGCGGATTGCGCGTCGAGCACGTCAGGGTCGCGTCGGACGGCGACGCCGTCCCGGGCGACGACCGCTTCGGGCCGGCGACGACGCGCTCGTTCTCGCTCGTCAGCGCGTCGCTCGGCCACGTCTTCAGGCTGTCGCAGCAGTGGAGCGTCTCGGCCAACGCCAGCTCCACGGAACGCGCGCCGACCTCCTTCGAGCTCTATGCGAACGGCGTGCATGCGGCGACCGGCGCCTACGAGCGTGGTGACACGACACTGCGTTCGGAGCGTGGCCACAACCTCGACATCGCGCTGCTGTGGGAGGACGGTGCGAGCAGCGCGCGCCTCGGCGTCTACGCGGCGCGCTTCTCGCGCTTCATCTCGCTCGAGGCCACCGGAGGGACGATCGAATCGTTTCCCGAGTTCGTCTTCCGGCCGGTGCGGGCTCGCTTCGACGGCATCGAGGCCGAAGCGAAGCACCGCCTGCTCGACGGCGCCTGGACGCTCGACGTCTCGGCCAAGGGCGACTACACGCGCGCAACCAACCGCGACAGCGGCGAGCCGTTGCCGCGCACCGCGCCGCTGCGGGCGACGCTGGGCGTCGACGCGCGCACCGGACCGTGGCTCGGGCGCATCGAATGGGAGCTCGCGTCGCGCCAGGACCGCGTGCCAGACACCGACCGACCGACGGCGGGCTGGGGCATCGTCAACCTGGCGTTGACGCGCAAGGCGGCGCTCGGCGGGCTCGACGCCTACTGGTTCGTCAAGGCGACCAACCTGGGCGACAAGCTGGCCTACAACGCGGCGACGGTCGAGACCATCCGTGGCCTCGTTCCGCTTGCCGGTCGGGCCGTCAAGGCCGGCGTGCATGTGTCGTTCTGAGCCGCGCACGATCGACGGCGCGAGCGCCGCACCGGCTGCATCGTCACGGCGCCAGGCGTTCGCGGACCCACGCACCGGCCTCGCGCCGGTAGCGGAGCCGGTCGTGCAGGCGCGACTTGCGGCCCTGCCAGAACTCCCAGCGGTCGGGCACGAGGCGAAAACCCCCCCAGTGCGGCGGCCGCGGCGGCTTGAGCATGTACTTCGCCCCGTAGCGCGCGGCGTTGGCGAGCAGCACCGCGCGCGATCCGATCACCTGGCTCTGCGGCGACGCCCAGGCGCCGATGCGCGAATCGAGCGGACGCGAGGCGAAATAGGCGTCGGACTCCTCTGCCGAGACGCGTTCGACCATGCCTTCGATGCGCACCACGCGCTCGAGCTCGATCCAGTGGAACTGCAGCGCCGCGCAGGGATGGACTGCGAGCTCGCTGCCCTTGCGACTGTCGTAGTTCGTGTACCAGACGATGCCGCGCTCGTCGGCGCCCTTGACGAGGACGACGCGGGTCGACGGCCGTCCGTCGGAGCCGACGGTGGCCAGCGTCATTGCGTTGGGCTCCGGCAGCTTCGCCGCCAGCGCCTGCTGCAGCCACGCCTGGAACTGGCGCTGCGGGTCGGCATCGGCGGCGTTCTCGTCGAGCTCGGCCATCTCGTAGCTGCGGCGCAGCGCGGCCAGGTCGACGCTGATTTCGGTCATGCGGGCAGTATAGGAATCGGCGGTTCGCCGCGATCGGCCGCACGCGTGCATCGTTTGCCCGTCGGCGTGCTTACGGACTAGGCCTTACGTGATCGTCCCACTACCTTCGCGCCGCGAGGTGCCGCATCCTCGGGCATGTTCGATCCATGCACGCTCATCGTCCTGGCGGCAGGTCGCGGCTCCAGGTTCCGCGCCGGCGCCGGTGCGCTTGCGTATGCCGGCGTGCACAAGCTCGCGGCGCCACTGGCCGACGACACCGTGCTCGGCACGACCCTGCGCCATGCCATCGAGAGCGGGTTGCCGGTGGTCGTCGTCACGACGCCACCGCTGTTCGACCTGGCCCGTGCCAGCGTCGCCGCCCGCGACATCGTGGTGCTGCCCGAGGTCGGCGACACGGCGGACCCGGAGCAGGGCATCGGCCGCTCGATCGCTGCCGGCGTCGGCGCGACGCCGAGGGCCGAGGGTTGGCTGATCCTTCCGGGCGACATGCCGCTGGTCGAGCCGCAGACCCTGCGCGCGGTGGCACGGCAGCTCGCCGGGCATCCCATCGCGTTCGCCCAGTTCAACGGCCGGCGCGGCCATCCGGTCGGGTTTGCCGCCGAGCTGTACTCGGAGCTGGTCGAGCTGAGCGGAGACGAGGGCGCGCGCCGACTCGTCGCCCGCTACCCGGCACAGGCCGTCGACTGCGAGGACGCGGGCATCCTGGTCGACATCGACACCGTGCTGGACCTCGAGCTCGCCGCGGGCGGCGCGGTGTGGCGAGCCCCGGCGGCCGACAGCGCGTTCTAGGCGATCTTCCCGTAGGCCGTGGTCGTGAGCAGGGCGTGCGCACGGGCGAGCTCGACCAGGCGCTCGATGCCCCGATCGCGGATGCCGCAGCCTTCCAGGCAACGGGCCGTCTCCTCGAGGTATGACAGCGTCGTTCCGTATCGGCCGCTGGCAGTGCGCAGGATGCCGAGCATCTGGTCGTCGTCGACCGGACCGGTGTGGCTCGGGCTGCGCCGGTCGAGGGTGAACGCCAGCGCCCGGATCGCACCCGCCGGCGACCGGCACGGCAGCCAGCGCGGGTCGTAGACCGCGTTGGGCATCTCGCGCTTCCAGAGGCGTGTCAGCTCGGCCTCGACGCGACCCTGCTCGATGCGGAACACGCGGCCGCGGCACGAACCTCCTGCCACCAGCGCGAAGACGAGGCCGGGGCATTCCGGCGTGCCGCGGTTCACCCGCGACCGCATGGCCAGCGCGCGGTGGAACCCGAACACGGTCGCCGGGCGTTCCTCGGCGGCAACGAACTCGGGCCGCCAGATCAGCGAGGCGTAGCCGAACACCCAGATGTCGCCATTGCCGTTCCATGCGGAAAGTGTCTCGCCGAGCAGCGCTTCGGGGCTGCTTCGAAGGGAAGGGCAGAGGGTGGGCGAGTCCATCGAACCCTAGAATTGTGAAACGTCGGGCAAGCCGCAGACGCGGTGAAGGTCACCCGGAAACGCCGAAAGAGCCGAGGAATTCATGAGCAATCCCAAGTCAGCACCGAGCCGGAAACCGACAGCCGCGAGCTCGTCGCGCACGGTGGTGGTCGGTGTGGTGGTGGTGCTGATCGTCATCGCCCTTGCAGGAATCGTGCTCGCCGGTCGCAATTCGGCCGACGCCCCGACGGCGGCGGCGCCGGTCGCGTCGGCACCGTCGACGCCGACGGTCGCGCCGACGCCCGTCGTGGCTGCAACGTCGCAGGCCGGTTCGGAGCCGACATCGTCGGCGCCAGACGAGGTGACATTCCTCGCCGGGTCCGACAAGCTGCCGGCCGGCACCGGCGCGAAGGTCGCCGACGTCGTGCAGCGGGCCAAGGCGGGCGACAAGACGTTCCGCGTCACCTTGCGCTACGTCACGGGCGCCAACAAGGCGCGCGATCTCGAGCTCGCGAAGGCTCGCGCCGCGGCGATCCGCCACGAAGCGATGGCCGACGGGATCACGGGCAGCAAGATGCAGACCGAGCTGGTCGAGATGCCCGAGGGCAGCCTTTCGCCGCGCGACGCCGATCGCGCCGTCATCACGCTGCGGTGAGCCCTCGTCGCCCTGGCTACGCGTCGCGCTGGATCAGCTCGATCTTGTAGCCGTCGGGATCGGTCACGAAGGCGATGACCGTGCTGCCGCCCTTGACCGGGCCAGGCTCGCGGGTGACGTTGCCGCCGCCGGCGCGGATCTTCTCGCACGCGGCATGGGCATCGGCGACCCCGAGCGCGATGTGGCCGTAGGCGCTGCCGAGCTCGTAGCTCGAGACGCCGTGGTTGTACGTGAGCTCGATCTCGGCCTGCTCCGGGTTGGCGGCGTAGCCGACGAAGGCGAGGGAGTAGCCCTGGCCGGGGCGCTCGGTCTTGCGCAGCAGCGACATGCCCATGACGGTGGTGTAGAAGTCGATCGACCTTTGCAGGTCGCCGACACGCAGCATGGTGTGCAGCAGTCGCATGTCGTGTCTCCGGTGGAAGCTGGTGGTTCAGGCGGCGATCCGGTCGAGCCAGATGGCGGTGCCTTGCGCGTTCAGTTCGCAGTCGAGCGCGAGCAGGCTGCAGACGATGTCGTCGGCGAGCCCGACGCCATGGTCCCGCAGGCTGCGGACGTGGATCTGCTCGAGGCCTCGACGCAGCGTCGCAAGCCGGTTCGTTCCGGGTTCGGTCGAGCGGCCGAGCGCCACGATCGCGTCGATCTGCCCGTGAAGGAGCGCACCGAGCCGGGCCGTCTCGGCGGTGCTGCCACCGACGCGGCCGTAGTGCGTGAGGTAGAGCCAGCGCGGCTCGAGCGCGACGATGCGGTCGATCGAACGCTTGAGCGCCTCGGGCTGGAACTGCACCGGCGTCGTCGTCGGCATCGCCCAGGCCCCTCGCCGGGTGTCGAACTCGCGATACGAGATGCCGAAGGTGTCGCCGGTGAAGACGCCGCCGCTGCGCGCGTCGACGATGCAGTGGTGGTGCATCGCGTGGCCGGGCGTGTGCAGGAAGACGAGTGGCCGGCCGGCCAGCTCGATCGTCATGCCGTCGGTCGTCTTGCGCACGCGGGCGGCGTCGACGCCGAGGATCGCGCCGTACGAGCTCGCCATCTCGGCCTCTCCGTACACCGCCGTCGCGCTGCGAACCAGGTGCGCAGGGTCGACCATGTGCCGGGCGCCGCGCGGGTGGACGACGAGCGTCGCGTTCGGCAACGCGCGCATCAGCAGGCCGACGCCGCCCGCGTGGTCGAGATGGACATGGGTCGGAATGACGAAATCGACGTCGGCAGGCTCGAGCCTGGCGGCCGTGAGCGCGGCCAGCAGCCGAGGCACCGAATGGTTGGTGCCGGTGTCGACGAACGCGCCACGCCCGTTCTCGACGATCAGCCATGCGGCGTCGAACCGCGGGCGATGGAACCCCGTGTCGATCGCGAAGATGCCGTCCTCGTGGACGTCGAGAAAATGGTCGGCACCGTTCATCGAGGGGATTCTAGGAAGCGGACCAGAATCGGCGTTCCCCCGAGGGACGGTTGCCAGGAAGGAGCAGGGACATGACAGGAACTTGCAGAAGAACGCTGCCTGGTCGCGCCGCGTTCGTGGTCGCGTCGGCGGGCCTGCTCGCATCGTGCGCGAGCTTCCAGCAGACGCTGGCGCTTCCCAACAGCCGCGTCATGACGCTGCGCACGCTGAACGAGCAGATCAGCACGGGCATGTCGCCGAACGACGTCGTCGCCCGCATCGGTCGCCCCGCGTCGACCTTTCCCGTCGGATGGCAGAGGTCGAACGTCTGGAACTACCGCTTCGCGCCGCCCGAGGGCGACTGCGTGGTGTTCCAGGTCTCGTTCAGCACGGTGTCGGGGGTCGTGACCGAAACCGGGCAGGGCTACGACTCGGCTTGCGACGGGCCTTCGCGTTACTGAAGCCGTTCGGGCGCCTCGGCGACGTTCCAGGTCAGGCCGCCAGCAACTGCCGCAGCACGAACGGCAGGATGCCGCCGTGCTTGTAGTAGTCGACCTCGATCGCGGTGTCGATCCGCAGTACGAGCGGCACACGGCGCGACTTCCCGCCTTTGCCGTGGATCACCAGCGTCGCGTCCTGCTGCGGCTTGACGTCGGCGGCGACTTCGACATCGAAGGTCTCGGTGCCGTCGATGCCGAGCGACTCCCACGAATCGCCCGGCTTGAACTGCAGCGGCAGCACGCCCATGCCGACCAGGTTGGATCGGTGGATGCGCTCGAAGCTGCGCGCCACGACCGCCTTGATGCCGAGCAGCTGCGTGCCCTTGGCGGCCCAGTCGCGGCTCGACCCGGTGCCGTATTCCTCGCCGCCGAAGACGATCGTCGGCGTGCCCTCGGCCATGTACTGCATCGCCGCGTCATAGATGAACATCTTTTCGCCCGACGGCTGGAACAGCGTCACCCCGCCTTCCTCGCGCGAGCCGTCTGCCTCGGGCGGGATCATGAGGTTCTTGATTCGCACGTTGGCGAAGGTGCCGCGCATCATCACGTCGTGGTTGCCGCGCCTGGAGCCGTAGGAGTTGAAATCGGCCTTGACGACGCCGTTGTCCTTCAGCCACTGCCCGGCAGGCGACGACTCCTTGATCGACCCGGCGGGCGAGATGTGGTCGGTGGTGATCGAGTCGCCGAAGAGCGCCATCGCGCGCGCGCCCTTCACGCCAGCCTCGGCCGCCTTCGGTTGCATCGCGAAACCCTCGAAGAACGGCGGCTCGGCGATGTAGGTCGAGGTTGGCCAGCTGTAGACGTTGCCCGACACGCCCTTGATCTTCTGCCACAGCTCGCCGGGCTCGCTCGCGACCTTCTCGTAGTTCGCCTTGAACGCATTGCCGTTCATCGCGTACTTCATCAGCGCGGCGACCTCGTCGCTGGTCGGCCAGATGTCGCCGAGGTACACGTCCTTGCCGCCCTTGCCCTTCCCGACCGGCTCGGTCATGAGGTCGCGCAGCATCGTTCCGGCGATGGCGTAGGCGACCACGAGCGGCGGGCTGGCGAGGAAGTTCGCCTTGATGTTCGGGTGAATGCGCGCCTCGAAATTGCGGTTGCCCGAGAGCACTGCGGCGCACACCAGGTCGTTCTTCGTGATCGCCTCGTTGAGCTCCGGAACCAGGTCCCCGGCGTTGCCGATGCAGGTGGTGCAGCCGTAGGCCGCGACGGCAAAGCCGAGCTTCTCGAGGTAGGGCAGGAGGCCAGCCTTGGTCAGGTACTCGGTGACGATGCGCGAGCCCGGGGCGAGCGACGTCTTCACGTTCGGGCCGACCTTGAGCCCCGCCTCGACCGCCTTCTTCGCGACCAGCCCCGCGGCGAGCATGACGCTCGGGTTCGACGTGTTCGTGCACGACGTGATCGCCGCGATCAGCACGTCGCCGTTGCCGACGGTACGGTCCTTCGTCTTCTTCGGTCGGGGCTCGGCTTCGTAGAGCGCCGCGGCGAGCGTCGGCTTGTTGGCGTTCATCTCCTCGACTTGGCGCGGCGCACCCGGCGGCACCGCTGGCGAGTGTGGAACTTTCTTCTCGTCGTCGGCCGACGCGTCGGCGCCGCGAACGAGGTGGCGCGTCAGCAGCTGATCGGCAGGCTGGTTGAAGCCGCTGTCCGCGGGCGACTTCGAGTAGAGCGACGTGAACTGCCGCTTCACCGCACCGATCTCGATCCGGTCTTGCGGGCGCTTCGGCCCCGCCAGGCTCGGCGCGACGCTGCCGAGGTCGAGCCGCACGACCTTCGTGTAGTCGATCTGGCCGCCGCGCGGGATGCCGTACAGGCCCTGGGCCTGGAAATAGGCCTTGAACGCGTCGATCTCGGCCTTGGTCCGGCCGGTGCCCTCGAAGTACTCGATCGTCTTGTCGTCGACCGGGAAGAAGCCCATCGTCGCGCCGTACTCGGGCGCCATGTTGGCCATCGTCGCCCGGTCGGGGACCGACAGGCCTTCGGTGCCGGCGCCGAAGAACTCGACGAACTTGCCGACGACCTTCTCCTTGCGCAGGATCTCGGTCACGGCGAGCACGAGGTCGGTCGCGGTCACGCCTTCGCGCAGCTTGCCCGTGAACTCGAAGCCGACCACGTCGGGCGTCAGCAGGTAGACCGGCTGGCCGAGCATCGCCGCCTCGGCCTCGATGCCGCCGACGCCCCAGCCGACGACGCCGATGCCGTTGATCATCGTCGTGTGGCTGTCGGTGCCGACCAGCGAGTCGGGGTAGTAGACGGCGGCTTCGCCGTTCTTCGCGCCCTTCACGCTCGACTTGTGCACGCCGCGCGCGAGGTACTCGAGGTTGACCTGGTGGACGATGCCGAAGCCTGGCGGCACGACGCCGAAGGTGTCGAACGCCTGCATGCCCCACTTCATGAACTGGTAGCGCTCGAGGTTGCGCTTGAACTCGAGCTTCATGTTGAGGTCGAGCGCGCTCTTCGTGCCGAAGTAGTCGACCATCACCGAGTGGTCGACGACGAGGTCGACCGGAACGAGCGGCTCGATCGTCTTCGGGTCCTTGCCCATCTCGGCGGCGACGTTGCGCATCGCGGCGAGGTCGGCGAGCAGCGGCACGCCGGTGAAGTCCTGCAGCACGACGCGGGCGACCACGAACGGGATCTCCTCCTCGCGCGCCGCATTCGGCTTCCAGTTCGCGAGCTGGCTCACGTGTTCCGGCATCACCTTCTGGCCGTCGCAGTTGCGCAGCACCGACTCGAGGACGATGCGGATTGACACCGGCAGGCGCGAGACGTTGGGGTGCTGCCTGGCGAGCGCCGGCAGCGACCAGAAGCGGCCCTGCTTGCCGGAGGCGGTCGTGAAGGTCTTGCGGAGGTCGGCGTAGACGTGTGACATGAATTCCTCGGATGGGTCGGGTCAGCTGGTGACCTGCGGCACGATGATGCGCAAGCCCTTGAAGTAGTCGCGGAAGAAGCTTTCGTCGCGGGTGATGAGCCCGGTGCATTGCAGCAGCGCGTGGGCGCCGATCAGGAAGTCGGGCACCGAGCGCTGCGGCGCGACATCCGTCGCCGACGATTTCAGCCGTTGCCGATAGCGGCGCTGCATCTCGCCGGCACGGACCGCCGAGCGCAGCTCGGCAGGCGAGAAGCGGATGCCTGCGTCCTCGAGTGTTTCGAGGAAGTCACTGCCGTAGCCGAGCCCGGCGACAACCTCGGCGACGACGACGTCGCAGGCCACGACGGGCCCGAGCGCCAGTGCGCGTCGCAACGCGTCTTCGGCGGCCGCCGCGCGGTCGTCTCGCCCGAGCAGGTCGACGACGACGCTGGAGTCCACCGCGATCACTCGCGTCGCTCGGCCTGGGGGTCGTCGGGCGGCAGGTAGGGGTCGCCCGGCGCGCGCCCGCGCAACTCGCGCATCACGTCGTCGGATGTCATGCCCTCGGGCAGCTTGTACCGGCCGCGAATCCGCGACAGCGCATCGTCGACGTTCTTGCGCAGGATGATGCGGCCGCCGTCGAGCTCGACCTTGAGCTGCGTGCCCTTGGTCAGGCCGAGCGCATCGCGAACGGCTTTCGGCAGGGTGATCTGGCCTCGCTCGGCGACGATGGCGTCCATATGTCTCCTTCGCGCCGAAGTATGCCTGACTTTTGCATACCGATCAATGCATATCCATCATCCGCGAGCGGCTTCGAAGCGACGCATGAACTCGACCAGCGCGCGAACGCCGTCGATGGGCATCGCGTTGTAGATCGACGCACGGATGCCGCCGATCAGCCGGTGGCCCTTGAGATTGAGCAGGCCTTCGGCCTTGGCGCCGTCGAGGAAGGCGCTTTCGAGCGCCGGTTCGCGAAGCTGGAAGACGACGTTCATGATCGAGCGGTCGGCGACGGCGACGCGGTTCTCGTAGAGCTCGCTCGAGTCGATCGTCTCGTAGAGCAGGGCCGCCTTCCGGCGGTTGACGGCCTCCATCGCCGCGAGCCCGCCCTGTTCCTCCAGCCATGCGAAGACGAGTCCGGAGAGGTAGATCGACCACGTCGGCGGCGTGTTGATCATCGAGTTGTTCGCCGCCTGCACGGTGTAGTTGAACGCCTCGGGCGTGATCGGCAGCGCGCCGCCGAGTAGGTCGTCGCGAACGATCACGAAGGTGAGCCCGGCCGGGCCGATGTTCTTCTGCGCACCGCCGTACACGAGGCCGTAGCGCTCCACATCGAACGGGCGCGACAGGATGTTCGAAGACATGTCGGCCACCAGCGGCACGTCGCCGGTGTCGGGCGTCCAGTGGTACTCGACGCCGCCGATCGTCTCGTTGGCGCAGATGTGGACGTACGCCGCCTCGGGGTCGAGCCGCCACGCGGACTGCGGCGGGATGGCCGTGTAGCCGCTGTCCTTGCCGCTCGCCGCGACGTTGACCGCGCAGTAGCGCGCCGCCTCGGCCATCGACCGCGTCGACCATGCGCCGGTGTCGACGTAGTCGGCGCGCGTCCTTGCGCGCAGCAGGTTCATCGGCACGATCGCGTTCTGGCCGATCGCGCCGCCTTGCAGGAAGAGCACCTTGTAATCCGCGGGGATCGAGGCGAGGCGCCGCAGCGACGCCTCGGCGTCGGCCTGCACCTGGAGGAAGTGGCTGCCGCGATGGCTCATCTCCATCACCGACATGCCGGTGCCGTGCCAGTCGAGGAGCTCGGCGGCGGCCTGGCGCAGCACTGTCTGCGGCAGCGTCGCCGGGCCGGGGCTGAAATTGAAGGGTCTGGACATGGCGGCGATTATCGAACCGCCACGACGCCCCGCCTGAGCGTCAGGACGTGGAGGAGGACGCCGCCGGAGACGGTCCGAGGAGCGGCGCCGGTGTCGGCGCCGGCGCGACGCCCGAGGCGGCTGCCGCCGCCGCGTCTGCTGCCTTTGCGGCGCGCGCCGCCTCCATGAGCTCGCGCTGCTTCGGGCTGATGCAGGCGTCGACGATGCGGTGTCCGGTCTTCACGTTGAGCAGCATCGACTTGCTCGCGATCTGCACCATCAACGTCTCGTTGAGCAGGTCCTCGAGGCGGATGGCGCCGGTCGACGACAGCACGGGCCGCATCAGCCAGGCGCCCTTGCCGTGCTTGACGTCGACGTAGTGCGCGTGCTTCGGGCTCGGCAGGATGTCGACGACCTGGTTGAATTCGCACTCGTAGTGGCCGTAGAACACCATCTCGGCAGCCGAGATCTGCTCGCCGTTCGCGTCGGGAACGACCGTTTCCGGGAGCGGCTTTTTCGGCGGCGGCGCGATGCGGCGCGCTTTCGACGACTTGGCCGCGGCGACCAGCGTCTGCGCGTCGGCGGGCGCGTGGAACAGGGCGGCACAGGCGAACGCGGTGGCGCAGACAAGTGCCGGCGTCGCGGGCCTGGATGAAACTGAAATCGGCATCGGTGAACCTTCGGGGTGCAGGGAGGCGGGCGCCATTGTGGTACCCGCCGGCGGGGCGGCCTTCGCGGCCTTACCCGTCGTTACCGCGGCGGCGGTGATCCGTCACGCCGCGCCCGTCACACCAGGTGCTTGACGCCGTCCTGCTCCTCCTGCAGCTCCTTCAGCGTCGCGTCGATTCGCTGCTGGCTGAACGCATCGATCGGCAGATCCTTGACCCTCTCGTAGGTGCCTGCGGAGGTCGTGACCGGGACGCCGAACATCGTGTCGACCGGGATGCCGTAGGAGCCGTCGGACGGGATGCCCATCGTCACCCACTTGCCTCCGCTGCCGAGCGCCCAGTCGTGCATGTGGTCGATGGCCGCATTGGCTGCCGATGCCGCCGACGAAAGGCCGCGCGCCTCGATGATCGCCGCGCCCCGCTTGCCGACCGTGGGAAGGAAGGTGTCGCGGTTCCAGGCGTCGTCGCCGATCATGTCCTTGACCGGCTTTCCGTCGATCGTCGCGAAGCGGTAGTCGGCATACATCGTCGGCGAGTGGTTGCCCCATACGGCGAGCTTCTCGATCGACGCGACCGGCTTGCCGGTCTTCTGCGCGATCTGGCTCGCGGCGCGGTTGTGGTCGAGGCGCAGCATCGCCGTGAAGTTGCGCTTGGGCAGCGAGGGCGCGCTCTTCATGGCGATCCACGCGTTCGTGTTGGCCGGGTTGCCGACGACCAGCACCAAGACATCTCGCGACGCGACCGCATCGAGAGCCTTGCCCTGCGCGGTGAAGATCTGGGCGTTGGCCGAGAGCAGGTCCTTGCGCTCCATGCCGGGCCCGCGCGGCCGGGCACCGACGAGCAGGGCGTAGTCGGCGTCCTTGAACGCCACCATCGGATCGCCCGACGCGACCATCCCCGCGAGCAGCGGGAAGGCGCAGTCGTCGAGTTCCATCATCACGCCCTTGAGCGCCTTCTGCGCCTTCTCGTCGGGGATCTCGAGCAGCTGCAGGATTACCGGCTGGTCCCTGCCGAGCATCTCGCCCGAGGCGATGCGAAAGAGAAGGGCGTATCCGATCTGTCCGGCGGCGCCGGTGACGGCGACGCGAACGGGCTTCTTGCTCATGGGTTCTCCAGGGAATCAGCGCCGAGGTGCTGCATTGCAATAAAATCGTCCGGCTGTGCCTGTCGGCACTGCACCCAACGAGGGTCGAACAGGCACATGGTCACGTCGCTTCAGGAACAGCGGGGCACGCCCCGGCCGATCCATCGCAACATCCACATCACGCAGATCGCATCGTATCGCCTGCCGCCCGCCGGGATCGTCTCGATCCTGCACCGCATCACCGGTGCCTTCGTCTTCCTGCTCCTGCCGTTCGCGATCTGGATGTTCGACAAGAGCGTCACCTCGGAGGTGAGCTATGCGCAGTTCTCGAGCGCGTTTGCCGCCGGCCTCGGCCTCTTTCCCGGGTGGCTGGTGAAGATCGTCGCCTTCGCGCTGATCTGGGCCTACCTGCTGCATCTGTGCTCGGGCATCCGCCACCTGTGGATGGACGCGACGCACGAGGTCGACCTCGCGTTCGGCCGCTGGTCGGCGATCGCGGCGATGGCGATCGGCACGCTGATCGCCTTCGCGGTCGGCATCAAGCTGTTCGTCCTCTGACATGAGCGCCACCTACGGTTCGCGCCGCCTCGTCGTCGGCGCCCATTACGGGCTCAAGGACTGGCTCGCCCAGCGGGTCACGTCGATCGTGATGGCGGTCTTCACGCTCGCGGTCGTCGTGCAGATCCTGTTGCCGGGGCCGGTCGACTACTACAAGTGGTCGGCGATCTTCTCGCAGCAGTGGATGAAGGTGCTCACGTTCGTGACCATCGTCTCGCTGCTGTGGCACGTCTGGGTCGGCATGCGCGACATCTGGATGGACTACGTGAAGCCGGTCGGCGTGCGGCTCGGACTCGAGATCGCGACGATCGTGTGGCTGGTGGGTTGCGCCGGTTGGGCCATCCAGGTGCTCTGGAGGCTATGACGATGGCCTTCACGCCGGGCGGTGCACCCGCCATCCACCTGCAGAAGGCGCCGGTCCGCCGGTTCGACGTCGTCATCGTCGGCGCCGGTGGCTCGGGCATGCGAGCGGCACTGCAACTCGCTCGCGCCGGCCTCAACGTCGCGTCGCTGTCGAAGGTGTTCCCGACCCGTTCGCACACCGTCGCCGCCCAGGGCGGCATCGGCGCTTCGCTCGGCAACATGAGCGAGGACAACTGGCACTACCACTTCTACGACACCGTCAAGGGCGGCGACTGGCTGGGCGACCAGGACGCGATCGAATTCATGTGCCGCCGCGCGCCCGAGGTCGTCTACGAACTCGAGCACTTCGGGATGCCGTTCGACCGCAACCCCGACGGCACGATCTACCAGCGTCCGTTCGGCGGCCACACCGCCAACTACGGCGAGAAGCCCGTGCAGCGCGCCTGCGCCGCGGCCGACCGCACCGGCCACGCGATGCTGCACACGCTGTACCAGCAGAACGTGAAGGCGAAGACGCAGTTCTTCGTCGAGTGGATGGCGCTCGACCTGATCCGCGACAGCGAAGGAGACGTCGTCGGCGTCACCGCGCTCGAGATGGAGACGGGCGACCTGCACATCCTGCAGGCCAAGGCGGTGCTGCTCGCCACGGGCGGCGCCGGCCGCATCTTCGCTGCTTCCACCAACGCCTACATCAACACCGGCGACGGCCTGGGCATGGCGGCGCGCGCCGGCCTGCCGCTCGAGGACATGGAGTTCTGGCAGTTCCACCCGACCGGCGTCTACGGCGCCGGCGTGCTGCTCACCGAAGGCTGCCGCGGCGAGGGCGCGATCCTGCGCAACTCGCAGGGCGAGCGTTTCATGGAGCGCTACGCGCCGACCCTGAAGGACCTGGCGCCGCGCGACTTCGTGTCGCGCTGCATGGACCAGGAAATCAAGGAAGGGCGCGGCTGCGGCCCCGAGAAGGACTACATCGTCCTCGACATGACGCACCTCGGCGCCGACACGATCCACAAGCGCCTGCCCTCGGTGCTCGAGATCGGCCACAACTTCGCCAACGTCGACATCACGCGCGAGCCGATTCCGGTCGTGCCGACGATCCACTACCAGATGGGCGGCATCCCCACCAACATCCAGGGCCAGGTCGTGGCGACACAGGGCGACGACCACCGGGCCGTCGTCGGCGGGCTCTATGCCGTCGGCGAGTGCTCGTGCGTCAGCGTGCACGGCGCGAACCGGCTGGGCACCAATTCGCTGCTCGACCTGCTCGTCTTCGGCAGGGCGACGGGTGACTTCATCGTCTCGGAGCAGCTCGCCGGTCGCATGCACAAGCCGTTGCCGGCCAACGCCGTCGACTACACCGCGTCGCGCGTCGCCCGCCTCGACGCGTCGACCGGCGGCGAGTACTCGCAGGCGGTCGCGGGGGACCTGCGCAAGACGATGCAACTGCATGCCGGCGTGTTCCGCACCCAGGCGTCGATGGACGAGGGCGTCGACAAGGTCAAGGCGATCGCCGAGCGCGCGAAGGCGATGCACCTGGCGGACAAGTCGCAGGTCTTCAACACGGCGCGCGTCGAGGCGCTCGAGGTCGACAACCTGGTCGAATGCGCCCTGGCGACGATGGTCTCGGCCGCGGCGCGAACCGAATGCAGGGGCGCGCACACCGTGTCGGACTACGAACGCCCGATCGATGACCCGGCGCACCCGAACGGCCGCAACGACGCCGAGTGGCTGAAGCACACGCTCTGGTACAGCGAGGGCAACCGCCTCGACTACAAGCCCGTCACCCTCGAGCCGCTGTCGGTGGAGTCGATCCCGCCCAAGGTCCGCACCTTCTGACCTGCCGAGAGCGCGACACAAGAGAGCCGACACGCCGATGACCAAGCGCACCTTCAAGATCTATCGCTACGACCCCGAGTCGGGCGCGGCGCCGTCGATGCAGACGATCGAGGTCGAGCTCGATGGCAGCGAGCGCATGCTGCTCGACG
Source organism: Burkholderiales bacterium (assembly GCA_038234975.1). Lineage (GTDB taxonomy): Bacteria > Pseudomonadota > Gammaproteobacteria > Burkholderiales > Burkholderiaceae_C > Schlegelella_A. The sequence goes on from JBBSUK010000071.1 coordinate 16,715, forward strand.
CGCTGATCAAGTTGAAGTCGCTCGACCCGAGCATCACCTTCCGGCGCTCGTGCCGCGAGGGTGTGTGCGGGTCTGACGCGATGAACATCAACGGCAAGAACGGCCTGGCGTGCCTGACGAACATGCGCACGCTGAAGGATCCGATCGTGCTCAAGCCCCTGCCGGGGCTGCCGGTCGTGCGCGACCTGATCGTCGACATGACGCAGTTCTTCAAGCAGTACCACTCGATCAAGCCGTATCTCGTCAACGACGACATCCCGCCGGAGAAGGAGCGCCTGCAAACGCCCCAGGAGCGCGAGGAGCTCGACGGTCTCTACGAGTGCATCCTCTGCGCGAGCTGCTCGACCGCCTGCCCGAGCTTCTGGTGGAACCCCGACAAGTTCGTCGGCCCCGCCGGGCTGCTGCAGGCCTACCGCTTCATCGCCGACAGCCGCGACCAGGCGACCGGCGAGCGCCTCGACAACCTCGAGGATCCGTATCGCCTGTTCCGCTGCCACACGATCATGAACTGCGTCGACGTCTGTCCGAAGGGCCTTAACCCGACCCGTGCCATCGGCAAGATCAAGGAGCTGATGGTGAGGCGAGCCGTCTGATGGGCGGCCGCGACCCGATCTCGTCGGAGGCGCTGTCGAAGCTGCGCTGGCGGTGTCGTCGGGGGATGCTCGAGAACGACCTGTTCGTCGAGCGCTTCTTCGCCTTGCGCGGCCTTCTCTCGCAGGACGACGCCGATGCGCTCACCGCGCTGATGCAGCTGGATGACCCGACGCTGCTCGAACTCTTTCTCGGCCATCAGAAGCCGACCGGTCACCTCGACAGGCCCGAGGTGCACCAGGTGCTGGAGACGGTCCGGGCCCCAGGGGCGCAGCCCATTCATCTCTCGAGGATTTCCGCATGACCCCGTCCGACGTCAAGGCCACCCTTTCGTTCTCCGATGGCACGCCGGAAATGGAGCTGCCGATCTACAAGGGCACGATCGGGCCCGACGTGATCGACATCCGCAAGCTCTACGCGCAGACCGGCAAGTTCACCTACGACCCCGGGTTCCTGTCGACGGCGTCGTGCAACTCGACGATCACCTACATCGACGGCGACAAGGGCGAGCTGCTGTACCGCGGCTACCCGATCGAGCAACTCGCCACGCAATGCGACTTCCTCGAGACGTGCTACCTGCTGCTGTACGGCGAGCTGCCGAACGAAACGCAGAAGACCCAGTTCGACGACCTCGTGAGCCACCACACGATGGTCAACGAGCAGATGCAGTTCTTCCTGCGTGGCTTTCGCCGCGATGCCCATCCGATGGCCATCATGACGGGCCTGGTGGGCGGGATGTCGGCCTTCTATCACGACTCGACCGACATCAACAATCCCGAGCACCGCGAGATCTCGGCCATCCGGCTCATCGCCAAGCTGCCGACGCTCGTGTCGATGGCCTACAAGTACACGATCGGCCAGCCCTACATCTACCCGAAGAACGACCTGTCGTACGCCGGCAACTTCATGCGCATGATGTTCGCCACGCCGTGCGAGGAGTACTCACCCAACGAGGTGCTGGTGCGGGCGATGGACCGGATCTTCATCCTCCATGCCGACCATGAACAGAACGCATCGACCTCGACGGTGCGGCTGTGCGGCTCGTCGGGCACCAACCCGTTCGCGGCGATTGCCGCGGGCGTGGCGTGCCTGTGGGGCCCGGCCCACGGTGGCGCGAACGAGGCGGCGCTGAACATGCTCGAGGACATGCAGAAGATGGGCGGCGTCGAGAAGATCGGCGAGTTCATCAAGCAGGTCAAGGACAAGAGCTCCGGCGTCAAGCTGATGGGCTTCGGCCATCGCGTCTACAAGAACTACGACCCGCGTGCCAAGCTGATGCGCGAGACCTGCCACGAGGTGCTCGACACGCTCGGCCTGCACGACGATCCGATCTTCAAGCTCGCCATGGCGCTCGAGAAGATCGCGCTGGAGGACGAGTATTTCGTCGCCCGCAAGCTCTATCCGAAC
>JBBSUK010000072.1:0-18596 GCA_038234975.1 Burkholderiales bacterium
GCCGGTCGAGCCGACGCCGCCGCTGCCGCGACCGCTCTGGTCGAACGACTCGACGACACGAAACCGGGCCCGCACCACCGGAACGACGACGAGCTGCGCGACGCGCTCGAACGGCTGCACGGTGTATGCCGTGCCCGACCGGTTCCAGCAGCTCACCATGAGCGGCCCCTGGTAGTCGGCGTCGATGAGGCCGACGAGATTGCCGAGGACGATCCCGTGTCGATGGCCGAGCCCGGAGCGCGGCAGGATCACCGCGGCAAGCCCCGCATCGGCGATGTGGATGGACAGCCCGGTCGGGACCAGATGCGTCTGGCCCGGCTCGATCGTCAGCGGCTCGTCGATGCAGGCGCGCAGGTCGAGCCCGGCGCTGCCCGCGGTGGCGTAGGCGGAAGCTGGTCGGCGACGCGCGGGTCGAGGATGCGCAGGTCGACGTCGGCGACGGTTGCGCTCATGCTCGCAGCCGCCGCGCGATCTCGCCGACCAGCCGCTGCGCCAGCTCGACCTTGGACGCCGGCGGCCAGGCGACTGCGCCGTCGGCGTCGACCAGCGTGATCGCATTGACGTCGGCGCCGAACGCGCGCGGCCCGTCGTTGGCGACGATGAGCGGAACGCCCTTCTTCGCCAGCTTGGCGCGTGCGTTGGCGACGATGTCGTCGCTCTCGGCGGCGAAGCCGACGCAGTACGGCGGCGGATCGAGCCGCGCGACCTCGGCCAGGATGTCGGGGTTCTCGACGAGGCGCAACGGCGGTGCGCCCTCGCCTGCCTTCTTCTTGATCTTCGACGCGGCGACGCGGTCGACGCGCCAGTCGGCGACCGCTGCGGTGGCCACGAACAGGTCGGCGTCACGGACGGCCACGAGTGTCGCGTCGCGCATCTCGAGCGCCGTCGTCACGTCGAGACGACGAACGCCGGCCGGCGTCGCCAGCGCGACCGGGCCGGCGACGAGCGTCACCTCGGCGCCCGCCTCGGCGCAGGCCTGCGCGATCGCGAACCCCATCTTGCCGCTCGAGCGGTTGGTGATGCCGCGCACCGGGTCGATCGGCTCGAAGGTCGGCCCGGCGGTGACGACGACGCGTCGACCGCGAAGCGCGCCGCGCCGGTCCGGCGCATCGCTTGCGCCAGCGTCACCGGCGGCCGCGAAAGCCTCGGCGAGCGCGTCGCGCAGCTGCGCCGGCTCCAGCATCCGTCCGTCGCCGACCTCGCCGCAGGCCTGGTCTCCGCTGCCGGGGCCGAACACGCGCGCGCCGTCGGCGACGATCGCCCGGGCGTTGCGCACCGTCGCCGGATGCGACCACATCTCGCGGTTCATCGCCGGCGCCACGAACAGCCGGCAGCGCTCGATCGGCCGCGCCACGCACAGCAGCGACAGCAGATCGTCTGCGAGGCCGTGCGCCAGCTTGGCGATGAGGTCTGCGCTGGCCGGCGCGACGAGCACGGCGTCGGCGTCGCGGGTCAGGTTGATGTGCGCCATGGCATTCGGCTCGCGCACGTCCCACTGGCTGGTGAAGACGCTTCGTCCGGAGAGTGCCTGCAAGGTGAGCGGCGTGATGAAGCGCTCGGCCGCCTCGCTCATCACGACCTGCACCGTCGCGCCGGCCTTGACGAGCTCGCGGACGAGGTCGGCGGCCTTGTAGCAGGCGATGCCGCCCGACAGGCCGACGACGATGTGCTTGCCCGACAGGCCAGGCGAAGGCGAAACGCTCATGGCGTCGGCCGCTTCGGAACCGGAGCGGCGAGGAGCGGCGCGAGCAGGCGCTTCGCCTCGTCGCCGACCCAGTCGAGGTCGCCGACGACGGTGCAGGCCGGCCTGCCGTCTCGTCCGACGACGACGGTGCTCGGGAAGACGCGCGGCGTCCACTGCGTGGCAGCGTCGCCGTCGGCGTCGAGCAGCACCCTCGCCTTGAGCGTCGCCGAGTCGACGAACTCCCGCATCTTCGCCGCCGGTTCGCGGTAGTTCACGGCGACCACGGTCAGGCCCGAGGTGCGGCCGGACTCGGCGAGCGCCGAGAGCGAAGGCATCTCGAGCCGGCACGGCTCGCACCAGGTCGCCCAGAAGTTGACGACGACGACCTTGCCGAGCGCGGCGTCGAGCCGCCACGTGCGTCCGTCGAGGTCGTCGAGGGCCAGAGCGGGCACGGGCCTTGCCTCCGGCCACGGCTTGACCACGTGGGCCGCCGAGGCGCGGTCCGCGAAGGCGAGTGTGGTGCAGGCGAGCAGCCCGTGCGCGATGATGCGACGGCGGGCCGGTCGAGCCAGGCCGTTCGGCGTCGTTCGTGCCGCGTCCATGGCGGCATTCTGGGCGATCCGGGCTCGCTGCACTCGCCGCGCATCGATTCACCGCCTCTGCAAGGCTTCCCCATGCTCCCCACCGCCGCGCCACGCTTCATCGAATCGTTCGCCTTCGACGCCACCGGCGGCGTCGCCGCGGCCTCGCGCGACCTGCTCGCGACACCGGCCCGGATCGCTCCCAGGTTCTTCTACGACCGTCTCGGCTCGACGCTGTTCGAGGCGATCACCGAACTCGACGCCTACTACCCGACTCGCACCGAGGCCGCCATCTTCGAAGCGCACGGCAGGGCGATGGCCGACAGCGTCGGTCCCGGCCGCGTGCTGGTCGACCTCGGAGCCGGCAACGGCGCGAAGGCGGCCCGCCTTTTTCCACTGCTCGAGCCGAAGCGCTACGTCGCCGTCGACGTCTCGGTCGACTTCCTGCGCGAGGCACTGCGCCGCATCCAGCGCGAAAACCCCCGCCTGGAGATCGTCGGCCTCGGCCTCGACTTCGCGTCGACGCTCGAGCTTCCCGACGGTCTCGTCGACGACGCGCCGCCGCTCTTCTTCTATCCGGGGTCGAGCATCGGCAACTTCACGCCCGACGATGCACTCGCCTTCCTGCGCAGGATCCACGAGCGCGCCGGCGCCGGCGCCGGCGCGTCGGACGAGGGCGGCGGCATCCTCATCGGCGTCGACCTCGTCAAGGACTGCGCCGTGCTCGAGAGCGCCTACGACGACGAGCTCGGCGTCACCTCGGCGTTCAACCTCAACGCGCTGGTCAACCTCAACCGCTCGATCGGCAGCGACTTCGATCCGCGGCAGTGGAAGCACGTGGCGTTCTTCGACGCCGCACGGTCGCGCATCGAGATGCACCTCGAGGCCCGCCAGTCGCTGGTCGTGTCGTGGCCCGACGCATCACGCGCCTTTTCCGCCGGCGAGCGCATCCACACCGAGAACTCGTGCAAGTACACGGTCGACGGTTTCGCCGACCTGCTCGTGCGCGCCGGATTCCGCTCGCCACGGCACTGGACCGACGAGCGCGGCTGGTTCGCCGTGTTCCACGCCGCCGCGTGAGAACGCGCCGGCGCCCTCAGGACGTCGGCTTGGCCAGCTGCTGACCGAGAAACCGAAGCAGCTTCTCGCGCGACTCGCGCCACGCCGACGCGTTGCCGCCGACGTGCACGCCCTTGCCGGGGTTGGCGCCGTTGGGCACGTCGGTCCGCAGGCGCAGCGGCAGGTCGCTGTCGAAGCCGTGGTGCGCACCCGGGTAGGCGACCAGCTCGGGCGCGATGCCGGTCGCCTCCCGGGCGAGCGTCGCGCACGTCGCCGCCGGCGTCCAGTCGTCGGCGAGGCCGGTGAGCATCAGGAGCGGCGACGACGCTTCGTAGCCCCGGCGGAGATCGGATTCGCAGCCTGGATAGAACGCGATCGCGAACGCCGGCTTGACGGCCGAGTCGGCAACGTCGTGGTGGCGCAGGTTGGTCGCGGCGAGCACCGTGCTGCCGCCGTTCGACCAGCCCATCAGGCCGATCCGCTTCGGTTCGACGTCCGGGCGCTCGGCGAGGTAGGCGACTGCGCCGAGCGCGTCGAGTCGGCGATTGGCCTGGGTGACGCGACGCGAGCCGATGCGCTGCGTGCACAGCTCGACCTCCCAGCGTGGCCCGAGCGAATCGACGACCAGCGCGTGAATGCCGTGCTCGTTGAGCAGCTTCGCGTATTGAAGAAAGCGCGGCGCGAGCCGGCCGCGCCGGTCGTAGGCGCCGCCGCAGCCGTGCAGCAGCACCACCGCGGGCGCCGGGCCCGACACGCGCGCCGCGAACCAGGCGCCGGTGAGGACGACCGGCGCCCGGCCGGCGCCGTCGAGGCTGGGGAAGGAGACCCGGTCGGGCGCGGCCCACGCCACGCCGGCGAACCAGCAGCCGAGCAACGCCAGCAGCAGTCGACCCCCGCTCCCGCCAGCGGGAGAGGGTGGGGGTGAGGGCCGCTCAGACGCCGCCAACACCCTCACCCCTGCCCTCTCCCGCCAGCGGGTGAGGGGGTTGCTCGTCGCAGGTGGCGATGCGCGGCGGGTTCGGGTGGATGCGCGCCATCGTGTACGCATCGACGTAGGCGCCGTCGCGCAGCGCGTAGCCGCGCAGGCGGCCTTCGATGACAAAGCCGAAGCGCTCGTAGAGCGCGATCGCGCGCGCGTTGTCGGCCCAGACCGTCAGCTCGACGCGGAGCGCCCCGGCCCAGCGGTCGGCGAAGTCGCACATCGCCTGCATCAGCGCCGTGCCGACGCCGCGACCTTGCGCCTCCCCGGCGACGGTGATGCCGAGGAGCATGGCATGGCGCCGGCGCAGCGCCGGGCTGGCGAGGTGCAGGCCGGCCGTGCCGACGACGGTGCCGTCGAGCTCGGCGGCCAGCGACAGGTCGGTCTTCGTCGGATCGGTCGAGTCGGCCAGACGCGTCCGCCACAGGCCCTCGCTCGTGTACGGCAGCTGCAACGTCCCGGGGAAGACGAGCGGGTCGCCCATGATCCGGGCGAACGCCGCGGCGTCGTCGGGCGTGGCGCGGCGAACGATCGTCATCGCGCTGCCTGCTTCGAGCCGCGGCGCGCGTAATGGAGGAACACCTCGTCGCCGTCGGGCTCGGCGGACACCAGCGAGAAGCGCTTCATCGTGTCGCGGTCGAAGCCGGCGCCGTCGGCCAGGCTCGGCGCGTCGCCACCGACGACGAACGGGCACAGCGTGAGGTGGATGTCGTCGATCGCGTCGGCGGCGAAGAACTGGAACAGCAGCTCGCCGCCGGCCTCGACGAGCAGGCGTTCGACGCCGCGCGCAGCGAGCTGCGCGACGATCCAGTCGACCGGCAGGTCGTCGCCCGGACCATCGTAGCCGGCGACCTCGGCGCCCTGGACCTCGCGCACCGCCGAGGCCCGGGTCAGGAACAACGGCCGGATGACCGGCCCGGCGAGAAAGTCGGTGTCGAACGGAACGTCGAGCCCGCGGCTCACGACGACGTTCCACGGCCGCTCGCCGTCGAGGCGCGCACGATCGGCTTCATCGGGCAGCGCCGGGTGCGGCCAGTTGCGGAAGGTCGCACCGCCGACGAGCACCGCGTCGGCGTCGGCACGCAGGCGGCTCATGCGGGCATGGTCGCGCGGCGAACCGAAGAAGGCGAAGCGGTGCTCGCGCGTGTTGATGCGCCCGTCGAGGGCGATCGCCGTGTTGCTGGCGACACGCATCGCTTCGCCGACCCCGGCCGGCTGCCGATCAGCCGCCGCGGCGACGCGTGATGTGCACGCCCGCCCACTCGAGCCCCTGCACCGGCGGTCGCTTCCTCACGCTCACCGAGACGCGCTCGACCAGCGGGTTGCGCAATGCGACCTCGGCCAGCGTCTCGGCAACGCGCTCGATCAGCAGGAATTCGCGGCCCTGCACCGCGTCGATGAGGTCACCCGCCAGGCGGTAGTCGACCGTGCGCTCGAGGTCGTCGGCGACACCCGCGTCGCGCAGGCCCGGGCAGTACAGCCGCATCTCGACCCGCAGCGACTGCGGCGTCGCACGCTCCGGCTCGGTGCAGCCGACGCGGCACGGCACCTCGAGACCTTCGAGGAAGAGGAAGTCCTCGTCGGTGTGCTCAGACATGCGCTTCGACCCAGCCCGCCACCGACGCGAGTGCTTCGCCCAGCTTCGACGCGTCGTTGCCGCCCGCCATCGCCAGGTCGGCCTTGCCGCCGCCCTTGCCGCCGACCTGCTGCGCCACGAAGTTGACGACGTCGCCTGCCTTGACGCGGCCGATGCTGTCGGCCGTCACGCCCGCGGCGAGCTGCACCTTCCGATCTGCGCCCACCGCGGCCAGGACGATGACGCCGGTCCTGAGCTTGTCCTTGAGCTTGTCGAGCGTGTCGCGCAGCGTCTTCGCGTCGGCGCCGTCGAGCTGGGCCGCCAGCACCTTGAGGCCTTTCACGTCGATCGCCTTCGCAGCCAGATCGCCGCCCTGCGCCGACGCGAGCCGGCCCTTCAGCGACGCCAGCTCCTTCTCCAGCGAGCGCACGTGCTCGAGCACCTGGCCGAGCCGCGCCGACAGCTCCGCCGGCGACGACTTCAGCGAACCGGCGAGCCGCTGCACCGTGCCTTCGAGCGCCTGCAGGTAGGCGAGCGCGTTCTCGCCGGTGACGGCCTCGACCCGACGCACGCCGGCTGCGACGCCGCTCTCCGAGACGATCTTGAACAGGCCGATGTCACCGGTGCGCTCGACGTGCGTTCCGCCGCACAGCTCGCGGCTGGTGCCGATGTCGAGCACGCGCACCTCGTCGCCGTACTTCTCGCCGAACAGCATCATCGCGCCAAGCTTGTGCGCGTCGTCGATCGGCATGACGCGTGCGTGGGTCGCATGGTTGTCGAGCACCTCCGCGTTGACGATCTGCTCGACGCGGCGGATCTGCTCGTCGTTGAGCGGTGCATGGTGCGCGAAGTCGAAGCGCGTCTTGTCGGCGTCGACCAGCGACCCCTTCTGCTGCACGTGCTCGCCCAGCACCTCGCGCAGCGCCTTGTGCATCAGGTGCGTGGCGCTGTGGTTGCGAACCGTCCTCGCGCGGCGTTCGGCGTCGACCCTGGCGTCGACGGTGTCGCCGACCTTCAATTCGCCTTCGACGATGCGGCCCTCGTGGCCGAACACCGCTGCCTGGACTTTCGTGGTGTCGTCGACGACGACGCGCGTCGTGCCGTTGCGCAGCTCGCCGCGGTCGCCGACCTGCCCGCCCGACTCGGCATAGAACGGCGTGTGGTCGAGGACGACGACCACGTCGTCGCCGGCAACCGCCTTGTGCGCCGAAGTGCCGTCGACGTAGAGCGTGACCACGCGCGCCTCGCTGTGCGTCAGGCCCTCGTAGCCATGGAAGCTCGTCGCCGCGCCGCTGTATTCGAGCCCTTGCGCGACCTTGAACTTCGCCGCCGCCCGCGCCTGCTCGCGCTGCTTCTCCATCGCCGCGTCGAAGCCGGCGGCATCGACGGCGACGCCGCGCTCGCGCGCCACGTCGGCGGTGAGGTCGAGCGGGAAGCCGTAGGTGTCGTGCAGCTTGAACGCGACGGCGCCGGCGATCGCGCCCGAGGGCGACTTCAGCGCCGTCTCGAGGATCTCCATGCCGTTGGCGATCGTCTGGAAGAAGCGCTCCTCCTCCTGGCGCAGCACGTCGGTCGCGCGCTGCGAGCCGCGGCGCAGTTCCGGGTAGGCGTCGCCCATCTCGTCGGCGAGCGCGGCGACGAGCGTGTGGAAGAAGGGTTTCCTCGCGCCGAGCTTGTAGCCGTGGCGGATGGCGCGGCGGGTGATCCGGCGCAGCACGTAGCCGCGCCCCTCGTTGCCCGGAATGACGCCATCGACGATCGTGAACGCGCAGGCGCGGATGTGGTCGGCGATCACCTTCAGCGACGGCGACTCCCCGTCGATGTCGCGACCGCCCGCCGACTCGACCGCGCGCTTCGCAGCCGCGATGAGCGTGACGAACAGGTCGATCTCGTAGTTCGAGTGCACGTGCTGCAGCACCGCGGTGAGCCGCTCCAGGCCCATTCCGGTGTCGACGCTGGGCCGTGGCAACGGATGCATCTCGCCCGCCTCGTCGCGGTTGAACTGCATGAACACGTTGTTCCAGATCTCGATGTAGCGGTCGCCGTCCTCTTCCGCGCTGCCCGGCGGGCCGCCGGCGATCTCCGGACCGTGGTCATAGAAGATCTCCGAGCACGGACCGCAGGGGCCGGTGTCGCCCATCATCCAGAAGTTGTCGGACGCGTAGCGCTCACCCTTCTTGTCGCCGATGCGGACGATGCGCTCGGCCGGCAGGCCGATCACGTCTTTCCAGATGTCGTAGGCCTCGTCGTCGGCGGCGTAGACGGTCGCCCAGAGCTTGTCCTTCGGCAGCTTGTAGACCTCGGTCAGCAGTTCCCACGCGAACTGCAGCGCGTCGCGCTTGAAGTAGTCGCCGAACGAGAAGTTGCCGAGCATCTCGAAGAACGTGTGGTGGCGAGCGGTGTAGCCCACGTTCTCGAGGTCGTTGTGCTTGCCGCCGGCGCGGATGCACTTCTGCGCTGTCGCAGCACGCACATAGGCGCGCTTGTCGAAGCCGAGGAACACGTCCTTGAACTGGTTCATCCCGGCGTTGGTGAAGAGCAGCGTCGGGTCGTCGCCGGGGACGACCGGGCTCGACGCGACGACCGTGTGCCCCTTGGACGCGAAGAACGACAGGAACGAGGCGCGGATCTCGGACGCTTTCATCGCCGAATTCTACGAGGCCGCCTCGCAGCCGGCGGCTGTCGGGGTCGCGTCTCAGCCGGCGTTGTCGGCGCCGCCAGGGGCGGCCTTGTCGGCGTTGGCGGCGTCGCGCGGCATGCCGAGCGCGTCGGCGGCCATCGTCGACTGGTTGGCCGCGAGGGCGGGTGCAGCAGCGGCGAGTGACAGCGCGCGGCGCAGCAACCGATCGGCGTCCTGACCGTCGCGCGGATAGCCGGCCACGCCGGTGGCGACGGCGACGCGGGCCTGCGTCGCCATCAACGCATAGGACCGGGTGAGCGCTTCCGCGAGCTTGGCGGCGACGGCGGTCGCGTCGGACGGGTCGAGCAGCGTGCCGAGCAGCACGCAGAACGAGTCGGCCGACGTCGCCGCGACGACGTCGCTGGCGCGCACCGCCGCCCGCAGCCGCACCGCCGCCTTGCGGCGAACCAGCGCCGTGTCGGCATGGTCGAGGCCCTGCGGCCATTCGAGCCGCAGCGCCACGACCGCCATTGGCGACGGGTCGCGTTCGCGCAATGCCAGCAACTGGCTCAGGTGCTCGATGAACTGCCGCCGGTGCGCCAGGCCCGTGGCGGTGTCGGTCGCGTGGCCGGACGCGCCCGCCTCGTCGTCGAGGTGGCGGGCGCGGTGCCGCTCGACGGCGTAGCGGATGCGGCGCCGACCTGCCAGCGAGTCGAGTTCGCCGCGGTCGAGCACGTCGTCGGCACCGTGGCGCAGCCACCGCAGCGCGGCGTCCGGCTCGTCATCGCCGAATGCCGGCACGACGACGACGAGTGCGGCGCGCGTCGCGACGGCGGCGATCGCGTCGGCGTCGAGACGCTCGGTCGAGGCGTCGAGCAGCACCGCGTCGCAGGCGCCATCGCCGGCTAGTGCCGACAGCGCTTCGGCGAGCGAGGCGACCCGGTCGGTCGACCAGGCACCGTCGCGGTCGCCGAGCGGCGGGAAATCCGTCCAGGGCCCGGCGAGAAGAAGTCTCGGCAAGACGTTCAAGGGTTCAGCGGGCGGCGCCGGCGCGTCCGACGCGCCGCCTCATCGACCGCGACGGCCAGGAGCGGCGCCGTAGCCCGAGGTGCGGCTGCTCGAAGCGCTGTTGCCCGAGGTGATGCCGCCACTGGGGTCGTACGCCGAGCGAGACTCGGCGTTGCGGAACAGCGGCGAGGCGAACGGGCCGCTGGTGGCGCCTCCCCTGGCCGCGGGCTCGCCGACCGGGCCGAGGTCGGGGCAATCGGCCTCATCCGGAATCATCGTCAGGTGGGCGGCGTTGAAGCGCCCGCGAACCCCCGACGAGATCGGCTTGGACAGGTCGACCGGCGACACGATCGAGCGGTAGACGAGATCGTTCTTCGGCGAGAAGACGAAATAGCAGTTGGCGGACGCCACGGCCGGCAGGGCGAGGCCTGCGGCGACGGCCAGGAACATCAGGGGCTTCATGCGACGCTCACTCCTCGGTGTGCCGGAGCCCGAACTGTAAGGCCGGGCGTCGACGTCGCCGTGCCGCTCGGCGGGCGGCCGGCGCCGGTCGGGCGGCGTTCGTGACGGCCGGCACGCCGGCCGCGCCGTCGCCAGGGCGCATCACGGCGCCAGCAGCACCGGAACCGCCGAGCGCTCGACGGTCCGTCGCGCCACCGAACCCAGCAGTGCCGCCGCGGTCGCGCCGAGGCCGCGCGTTCCCATCACGATCAGGTCGCAGCGCAGCCGCTCGGCCAGCGACGCGATCTCCGTCGCCGGGTCGCCCACCGCCGCGTGCACCTGATACGGGATGCCCGCGGCATCGAGCAGCGCACGCGACGCCGCCAGCGCGGCGTCGCTGCGCTCGTCGTGGTAGCGCTCGATCGACGCGTCGGCCACGAAGGTCGAGACGTCGCCCGGCACCGGTGGCTGCACATTGAGGAGGTGAAGTTCGATCGGCCCGCCGGCCGCGGCGCCATCGCCGCCGTGCCGGCGCATCGCGATGAGCCGGTGCGCGGCACGCTGCGAGTCGTCGGAGCCGTCGATGGCGAGCAGGGTGCGGCGGGCCGCGGCGAGCTGGGCGTCGGTCGGCGGCGCGACCGGCGCGACGCCTCTGGGCTCCGCTGGCGCCGCCGTGCGACGGGCGGCGAGCCACTTGCCGACCAGCACGACGCCGATCGCGCCGACCGCAGGCGCGATGCGGTGCAGCAGCGGCATCTGCGTGTCGACCCAGGCGGCGATCGCCGGGTCGCTGACCGCCATCTCGCCGGCGACCCAGCCGAGCAGCCCGGCGCCGATCGTGACGATGACCGGGAAGCGCCCCATCAGCCCGAGCAGCAGGGTGCTGGCGAAGATCACGAGCGGGATCGAGATCGCCAGGCCGGCGACGAGCAGCACCACGCTGCCCTTGGCTGCCGCGGCCACGCCGATCACGTTGTCCAGGCTCATCACCAGATCGGCGAGCAGGATTGTCTTGATCGCCGCAGCGAGCGTGCCGCCCGCCGCGCCATGCCCGTCGCCTTCGTCTTCTGGAAGCAGCAGCTGCACCGCGATCCAGAGGAGCAGCGCGGCGCCGATCAGCTTCAGATAGGGAAGGCGCAGCAGCTCGACGGCGACGATCGTCAGCAAGATCCGCATGACGACGGCGGCGCCGCTGCCCCAGGCGATCGCCCGCTTCTGCTGCGCCGGCGGCAGGCTGCGCGCGGCCAGTGCGATCACGACGGCGTTGTCGCCCGACAGGACGATGTTGATGCCGATGATCTGCAGCAGGGCGACCCAGAACTCGGGGCTGGCGAAGGACATCGTCGGGGCCGTCGGATGCTGGATCAGCGGTCGAGCTGCGCCAGCGCCTGGCCGCCGCCGAAGCTGCTTTGCAGCGGCACCTCGCCGCCGGGCCGGACACGGACGGCGCAGTACTTGAACTCCGGGATCTTGGCGAACGGATCGAGCGCCGCGTTGGTGAGCTTGTTGATCGCCGCCTCGTACCAGCAGAAGGCGACGAAGACGGCGCCACGCGGCATGCCGTCGTCGGGGCGGGCGTAGAGCGAGACGGTGCCGCGCCGCGACTCGATCGTGATCAGCTCGCCGGGCCTGCCGCCGGAGGCCTCGAGGTCGAGGGGATGGATCAGCGCGACCGGGTCGGGCTCGAGGGCGTCGAGCACCGTTGAGCGGCGCGTCATGCTGCCGGTGTGCCAGTGTTCGAGCTGGCGGCCGGTGATGAGCACCTGCGGGTACTCGGCATCGGGCCGCTCGTCGGCCGGGATGATGTCGGCCGGAACGAAGCGACCCTTGCCGCCGGCGCGCGGGAAGGTCTCGGTGAAGACGATCGGCTGGCCCGGGTCGCCTTCGGCAACGCAAGGGTAGGTGACGGCGTGCTCGCGCTCGAGCCGCTCCCAGGTGATGCCGGCGATGCTCGGCATCGTCTTGCGCATCTCGTCGAACACCTCCGAGGCGTCGCGGTAGTTCCAGTCGAGGCCGAGCCGGTTGGCGATCTGGCCGATGATCCACAGGTCCTGTCGCGCGTCGCCCGGCGGGCTGATCGCCTGCCGGCCCATCTGCACCAGGCGGTCGGTGTTGGTGAAGGTGCCGGTCTTCTCGGCGGCGGCGCCAGCCGGCAGCACGACGTCAGCGAGGTACGCGGTCTCGGTGAGGAAGATGTCCTGCACGACCAGGTGGTCGAGCGAGGCGAGCGCCTCGCGGGCATGGTTCACGTCGGGGTCCGACATCGCCGGGTTCTCGCCCTGCACGTACATGCCGCGGATCTCGCCGCGCCTGGCGGCGTGCATCACCTCGACGACCGTGAGGCCGGGCAACGGATCGAGCGAGCCCGGCGCCAGCGCCCAGGCGGCCTCGAACCTCGCGCGCACGCTCTCGTCGACGACCAGCTGGTAGTCCGGGAACATCATCGGGATCAGCCCGGCATCGGAAGCGCCCTGCACGTTGTTCTGGCCGCGCAGCGGATGCAGGCCGGTGCCGGGGCGGCCGATCTGGCCGGTCATCAGCGCCAGCGCGATCAGGCAGCGCGCGTTGTCGGTGCCGTGCACGTGCTGGCTGATGCCCATGCCCCACAGGATCATCGACGCCTTGGACCGCGCGTAGAGCCGTGCCACCTCGCGCAGCGTCGCCGCGTCGATGCCGCAGATCGGCGCCATCGCCTCGGGCGAGTACGCCTCGACGTTGCGGCGCAGTTCGTCGTAGCCGATCGTGCGCTCGGCGATGAAGGCCTCGTCGACGAGCCCTTCCTCGACGATGACGTGCATGAGCGCGTTGAGCAGCGCGACGTCGGTGTCGGGCTTGAACTGCAGGAAGCGGTGCGCATGCCGTGCCAGGCTGCTGCGGCGCGGGTCGCAGATGATCAGCTTGGTGCCGTTCTTCGCCGCGTTCTTGATCCACGTCGCGGCGACCGGATGGTTCACCGTCGGGTTGGCGCCGATGATGATCACCACCTCCGCGTGAACGACGTCCATCACCGGGTTGCTGACCGCACCCGAGCCGATGCCTTCGAGCAGGGCCACGACCGACGATGCGTGGCACAGCCGCGTGCAGTGGTCGACGTTGTTGCTGCCGAAGCCGGTGCGAACGAGCTTTTGGAACAGGTACGCCTCCTCGTTGCTCCCCTTCGCGGAGCCGAAGCCGGCGAGCGACCGCGGGCCGTGGCGATCGCGGATCGCCTTCAGGCCGCCGCCGGCGACCTCGAGCGCCTCTTCCCAGGTCGCCTCGCGGAACACGTCCATCACGCGCTCCGGGTCCATCGTGAAGTCGCCGCGCTTGGGTGCGCCCTCGCGCCGGATCAGCGGCTTCGTCAGGCGCTGCGGGTGGCGGGCGTAGTCGAAGCCGTAGCGGCCCTTGACGCAGAGCCTGCCGTGGTTGGCGGGGCCGTCGCGGCCTTCGACGTAGAGGATCGCGTCGTCCTTGACGTGCAGCGTGAGCTGGCAGCCGACGCCGCAATACGGGCACACCGACGCGACCTGCCTGTCGGGAACCGCGAGCGCCGCGTCGCGCGCCGGCATGAGCGCGCCGGTCGGGCACGCCTGCACGCACTCGCCGCAGGCCACGCAGGTCGAGACGCCCATCGGGTCGTCCATGTCGAAGACGATCTTCGCGTGCTCGCCGCGAAACGCCAGGCCGATGACGTCGTTGACCTGCTCGTCGCGGCAGGCGCGCAGGCACCGCGTGCACTGGATGCAGGCGTCGAGGTTGACGGCGATGGCCGGGTGCGAGAGGTCGCACGCCGGCTGCTCGCGCGGCGCGAAGCGCGGCCTGCTGATGTCGAGCCGGGCCGCCCATTCGTCGAGCTCGTTGTGCCGCGTGTAGTCGGCCTCGGGCATGTCGGCGAGCAGCAGCTCGAGCACGAGCTTCTGCGACCGGACGGCGCGTTCGCTGCGGGTCGACACCTTCATGCCGGCGGCAGGTGTGCGGCAGCACGATGCCGCCAGCACACGCTCGCCGTCGATCTCGACCATGCAGGCGCGGCAGTTGCCGACCGCGTCGAGGCCAGGCTTGTAGCAAAGGCGCGGGATCGAGATGCCTATGCGGTCGGCGATCTCGATCAGCGTCTCGTCGGCGCGGGCGGCGACCTCGCGGCCGTCGAGCTCGAAGGTGACGCTCGGCGCGTCGAGCATCTTCAGTTCGTGGCGGGTGATCGCGTTCATGTCGTGGCCTCGTCTCGTCGTCGGACCGGCGGCCTCAGCCGGGATCGCCGCGGGCCGGCGATGGCGCCGGGTGCTCGGCTTCCGCTTCCTCGGCCTGCGGCAGCGGGCTCGCGTGCGCGTCGCTCGTCGGCACGATGTCGAGCTCGTGCGCGAAGTACTTGAGCACGCAGTCGACCGGGTTCGGCGCCGCCTGCCCGAGCCCGCAGATCGACGCGTCGCGCATCACCGCGGACAGGTCCTTCAGGAGCGGCACGTCCCACGTCGGCTGCTCGATCAGCGCGAGCGCCTTGGCGGTGCCGTTGCGGCACGGCGTGCACTGGCCACAGGATTCGTCCTTGAAGAACCGCATCATGTTGCGCGCCGCGTCGACCGCTCGGTCGCGGTCGGAAAGGACGATGACGGCGGCCGAGCCGATGAAGCAGTCGTAAGGCTGCAGGGTGTCGAAGTCGAGCGGGATGTCGTCCATCGACGCCGGCAGGATGCCGCCCGATGCACCACCCGGCAGGTAGCCGTAGAAGGCGTGGCCTTCGGCCATGCCGCCGCAGTGCTCGTCGATCAGCTCGCGGATCGTGATGCCGGCCGGTGCGAGCTTGACGCCGGGATCACGAACACGGCCCGACACCGAGAACGACCGCAGTCCCTTGCGGCCGCGTCGGCCTTTCGACGCGAACCCCTCGGCGCCCTTCTCGACGATCTCGCGCACCCAGTGCAGCGTCTCGAAGTTGTGCTCGAGCGTCGGCCGCCCGAACAGGCCCACCTGTGCGACGTAGGGCGGGCGCAGCCGCGGCATGCCGCGCTTGCCCTCGATCGATTCGATCATCGCCGACTCTTCGCCGCAGATGTAGGCGCCGGCGCCGCGCCGCAGCACGATCTCGGGCATGCCGCGGTACGGCGGGTCGGCGCGCAACCTCGCGAGCTCCGCCTCGAGCATGGCGCGGCAGCCGTGGTATTCGTCGCGCAGATAGACGTAGCAGCGCGAGATGCCGACCGCCCATGCGGCGATGAGCATGCCTTCGATGAAGCGGTGCGGATCGCGCTCCAGGTAGACGCGGTCCTTGAAGGTCCCGGGCTCGCCTTCGTCGATGTTGACCGCCATGAGGCGCGGCGCCGGCTCGGCGCGAACGATGCGCCACTTGCGCCCGGCCGGAAAGCCGGCGCCGCCGAGGCCGCGCAGGCCCGAACTCTCCATCGTCTTGATGACGGTCTCGACGTCGAGCTCGTCGGCGATGCACTGCTTGAGCAGCGCGTAGCCGCCGCCCTCGCGATAGGCGGCGAGGTCGATGTAGCCTTTCGGGACGTGCACGGTGTCGCCTGCGTCGACGGCGGCGCAAACCGCATCGCAGGTCGCACCGGTCACCGGGCGCTGGCCGACGACCGCCACCGGCGCCTGTTCGCAGCGGCCGACGCAGGGCGCCGGCAGCACGCGAACGTCGCGGCCGAGCATGGCGGGAAGGCGCGCCAGCAGCTCCTTCGCGCCCGCCATCTCGCACGACAGCCCGTCGCAGACGCGCACCGTCAAAGGCGGCGGCGCCGCCTCGCCTTCCTTCACCACGTCGAAGTGGTGATAGAAGCTCGCGACCTCGTAGACCTCGGTCTGCGCGAGCTTCATCTCTTCGGCGAGCGCGGCCAGGTGCGACGCGGCGAGATGCCCGTACCGGTCCTGCAGCTTGTGCAGATGCTCGATCAGCAGGTCGCTGCGCCGCGGCGCGTCGCCGAGCAGGTCGAGCACCGCGGCGCGTGCCTCGGGGTCGACACGGCGGCCCTTCGGTGATTCGCGCTTGCGCTTGCGTTCGGGCTCGACCGACCCCGACGCTGAAGCCGATGCAATGGGGATGACGGTTTGGCTCACCTTGGCGTCACCCCGGCCTCAGAGCAGCCCCGCGCCGCGTGCCCACTGGTACTTCGCACCGAGCACCGCGACCGGGATCTCGGTCGAGTACGCATAGGCCGGGATGCCGTGCTCGTAGAGGTACTGCGCCGCTTCCTCGACCTCGACGTCGCCGGCGAGCGACGCGACCATCGGCTTCTCGATGCCCTTGGCGAGCATTTCCTCGCGCGCCTCGACCATGATCTTCGCGAACACCATCGGCGGCGTGACGATGGTGTGCCAGTAGCCGAGGATGAGCGCGTGGATGCGTTCGTCCGAGAGGCCCAGCAGCACCGTGTTCTTGTAGGTCTGCGGCGGCTCGCCGCCGGTGATGTCGACCGGGTTGCCGGCAGCGCCGAACGGCGGGATGAACTTGCGAAACGCCGCGTCGAGGTCGGCCGGCATCGGCATCAGCTTCAGCCCCTGGTCGACGCAGGCGTCGGAGAGCAGCACGCCCGAGCCACCGGCGCCGGTGATGATGACGATGTTCTCGCCCTTGGGCGTCGGCAGGATCGGCACGCCGCGCGCGAAGTCGAGCAGGTCGCGCAGCGACTTGGCACGGATCACGCCCGACTGGCGCAGCACGTCGTCGTAGATCTTGTCGTTGCCCGCGAGCGCGCCGGTGTGCGAGCTCGCCGCCTTGGCGCCGGCCGCCGTGCGACCGGCCTTGAGCATGATCACCGGCTTCTTCTTCGAGACGCGCTTGGCGACCTCGGCAAAGGCACGGCCGTCTTTCAGGTCCTCGCAATGCTGGGCAATGACCTTGGTGTTCGGGTCCTGCTCGAAGAAGAGGAGCAGGTCGTCCTCGTCGATGTCGGACTTGTTGCCCAGGCCGACGATCGCCGAGACGCCCATCTTGGCCGAGCGCGAGAAGCCGATGATCGCCATGCCGATGCCGCCCGACTGCGACGACAGCGCCGCCGAGCCCTTGACGTCGTAGGCGGTGCAGAAGGTGGCGCAGAGGTTGGCGGGCGTGTAGTAGAAGCCGTAGATGTTCGGCCCCATCAGGCGGATGTCGTACTTCCGGCCGATCTCCACGAGCTCGTCCTGGCCCTCGTGGTTGCCCGTCTCGGCGAAGCCCGAGGGGATCAGCACCGCGCCGGCGATCTTCTTCTCGCCGCACTCGATGAGCGCACCGGCGACGAGCTTGGCCGGGATGGCGAACACCGCCGTGTCGATCTCGCCCTCGACGTCCTTGACGCTCTTGTAGGCCTTGTGGCCCATGATCTCGGCCGACTTCGGGTGGATCGGGTAGATCTTGCCCTTGTAGCCGCCGTTGATGAGGTTCTTCATCACCGAGTTGCCGATCTTGCCGGCTTCGTCGGACGCGCCGATCACCGCCACGGCCTTCGGCTGCATGATGCGGCTCATCGACCTGACGACGTCGGCTTCGGCCGGCCGGTGGCGCGC
Source organism: Burkholderiales bacterium (assembly GCA_038234975.1). Classification (GTDB taxonomy): domain Bacteria; phylum Pseudomonadota; class Gammaproteobacteria; order Burkholderiales; family Burkholderiaceae_C; genus Schlegelella_A. The sequence continues at coordinate 17,416 of JBBSUK010000072.1, forward strand.
CGGCTTCTGGTCGAACTCGACGACGATGCGCACGTCGGCGGCGATCGCGCCCTCCTTCGTCGCGAAGACCGGGTTCAGGTCCATCTCGGCGATCTCGGGGAAGTCGCTCACCAGTTCGCTCACGCCGACGATCAGGCTCGCGAGCGCGTCCCGGTTGACGGCGTCGCCGCCGCGAACGCCCTTGAGCATCTCGGCCGCCTGGATGCCGTCGAGCATCGAGAGCGCGTCGTCCTTGCTCGCAGGGGCGAGCCGGAAGGTGATGTCCTTGAGCACCTCGACGAGCACGCCGCCGAGGCCGAACGCGACGAGCTTGCCGAAGCTGCCGTCGGTCACCGCGCCGACGATCACCTCCTGGCCACCCTTCAACATCTGCTGCACCTGGACGCCGTCGATCTTCGCGTCGGCCTTGTAGCGCTTGGCGTTGGCGAGGATCGTGTCGTAGGCCTTCGCGGCCTCGTCGGCGTTGGTCAAGCCGACGATCACGCCGCCCGCTTCGGTCTTGTGCAGGATGTCGGGCGAGACGATCTTCATGACGACCGGGAAGCCCATCCCCGACGCCAGCTTCGCCGCCTCGGCGCCGCTTCCCGCGACGCCCTCGCCGGGAACCGCGATGCCGTAGGCGTCGCACACCTGCTTGCCCTCGGGCGCGGTGAGCGACGTGCGGCCCGACGCGCGAACCGTGTCGAGAAGCTTCCTGACCTTGGCCTTGTCCTTGTTCATCGCAGTTCCCAGTCGTTTCGGTTGTTGCCGCTCAGATGACCCTGGCCTCGCGCAGCGTGGCCTGTTCGCCGGCCGAGTAGCCGAGCTCGGTCAGCACCTCCTCGGTGTGCTCGCCGAGCAGCGGCGAGCGCGTCACCTCGGTCGCGCTGTCGGACATCTTGATCGGGTTGCCGACCGTGAGGTAGGTGCCGCGCTTCGGGTGCTCGACCTCGACGACGGTGCCGGTCCCGCGCAGCGACTCGTCCTCGGCGATCTCCTTCATCGACAGGATCGGCCCGCACGGGATGTCGAACTCGTTGAGGATGTCCATCGCCTCGAACTTGGTCTTGGTCATCGTCCATTCCTCGATCCGCGCGAAGATCGACTTCAGGTGCGGCAGACGTGCGGTGGGCGTCGCGTAGTGCGGATCGGTGATCCAGCCCTCCTCGCCGATCACCTTGCAGATCGCGCCCCAGACCGGC
>JBBSUK010000073.1:0-18450 GCA_038234975.1 Burkholderiales bacterium
CACGCGACAAGACCTTCGGCCTGAACACCGGCGGCTTCGTCAGCGGCTACCGCGGCTCGCCGCTCGGCGGCTACGACCAGGCGCTGTGGCAGGCCAAGAAGCACCTCGCGGCGCAGAACATCGTCTTCCAGCCCGGCGTCAACGAGGAACTCGCCGCCACCGCCGTGTGGGGCACCCAGATGCTCGACCTGTACCCCGAATCGAAGAAGGTCGACGGCGTCTTCGGCATCTGGTACGGCAAGGGCCCCGGCGTCGATCGTTGCTCCGACGTCTTCAAGCACGCGAACATGTCGGGCACCTCGAAGCACGGCGGCGTGATCGCGATCGCCGGCGACGACCACATCGCCAAGAGCTCGACCGCGGCGCACCAGAGCGACCACATCTTCAAGGCCTGCGGGCTGCCGGTGTTCTTCCCGTCGAGCGTCCAGGACATCCTCGACATGGGGCTGCACGCGTTCGCGCTCAGCCGCTTCGCGGGCGTGTGGTCGGCGATGAAGACGATCCAGGAGATCGTCGAGTCGTCGGCGAGCGTGTCGATCGACCCGGACCGCGTCGACATCGTCGTCCCCGAGGACTTCCGCATGCCGCCGGGCGGCCTGCACATGCGCTGGCCCGACTCGGCGCTCGAGCAGGAGTCGCGGCTGATGGACTACAAGTGGTACGCCGCGCTCGCCTACATCCGCGCCAACCGGCTCAACCACAACGTCTTCGAAGGCCCGAACGACCGGTTCGGGATCATCGCTTCCGGCAAGGCCTACAACGACACCCGCCAGGCGCTGTCGGACCTCGGCCTCGACGACGAGACGTGCCGCCATGTCGGCATCCGGCTGCACAAGGTCAACGTCGTCTGGCCACTCGAGGCGAGCACGACCCGCGAGTTCGCGACCGGGCTGCAGGAGATCCTCGTCGTCGAGGAGAAGCGCCAGGTCATCGAGTACCAGCTCAAGGAAGAGCTCTACGGCTGGCGGCCCGATGTGCGCCCCGCCGTCGTCGGCAAGTTCGACGACTCCGGGACCGGCAACGGCGGCGGCGAGTGGGGCCAGGCCAATCCGGCCGAGCACTGGCTGCTGCGCGCGCAGGCCGACCTGACGCCGGCGATCATCGCCCGCGCCATCGCCAAGCGGCTTTCGCGGATGCGGATCGACCCCGAGGTGTCGGCTCGGATGGCGATGCGCATCGCCACGATCGACGCGAAGGAGCGAAGCCTGCGCGACGCCAGCGCCATGGTCACGAGCGGCACGACGGCCGCGGCAGGCTCGCCCGAGCGCACGCCCTGGTTCTGCTCCGGCTGCCCGCACAACACGTCGACGAAGGTGCCCGAAGGCTCGCGGGCCGTAGCCGGCATCGGCTGCCACTTCATGGCGACCTGGATGGACCGCTCCACCGTCACCTTCAGCCAGATGGGCGGCGAAGGCGTGTCGTGGGTCGGTCAGGCGCCGTTCACCACCGACACCCACATCTTCGCCAACCTGGGCGACGGCACCTACTTCCACTCCGGCTTCCTCGCGGTCCGCCAGTCGATCGCGGCCAAGGTCAACATCACCTACAAGATCCTGTTCAACGATGCGGTGGCGATGACCGGCGGCCAGCCGATCGACGGCACGCTGCGGGTGCCGGAGATGACGCGCGAGCTCGATGCCGAAGGCGCGAGCCGGATCGTCGTCGTCAGCGACGAGCCCGAGAAGTACGACGGCGCCGACATCAAGGCGCGGCTCGCACGCGGCGTCACCGTGCATCACCGCGACGACCTCGACGCGGTCCAGAAGGAGCTGCGCGAAGTCACCGGCTGCAGCGTCCTGATCTACGACCAGACCTGCGCGACCGAGAAGCGCCGCCGGCGCAAGCGCGGCACGATGGCCGACCCCACGACGCGGGTCGTCATCAACGAGCTGGTGTGCGAGGGCTGCGGCGACTGCTCGGTGCAGTCGAACTGCCTCTCGGTCGAGCCGGTCGAGACCGAGTTCGGGCGCAAGCGCCGCATCAACCAGAACAGCTGCAACAAGGACTACTCGTGCCTGAAGGGCTTCTGCCCGAGCTTCGTCACGGTCGAGGGCGGCACGCTCAAGGGCGCGAAGCAGGCGGGCCGTTCGCGACCCAGGCTCGACAGCGTGGCGACGCCGCCGGAGCCGTCGCTGCCGGTGGCCGAGCGGCCGTGGGGCATCGTCGTCGCCGGCGTCGGCGGCACCGGCGTCATCACCATCGGCCAGTTGCTCGGCATGGCGGCGCACCTCGAAGGCAAGGGCATCGTCACGCAGGACGCGGCCGGCCTGGCGCAAAAGGGCGGTGCCACCTGGAGCCACGTGCAGATCGCCAATCGGGCCGATGCGATCTTCTCGACGAGGGTCGGCACCGCCGAAGCCGACCTCGTCATCGGCTGCGACCCGATCGTCGCGGCCAACAAGGCGTCGCTCGCGGTGATGCGCGCCGGCCGCACCTTCGTCGCGCTGAACAGCCATGCGACGCCGACCGCGGCGTTCCTCGGCGATCCGGACTGGCAGTTCCCGGGCGGGCGCTGTGAGTCGCTGGTGATCGACGCCGCGGGGCCCGACCAGGTCGGCACGCTGGACGCCGACGCGATCGTCGTCGCTGCGCTCGGCGACTCGATCTACACCAACCCGCTGCTGCTCGGCTACGCGTGGCAGAAGGGCAAGGTGCCGCTGACCCACGCCGCGCTGATGCGCGCGATCGAGCTCAACGACGTGCAGGTCGAGAACAACAAGGCGGCGTTCGAGTGGGGTCGGCGCGCCGCGCACGATCCACAGGCGGTCAAGGCGCTCGTGAAGACCGGCCAGGTCATCGAGCTCGTGAAGCGCTCGATCAACGTCGACGATCTGATCGCCAAGCGCGTCGCCTTCCTCACGGCGTACCAGAACGCGGCGTATGCCGGGACCTACCGCGCCTTCGTCGACCGCGTGCGCACGCGCGAGGCCGAGGTCGCGTTCTCGAAGACGATGACGCGGCCCGATGCAGCGCGGCCCGGAACCAAGCTCACCGAGGCCGTCGCGCGCTACCTCTTCAAGCTCATGGCCTACAAGGACGAATACGAGGTCGCCCGCCTGCACACCGACCCTGCCTTTCTCGGGCGGATCGAATCGCAGTTCGAGGGCAAGCTGGGCGAGGACTACCAGGTCAAATACCACCTCGCGCCACCGGCGATCGCGAAGACGAACGACAAGGGCGAGCTGCAGAAGCAGACGTTCGGCCCGTGGATGCTCAAGGCGTTTCGCGTGCTGGCGAAGTTGAAGGGCCTGCGCGGGACGCCGTTCGATCCGTTCGGCCGCAGCGCGGAACGCCGCACCGAGCGCGAGCTCGTCGCCGAGTACCGCGCCTCGATCGAGGAGGTGCTGCGCACCCTCGGCCCGGCGAACCTGACGCTCGCCGTCGAGATCGCCCGCGTGCCGGAGATGATCCGCGGCTATGGCCACGTCAAGGCGCGCCATCTCGACGCCGCGCGCCCGAAGTGGGACGCGCTGCTGGCCGACTGGCGCGCCGGGCCGCTGGCGGTCGCCCCCGGTCAGCCGGTCGTGTCGGCGGCGGCTTTCGCCGATACGGTGCCGCCCGAGGCGGCAGCGGCTACCAGCCGAACAAGCTGAGGCCAGCGCCGACGGACGTCTGTCGGAAGTTGTAGTCGGTGAGCGTCTCGCCGTAGCCGGTGAAGACCTGCACGTAGTAGCGAAGGCCCTTCGGGTCGGAGCGCCGCACCGGCATCGTCCAGTCGAGCTGCAGCGAGCCGCGGCGGGTATCGAAGTTGGTCTTCCACAGCGCGCTCGCCGTCATGAAGCCCGGCGTCCACAAGCCGAGCAGCTCGGTGCGACCGCGGTACGCGGTGAGGTCGGGGTTGTCGTCCTGGTCGTCGCTCTCGTGCAGGCGCCAGTTCTGCCGAACGGTGAGCGCGAACGGGCCCTTCTCGAGGCCGACCAGCGCATACGTGCGGTTCCAGCTGCGCGACAGCGGCAGCGTCTGGCCATTGCTCTGGTGGGCGATGCCGATGCCGGCCATCTGCAGCTTGATGCGGAGCGGCAGCTCGTAGCGGATCGGCGCGATGTAGAAGAGCTCGGGCTCGTGGTCGGTGGCGCGGAACGGCCGCGACAGGCCTCCCGAATAGAGCTGCCACAGCGACTGCTGGGTGTAGGCGAACCAGAGGTCGCCGCCGGGCACGCCGACGTCCTCCCACAGCTTGGTGCGCACCGACAGCTGCAGCTTGGCCTCGTGGCGGTCGTAGTCGGGGAGCGACCCGTCGTGGCCGGCCGCGGGCGACCGGGGATTGCGGTTGATGCCGCTCGTGACGTGCAGCGGGAAGAAGTAGTTGGGGCGGTAGCCGTCGAAGTTGAACGTGCCGCGCTTGCGCTCCGGCGCGAGCTCCCAGTATTCGTCGAGGATCGAATTGCGGCCGCCTTGTATCGGGGCGGGCCGCGCGGCGGCGATCGCGGCCGGGGTGACCGGAGCGCCGGGCGACGACGACGACGCCGCAGGCCCCACGACAGCACCTCGCACCTTCGGCGCCACGTAGCGGTCGTAGCAGGCGAGGCGCTCGGAGTCGACGTGCACCTGCGCGCACGCCTCGATGCCGGCCGGCAGTTCGATCGGCTGCCCGTCGAGCGACGAGGCGGCGGCCAGCGCGCCCGTGGGCAGCGCGAGGGCGAACAGGCACGCGGCAAATGGCGAGGCGGCGGTCGAGGAGGTGGTGGACATGGTGCTGGACGAGGACGGCGAACCGGCGTGGGGGGCGCAAAAGGGCGGCAGTGTGCCCGACAGGGTGGGCGCCCGCGGCTCGGGGCCTGTCGCCACCCGCTGCAGCCCGTCCACCCTGGACACCGGCTCGTCGCAGCGAGGCGGAGATCGTGCGCAGCGCCGCCTACAGTCTGCCGACTCCGGAGCAGCGCCGAATCCACGATGAGCCCGCCGAACCGACCTTCCAGCCCGCCTGCTCCGTCCCCGCCTTCGTACGCGCCACCCCCGCCGGGCGGCCCGCAGTCCGGCTGGGCGCGCTTCACCGCTGGCGTCGTCCGCACCTTCCACGACTACGGCGCCTGGCTCGCGCGCATCACCTGGACGCGCTTCGTCCTGCTCTCGCTGCTGCTGCTCATCGTCGCCGGCATGCTGTCGGCGCTGGCGGCCTCGCGCAGCATCGTCGAGGTCGTCACCGACGGCGCGATCCCGGCGCCGCCGGCGCCGCCCTCACCGCCGAAGTCGTCCCGCAAGCCTGCGATCGTGATCGACGACGAGGACTCGCACGGCAAGCAGGTCACGATCTCGATCGACAGCAACGGCGTTCGCATCACGCCGCACCGCAAGCAGGGCGACGCCGTGGCGGCGGCGGCGTCGGCGGTGCAGCGTGCGGCGTCGGCCGCGTCGGCTGCGGCGTCGGCGGCGAGCAGCCTCGACGCGGTGCCCGAGGTCGACATCAAGCTGCCGCCCGGAGCCGACAGCGAGGTGGTGCGCGAGGCCGTCGCCGAAGCGAAGCGGGCCGTCATCGACGCGATCCGCGAAGCGAAGGACGAAGCCGCCGTCGCCGCCGCCGACGCGGCGAAGTCGAAGGACAGCGCCTTGCGCACCGTGCGCCGCATCCGCCACGAGAACGACGAGCCGCCGTTCGTGCAGCTCGCCTTCATCTTCATCCTCGCCTCGGCGATCATGAAGATCAGCTATGCCGGCACCGTCAAGGCCGAGACCAAGGCCGCCGTCGCCACCGAGACGGCCGAGTCGGAGCAGCTGCGCCGTCAGGTGGCCGAGGCGCGCATGGCGGCGCTGCAGGCGCAGGTCGAGCCGCACTTCCTGTTCAACACGCTCGCCTCGATCGACCACCTGATCGAGACCGACCCGCGCCGCGCCAGCCAGATGCAGAAGAACCTGATCGCGCTGCTGCGGGCGTCGATGCCGAGCCTGCGCGAGGCGCAACCGCAGGCACACAGCCTCGGCCGCGAGATGGCGGTGATCCGGCCCTACCTCGAGATCCTCAAGGTGCGGATGGAGGACCGCCTGCAGACGCGCATCGAGGTGCCCGACGGATTGTTGTCGGCCGAGTTCCCGCCGATGATGATCCAGTCCCTCGTCGAGAACGCGATCAAGCATGGGCTCGAGCCGAAGGCCGAGGGCGGCGAGCTGATGCTGTCGGCCGAGATCGTGCACGGCAAGCTCGCCGTGACCGTCGCCGACACGGGGCTCGGCTTCGGCAAGGCGGCGACGGCCGGCACCGGCGTCGGCCTCGAGAACATCCGCGAGCGGCTCAAGCTCCTCTACGACGACGGTGCCGCGATGACGGTGGCCGACAATGTGCCCAGCGGCACGGTGGTGACGCTCACCGTGCCGTACCTGCACCACGCGCCCGATCCCGCCGCGCCGACGACCACGCCGCCCCGCCGCACGACCTGATGCCCGCCGACGCCGACGATCCTCGCCCGCCCCGGGCCGTCATCGCCGACGACGAGCGGCTGCTGCGCGAGCAGCTGAGGAGCCGCCTCGCGGAAGTCTGGCCCGAGCTGGCGATCGTCGGCGAAGCGAAGAACGGGATCGAGGCGGTGGCGCTCGTCGAGGCCGAGAAGCCCGACATCGTCTTCCTCGACATCCGCATGCCGGGCATGACCGGGGTCGAGGCGGCGCGGGCGATCGCCCAGCTGCCGGTCGCCGGCGACGATGCCGCCGGCACCGCCAGAACCGTCGAAGGCGACTGGCGCGGTTGCGAGATCGTCTTCATCACCGCCTACGACCAGTACGCGATCGAGGCCTTCGCGCAGGGCGTCGTCGACTACGTGCTCAAGCCGGCCGAGCGCGATCGCCTCCAGGTGACGGTCGAGCGCCTGAAGAAGCGGCTCGACGAGCGCGCGAGCGACGACGGTACGGCCGACGCGGCCGGCATGCAGCAGCTGCTGCAGCGGCTCGCCGACCACATGACGCCGGGCGGGGGTGCGCCGCAGCGCCTGAAGTGGATCCAGGCGACGGTGGGCAGCAGCATCCAGATGATCCCGGTCGACGACGTGCTCTTCTTCATCTCCGACGAGAAGTACACGCGGGTGCAGACCACGACGGTCGAGGCGCTGATCCGAAAGCCCATCAAGGAGCTGGTGGCCGAGCTCGACGCCGAGCAGTTCTGGCAGATCCACCGCTCGACCCTGGTCAACACCCGCGCCGTCTCCGGGGTCACGCGCGACGAACGCGGTCGCCAGCTGGTCGCCCTGCGCGGCCACCCCGAGAAGCTCGAAGTAAGCCGCAGCTACACGGGGCTCTTCAAGGGGATGTGAGGGGGTCTCCGGTTGCGCTCAGACGAGCGGGTCGATCAGGAATGCCGGGTGGAATGGCAGGCCGAACAGGCCGGCACAGCCGATGACCAGGCCGAACACGCTCGGCACCAGCGCCAGCCAGTAGAGCCACCAGAGGTGCGTCAGCGCCGTGATCGCGAGCAGCGCGATGGCGATCGCGATCGACGCTTCGGAGAGGTCGAACTGGTCGTCGCGGTAGTTGAGGGCGTTGTAGGTGGCCTTGGCGGCAATCGCCTTGACGCGGACCTCCTCCTTGCGCGACGCCTGGCCTTTCGCGAGCTCCTCGTACTTGGCGATCGCCTTGTCGGTGGTGGCGCGCGCCTCGTCGCTCGGCGCATAGGTGCGCTGGACCTTCAACGTCTCGACCGTCGCGAGCATCACCTCCTCGCGGATGTTGCGCGCCTGGTAGAACGACCACATGTCGACCTCCTCGGCCTGCGCCTGCAGCATGCCCTGGACGATGTTGTCGTCCTTGACGTTGAAGACGCCCAGGCAGGTCGCCAGGATCGCCACGGCGATGGCGACGCAGGCGTTGAGCCGGTCGCTGCTCGCGTCCTTGCCCGAGCCGCGAAGTTCTTCGACGGTTTCCACCGGATCGATGTCGAGGCCCATGTCGTTCAAGCTCCCTTGGTCGTGTCGCGGTCGGTGACGGTCGGCTCCTGCGCATCCAGCCGGCGCAGCGCCGCCTCGCGCAGCAGGCGGAGCTTCGCACGAGGATCGCCCTGGGCCGAAGCATCGTCTTCGAGCTTCATCTCCGCGACGAACCGGCTGCGCACGCCGGCAACCGACTCGCGGCCGCGCTTGCGCCGACGCAGCGTACTCAGGACGAGCGAGCGGCGCGCCCGGGTGATCCCGACGTACATCAGCCGTCGTTCTTCCTGCAGGCGGGTGGCGGCGGCGGCCGAATCCGCCGCGTCGTCCTCGTTGGCGAAGGGCAGCAGGCCCTCGTTGACACCGGCGAGGAACACATGGGGCCATTCGAGGCCCTTGGCGGCGTGCAGCGTCGAGAGGGTCACCACGTCGCCGTCGTCGCCGCGCTCGGCGATCGAGGCGAGGATGGCGATCGTCTGCGCGACGTCGAGCACGCTCTTTTCCGGCACCGCGTCGCCGGTGGCTTCGGAGCCCGTGCCGCCACAGCGCCGTGCGATCCACTCGACGAATTCGAGCACGTTGGCCCAGCGCGCGGCGCCGAGCGGCGGCGATTCGGCCTGATCGTGCAGGTGCTGCTCGTAGCCGATCGAGGCGAGCCACTCGAGAAGCAGCGCACGCGCCGCGTCGCCTCCCGACGTGATCTTGGCCCGCTCCGACAGGTCGTTGACGACCCGCCCGAACTCGACGAGACCCTCGAGCGGACGGCGCGCGATGTGGTCGCCCAGGCTCTCGGCGAACAGCGCCTCGAACAGGCTCGACTTCCAGCGCGCGGCGAACTCGCCGAGCGCGCCGAGCGTCTGGTGACCGATGCCGCGCTTGGGCGTCGCGACGGCGCGCAGGAAGGCCGGATCGTCATCGGCGTTGGCGACGAGCCTCAGCCATGCGCACAGGTCCTTGATCTCGGCGCGGTCGAAGAAGCTCTGCCCGCCCGACACGCGGTAGGCGATGCCGGCCTGGCGCAGCACCTGTTCGAACGGGCGCGCCTGGTGGTTGGCGCGGTAGAGCACGGCGATGTCACGGCTGGCCGAGCCGCTATCGCGCCACGCCTTCACGGCGGCCAGCGCGCGGTCGGCCTCGTGCGCCTCGTCGTCGCTCTCGATCGCCCGCACCGGCTCGCCGGCGCCGAGGTCGCTCCAGAGCTTCTTCTCGTAGAGCTTCGGGTTGTTCGCGATCAGCGCGTTGGCCGCGCCGAGGATGCGCGTCGTCGAGCGGTAGTTCTGCTCGAGCGCGATGACGCGCAGGTTCGGATAGTCGGCCGGCAGGCGCTTCAGGTTCTCGATCGTCGCACCGCGCCAGCCGTAGATGCTCTGGTCGTCGTCGCCGACCGCCGTGAACGCACCGCGCTCGCCAGCGAGCAGCTTCAGCAGCTCGTACTGGACGCCGTTGGTGTCCTGGTACTCGTCGACGAGGAGGTAGCGCAGCCGCTCGCGCCAGGCGTCGCGCAGGTCGTCGTGCTGCGCCAGGAGCTTGACGGGAAGCACCATGAGGTCGTCGAAGTCGACCGCCTGATAGGCGGCGAGCATCTCGTGGTAGCGCTGCATGACGCGGGCGGCCACGGTCGCCCCGGCCGTGTCCTTCGAGCTCGCGGCGTCGGCGGCCGCACCGGCCGCGTCGAGGCCACGGTTCTTCCAGTCGGAGATGGCCCATTGCCAGCGCCGCGCGAGCGCCTTGTCGGTGGTGCCGCCGGCGTCCTTCAGGAGACCGAGCACGTCGTCGCTGTCGAGGATCGAGAACGCGGGCTTCAGGCCGAGGCGCTCGCCGTGCTCCTTGAGGATACGAACGCCGAGCGCATGGAAGGTGCTGATCGCCAGCTTGCCTGCGGCGCGCGATCCGACGAGCGCGCGAGCCCGCTCGCGCATCTCCGCCGCCGCCTTGTTGGTGAACGTGATCGCCGCGATCTGCGCGGGGGCGTGGCCCGTTTCGAGCAGGTGCGCGATCTTGTGGACGATGACGCGCGTCTTGCCCGAGCCGGCGCCGGCGAGCACGAGGCACGGGCTGCCGAGGTGACACGCCGCGTCGAGCTGCGCCGGGTTGAGCGTCGGCGGCCCGGGCTCGTGCCGCGGCGAGGTCGACGCGATCCGCTGCGCGCGCTGCGCGCCGGTCACGCCGCCGACGCGCCGCGGCTCGTCAAAGCGGATTTGCGCACAGGCAATGGACGACCGTGCCGTAGGACTTGCGATGCTCGGCGAGGTCGCTCAGCCAGCCGAGGTCGCGTCGGACATCGCGTGCCACCGTCGGCGGCGTGCCGGTGCCGGCGACGACGCTGTCGATCTCCTGGCCGATGGCGACGTGCAACTGCGCGTTGAGCGTGGCGACGAGCCGCGCGAACGGTCCCGGTTCGCGCTCGACCCAGACGAGCCGCGGCTTGTCGCCCAGCTTGGCACGGCTTGCCGCCGCCTTCACCGCCACGTCGAACCCGCCGATGGTGTCGACGAGGTTGCGATCCCTGGCCTGCAGGCCGGTCCACACGCGGCCCTGGCCGATCGCGTCGACCTTTTCCGGCGTCGTCTTGCGGGCCTGGGCAACGCGCGCGGTGAAGTCGGCATAGATGCGATCGACCAGCGACTGGATGATCTTGGCGAGCCGCGGATCGAGTGGCAGCCGCGGGTCGCCGGCGTTGCGCAGCCAGTTCGTCTGCACGCCCTCCGGGTGGACCCCGACCTTCTCCAGGCCGTCGGCCACGTTGGGCAGCAGCGCGAACACGCCGATCGAGCCGGTGATCGTCGCCGCGTCGGCGACGATCTGGTCCGATGCGGTCGAAATCCAGTAGCCGCCCGACGCAGCGACGTCGCCCATCGACACGACCACCGGCTTGCCGGCGGCGCGCGTGAGTTCGAGCTCGTGGCGCACGAGCTCGGAGCCGAACGAACTGCCACCGGGCGAGTTGACGCGCAGGATGACCGCCTTGATGCTGTCGTCTTCGCGCGCCTTGCGGATCAGGTTCGCAGTCGAGAGGCCGCCGATGGTTCCGGCCGGCGCCTTGCCGTCGACGATCTCGCCCTCGGCGACGACGACGCCGATCGCGTCGCCGGTGAGCTGCGGGCGGATCCGCGAGAGGTAGCCTGCATACGAGACCTGCCGAAAGGTCTTGTCCTGCTCGTCCTTCGCGCCGCGCTCGATCATCGTCGCGCGCAACTCGTCGCGCGTCTTCAGGCCGTCGACGATCTTGAGCTGCACGCTCAGCTTGCCGGCATCGCCTCCGGCCGCGACCACGAGCTCCGGCAGCCGCGCGATGTCGGCGTCGATCGTGCCGACGGGGAGCTTGCGGCGCTTCTCGATCTCGTCGGTGTAGGTCTTCCACAGGTTGCCGTAGAGCGCCTGGTCGGCCTCGATCGACGCCTTCGACGGTGCATTCAGGATGAAGGGCTCGGCCGCCGCCTTGAAGGTGCCGACGCGGATGAGGTTGGCCTTGACGCCGACCTTGTCCATCGCGTCCTTGTAGTAGTTGCGCAGACTGCCGAAGCCCTTGAGCGAGACATCGCCCTGCGGGTGCAGGTAGACCTCGTCGGCATGGGCGGCGATGTAGTACTGGCGCTGGTCGTAGCCCGATCCCCAGGCGACGACCTTCTTGCCGCTGGCGCGAAAGCGGTCGACGGCCGACGAGACCTCGCGCAGCGTCGCGAAGCCGGTCGGCTGGAGGTTGTCGAGCAGGAGCACGACGCTCGAGATCGTGTCGTCGGCTGCGGCCGTGTCGAGCACCGAGACGACCTCGCGCAGCAGGAGCTTCTGCGGCGTCTGGCCGCCGCCGAGCTGGTCGAGCGCCGTCGCCCGCAGGTCACCGGCGCGCTGCTCGGAGATCGAGCCTTCGAGGTCCATCACCAGCGCGGTCCTGTCGAGCAGCACCGGGCCGCCGCCGCGGGCGAGCGCGACGACGATCAGCACCACGATGGCGACGAAGATCAGGTTGAAGACGAGCCGCCGACTGAAGTCGACGAAACGCCAAAGGCCACGAAAAAAGCGGCGGATCAGGCCGGGGTTGGAAGCAGACATCGAAGCTCCGGTGAGACCGGCGCGTAGCTTAAGCGAGCCGCGCGGGCGACGCCGGCCTCTCCGATGCTTCGCCATACTCCCGGCCCCATGCAGGCCATCCTCGCCGTCACCGTTCCGTTCTTCGCCCTTGTGCTGCTCGGCTGGTTCGGCACCCGCTCCGGGCCGCTTCCCGAAAGCGCCATCCCGGGGCTCAACGTCTACGTGCTGTTCTTCGCGCTGCCGTGCATGCTGTTCCGCTTCGGCTCGAGCTTGCCGATCGGCAAGCTGGTCGACCCGACGCTGATCGCGATCTACCTCGGCTGTGCGTTGGCGATGGTGGCGCTCACCCTCGCGGTGACGCTGCGCCGTCGCGGCCACGACGGCGTCGACCTGCGCGACGCTGCCTTCGGTGCGCTCGCGGCGGCGTTCCCGAACGCCGGCTTCATGGGCGTGCCCCTGCTGGTCGCGCTGTTCGGCGATGCTGCTGCAGGGCCGGTGATCGGCGTCATCATCGTCGACCTCGTCGTCACCACGACGCTGTGCCTGGCGCTGGCGCAGGCCGGCGAGCATCGATCGGCGATGCGTGTCGAAGGACAAGGTTCACCCTGGCGCAACACCCTGCCGATGGGATCGAGCGCAGGCAGCGGGTCGAAGCGCCGCGCCGCGCGCGCCGCGATCCTCTCTCTGCGGGGCGCGCTCGCCAACCCGCTGCCCTGGGCGATCGTCGCCGGTGCGGCGTTCGGCGCCACCGGCCTCGCACTGCCCGGGACGCTGGCGCAGATCGTCCGCATGCTCGGCGACTCCGCGTCGCCGGTCGCGCTGTTCACGATCGGCGCGGTGCTCTACCGGGCCGGGCGGCATGCGCATTCGCGAACGCCGCTCGCCCGCTACCTGCCCGTCGCCGCGATCAAGAACCTCCTCCACCCCGCGCTCGTTCTCGGCGTCGCGCTCGCGGCGCGGGCCGCCGGCGCGGATGTGTCGCCGTTCGGCCTGATGGTGCTGGTGCTGACGGCGGCGCTGCCGAGCGCGAGCAACGCTTCCATCCTCGCCGAGCGCTACGGCGCCGACAACGGCCGCGTGACGCGGATCATCATGGCCTCGACCGTCTTCGCGTTCGTGAGCTTCACGGCGATCGCGGCAGCGTTCGAGCGGTTCGGGCGCCCGTGACACGACGGGTTGACGGAGTCTGTATACAGAGTACAGAATCCACCGGAACATGCCCGCCGAACTCGTCAGGCTGCAACCCGCCCCCGATCTCGTCGACCAGGTCTACCGCGCCCTGCTCGACGCGATCAGCGACGGCTCCCTCGCGCCAGGCTCGCGGCTGACGCAGGAAGACATCGCCGAGCGTCTGGCGGTGTCGCGCCAGCCCGTGCTGCAGGCGCTGCGCCTGCTGAAGAAGGACGGCCTGGTGCTCGACGCCCCCGGTCGAGGGCTGCTCGTGGCGCCCCTCGACCCGGCCTGGATCGCCTCGGTGTACGAAGTGCGCGGTGCGCTCGACGCGCTCGCGGCGCGGCTGGCGGCAGCGCACCGCGCCGTGCTCGACCCGAAGCTCGTCGAGCACGGCCGTCGGGCTTCGCGCGGCCGCGACCTGCAGGCGATGGTCGACGCCGACATCGCCTTCCACCACGCGATCTACGCCGCATCCGGCAACCCGCTGATCGCCGCGAGCGCGGCTGCGCACTGGGTGCACCTGCGCCGCGTCATGGGCGCGGTGCTGCAGCACGCGAAGCATCGCGAGACGATCTGGGACGAGCACGACGCCATCGCCCGTGCCATCGCCCGCGGCGACGCCGATTGCGCCGCCGCCCTCATCGACCAGCACGGCCGCCGCGCCAGCGCCAACCTGCGCGAGCGCCTCGAGGCCGTTCTCCAACCCGCTCCTGCCATCTCGACCGCGAAAGGCCGATCATGAAACTCAGCTCCGAACAGCTCGCGCAATTCGACCGCGACGGCTTCCTCTTCTTCCCCGCCCTCTTCAGCCGCGAGGAGACGAAGACGCTGACCGACGCCGTGCCTGAGCTCTACAGCCGGGGCGAGGCCTACAACGTGCGCGAGAAGGGCAAGGACGCGGTGCGCACCAACTTCGCGGCGCACCTCTACAGCGAGCCGTTCGCCAGGCTGGCACGCCACCCGCGCATGATCGAGCCGGTGCAGAGCCTGCTCGGCGACGAGCTCTACATGCACCAGTTCAAGATCAACGGCAAGATGGCCTTCGAGGGCGACGTCTGGCAGTGGCACCAGGACTACGGCACCTGGCTCAACGACGACGCGATGCCCGAAGCGCGGGCGATGAACATCGCCATCTTCCTCGACGACGTGACCGGGTTCAACGGCCCGCTGATGTTCATTCCGGGCAGCCACAGGAAGGGTGTCGTCGACGCGAAGCACGACACGACGACGACGAGCTATCCGCTGTGGACCGTCGACCATGCGCTCATCGCCGAGCTGATCGACAAGGCCGGCGGCAAGGGCGGCTTCGACGAGAACGGACGGCACGTCGGCGGCGGCATCGTCTCGCCGCACGGGCCGGCCGGCTCGATGATCCTGTTCCACGGCTGCCTGCTGCACGCCTCGGGCTCGAACCTCTCGCCGTTCAACCGCGTCAGCGTCTACCTGAGCCTCAACGCCGTCGACAACCACATCCGCCGCCACAAGCGGCCCGAGTACATCGCCCAGCGCGACTTCACTCCGATCGAGACGATGCCCGACGACTGCCTGCTGAAGGACTACCCGGTCGAGCTGCCGTGGAAGGCGGGCATGCCGGCGTCGGCACTCGTCACCTCCACCGAACCGATGAGGATGGCCGCCTGATGTCGCTTCACCAGGCCCTGCTGCGGCGTCAGGCGGACGGCAAGCCGATCCGCGTCGGCCTCATCGGCGCCGGCAAGTTCGGCTCGATGTACCTGGCGCAGGTTCCGCGCACGCCGGGCGTGCACCTCGTCGGCATCGCCGACCTCTCGCCCGATGGCGCGCGCCAGAACCTCGCCCGTGTCGGCTGGAGCGACGAGCAGACCCGCGCGGCCAGCCTCGACGCCGCGGTCGAGGACGGCAGCACCCACATCGGCGACGACTGGCGCGCGCTCGTCTCGCATCCGGCGATCGACATCGTCGTCGAGTGCACGGGGCATCCGATCGCGGCGGTCGAGCATTGCCTGCTCGCCTACGCGCACGGCAAGCACGTCGTCAACGTGACGGTCGAAGCCGACGCGTTCTGCGGCCCGCTGCTGGCGAGAAAGGCGGCCGATGCCGGCGTCGTCTACTCGCTCGCGTTCGGTGATCAGCCGGCGCTGATCTGCGACCTGGTCGACTGGGCGCGCACCTGCGGCTTTGCGGTGGTGGCGGCAGGCCGCGGCCACAAGTGGCTGCCGCGCTTCTGTGAATCGACGCCCGACACCGTATGGGGCAACTACGGCCTCACGCTCGAGCAGGCCGAGCGCGGCGGGCTCAACCCGAAGATGTTCAACAGCTTCCTCGACGGGTCGAAGCCGTCGATCGAATCGACCGCGGTGGCCAACGCCACGGGTCTCCACGTGCCGAGCGATGGCCTCCTGTACCCACCCGGCAGCATTGCCGAGATCCCGTCGCTCACGCGGCCGCGCAGCGAAGGCGGCGTGCTCGAGAAGAAGGGCATGGTCGAGGTGATCTCGTCGTTGCGCACCGACGGCACGCCGATCGACTACGACATCCGCATGGGCGTTTGGGTCACGGTCGAGGGCGAGACCGAGTACATCCGCAACTGCTTCGAGGAATACAACGCCCACACCGATCCGACCGGCCGCTACTTCACGCTCTACAAGCGCTGGCACCTGATCGGCCTGGAGGTCGGCATGTCGGTGGCGAGCGTTGCGGTGCGTGGCGAGGCCACGGGCGTGGCGACGTGCTGGAACGCCGACGTGGTGGCGACCGCGAAGAAGGACCTGCAGCCCGGCGACATGCTCGACGGCGAGGGCGGCTACACGGTATGGGGCAAGCTGCTGCCGGCCGAGACGTCGATGCGCATCGGCGGGCTGCCGCTCGGCCTGGCGCACGACGTGAAGGTGACGCGGCCGGTGAAGAAAGGGCAGAGCCTGTCGTGGTCCGACGTGGCCGTCGACACCTCGACGCACGCCTACCGGACGCGACGCGAGATGGAGTCGATGTTCGCGGCGCCGCAGTTGAAGACGGCGTGATCGACCTCGTCTTTCGCGACGCGGTCGTCGTCGACGGCGGTGGCGGCGAGCCGTTCCACGGCGACGTCGCCGTCGACGCCGGGCGCATCGTCGGCGTCGGTCCCGCCCTGACTGTCGACGCGCGACGCACCGTCGACGCCGGCGGCCTCGCGCTGATGCCGGGCATCGTCGACAGCCACACCCACTTCGACGCGCAGATCACCTGGGACCCGACCCTGGCGCCGTCGCCCGCGCTCGGCGTGACGACGGCGGTGATCGGCAACTGCGGTTTCACGATCGCGCCCTGCCGCCCCACCGACCGCGAGCTGACGATGAGGAACCTGACGCAGGTCGAGGGCATGTCGATCGAGGCGCTGCGCGCCGGCGTCGACTGGGGCTTCGAGACCTTCGGCGAGTACATGGCGCAGTTGCGCGCCAGGGGCAGCGTCGCCAACGTCGCCGCCTACGTCGGCCACTCGTCGGTTCGCACCTGGGTGATGGGCGCCGACGCGGCGAACCGGGAGGCGACCGCCGCCGAGGTCGCGGCGATGCAGGCGATCGTGCGCGACGCGATGGCGCACGGCGCCGTCGGCTTCGCCAGCAGCACCAGCCCGGCGCACAACGGAGAGGGTGGTCTGCCGATGCCGTCGCGGCTCGCGTCGGAAGGCGAGATGGCCGCGCTTGTCGGCGCGATGGCCGAGGGCGACCGTGGCGTCTACATGCTCACCAAGGGCGCGCACACGAGGATGGCGTTTCTCGAATCGCTCGCCGCGTCGACCGGGCGTCCGGTGATGGTCGCCGCGCTGCTGCACAACGGCACCAACCCCGGCGCCGTGTTCGCCGACCTCGACGCCATCGCCGCCGCCAACGCGCGCGGCCATCGCCTCATCGGCCAGGTGTCGTGCTGCCCGCTGACGATGGACTTCACGCTCGCCTCGCCCTACCCCGTCGAAGGCCTCGCGAGCTGGCGACCGGCGCTCGGCCAGCGTGGCGACGCACTCGTCGCGGTGCTCTCGGACGGGCGCTTCCGCGACGCGGTGCGCGCCGAACTCGCGTCGGCGTCGACGTTTCGGCTCTTCAACAACGAGTGGGACAAGGTGCACGTCGTCGAGGTCGCCGACCGCGAGAACGCGCACCACGAACAACGCAGCATCGCCGAGATCGCTGCGGCCGGGGGGCACGACCCGCTCGACACGATGCTCGACCTGGCGATCGACGAACAGCTCGCCACCGTCTTCACCGCCCAGCTGCTCAACAGCGACGAAGACGCCGTCGGCCGCATGCTCAACCACCCCGACAGCATCGTCAGCCTGAGCGACGCCGGCGCTCACCTCACCTTCTTCAACGACGCCGGCTTCGGCCTGCACCTGCTCGGCCACTGGGTGCGCGAGCGCGGCGCGATGACGCTCGCGGAGGCGGTGCGGCGCCTCACGTCGCATCCGGCCGCGATCCTCGGGCTCGAACGGCGCGGGCTGGTGAGAGACGGCTGGGCGGCTGACCTCCTGCTCTTCGACCCGATGACAGTCGGCCGCGGCCCGAAACGCCGCGTCCACGATCTGCCGGCAGGCGCCGCGCGGCTCACGACCGACGCGGTCGGTGTGCACGGCGTGTGGGTCAACGGGCAGCAGGTCGCCGACGCCGGGGGGCTCGTGGGCGACGTGCCGCTGGCCGGCGTGCTGATCGACCGATTCGCCCAAGACGTGAGCGAGGCGCTGCACTGAGCCTTCAGGCGCTCTCGGGTCGGCGCGCCTGCTGCTCCGCCCGCATGATCTGATGGCGTTGCCAGTAACGCTCGACAACCGCCTGTTCGTCTTGCGCGCGCCGATGACGCCTTTGTCGTGACGATTCAGGCCCATGGCGTGATTCTCCCCAGACGCCGCGCGCGCTGACCTGCCACTCGTCGTCCTTACCCGGTTCCCTGCATGACAGACCTCTCCCAGCCAGGCCACATCGGCATCCTCCTCTCGCGGACCGATGGCGACGACGCCGACCCGGCCGAGACCGCGGAATGGCTCGAAGCGCTCGATGCGCTCGTGGCGCAGCACGGTGCGCCCCGCGCGCGCTTCCTGCTCGACTCGCTGGTGGCCCACGCGAGGCGTGGCGGCATCGCCTGGTCGCCCTCGCTGACGACGCCCTACGTCAACACCGTCCGCCACGAAGACCAGGCGCCGTTCCCCGGCGACCTGGCGATGGAGCAGCGCCTGGCGGCCCTCATGCGCTGGAACGCGCTGGCGATGGTGATGCGCGCCAACCGCGCTGAAACCGGCGGCTCGGCCGAGCTCGGTGGCCACATCGCGAGCTATGCGTCGGCGGCCGACCTGTTCGAGGTCGGCTTCAACCACTTCTTCCGCGCCCGGGACGACCGCGCCCTCGGCGACCTCGTCTTCTTCCAGCCGCACTCCGCTCCCGGCGTCTACGCCCGC
>JBBSUK010000074.1:0-18327 GCA_038234975.1 Burkholderiales bacterium
ACCGTCGAACGCGAGGATCGAGCCGCCGCCGGCGGCGACGGTGTGGATCGCCATCATCGGCGCGCGAACGCGCACGCCGGCCACCTTGGTCTCGAACGCACGCTCGAGTTCGCCGGCGTAGTGGCTCACGTCGGTCGACGTGCCGCCCATGTCGAAACCGATGGTGCGAATCGGCTCGTCACGACCGAGCTTCGAAAGGCCCAGCTCGGCGGTCCGCACCATGCCGACGATGCCGCCCGCGGGCCCCGAGAGGATCGCGTCCTTGCCGCGGAACGACGACGCTTCCGCGAGCCCGCCCGACGACTGCATGAAGTACAGCCGGACGCCCGGCATCTCGGCAGCGACGCGGTCGACGTAGCGCGACAGGATCGGCGACAGGTACGCATCGACGACCGTCGTGTCGCCGCGTCCGACGAACTTCATCAGCGGGCTGACGCGGTGCGACACGCTCACCTGCGTGTAGCCGGCGCGCTCGGCCAGCGCCGCGGCGGCGGCCTCGTGCGCCGTGTGCCGCCAGCCATGCATGAAGACGATGGCGACGCTGGCGATGCCTTCGGCGCGGGCGGCGACGAGTGCCGCTTCGAGTGCGGCCTCGTCGAGGGGCTGAACGACCTCGCCGTCGGCGCCGACGCGTTCGTCGGCCTCGATCACCTTCGAGTAGAGAAGCTCCGGCAGGACGATGTTCAGGTCGAACAGCCGCGGCCGGTCCTGGTAGGCGATGCGCAGCGCGTCGCGAAAGCCCTTCGTCACGACGAGCAGCGTCGGCTCGCCCCGACGCTCCAGAAGCGCGTTGGTCGCCACCGTCGTGCCCATCTTGACCGCGGAGACGCGATCGGGGCCGATCCGCTCGCCGGCCTCGAGCGACAGCAGGCGGCGGATGCCCTCGACCGCAGCGTCGGCGTACTGCTCGGGGTTCTCCGACAGCAGCTTGAGCGTGGCGAGGGCGCCGTCGGGTCGACGACCGACGATGTCGGTGAAGGTGCCGCCGCGGTCGATCCAGAACTGCCAGCGTCGATCGATTTCGGTGCTCATCCGTGGGGGGGCCGCGCGGCCAGGCGCGAGCCGATGAAGGTGACGAGGTCGTGCACCGGCAGGCCCGTCGCCGCGGCGATGTCGGCGCGGTATGGCGGCATGTTGGTGCACTCGAGAACGATCGCGCCGACGGTCGGGTGCCGCTCGACGAGCCGCAGCGCCGCGGCGACGGTCGCGTCGCGCGCTTCGTCGATGTCGAGCTCGGCCAGGTCGTCGAGGAGCGTCCGGCGAAACGCCGAGCCGACGGCGAGACCCTCGACCGGCGTCGAATCCGACGCGCCTGCCGCCGCCAGGGTGTCGCGGCCCAGCGAGGCGGCATCGACGGTGACCACGCCGGCGCGCTGCGCACCGCCGGCCGGCGCGAACCCGTCGTCGAGGCGGCGCAGCGCAAGCAGGCTCGACGTCCACACCGGTACCGCCAGCGCGTCCTGCAGCGCGCGCTGGAAGCGCACGAGGAAGCCGCAGCTCGTGGTGACCGCGTTGCAGCCGTCGGCGACGAGGGCGCGGCCGGCGTCGATGAACGGCGCGAGCAGCGAGGCGTCGTGCTCGAGCACCGCCCGCCGAGGCGAAGCACCGCGCACGACGCGCAGCAGCGCCGGCGGGTCGAACGTCGCCGGGTGGCCGACGTCTCCCGCGATCCGCGGGAATCGCGTGTCGAGCATGAGCACGCCGAGCCGGCGCTGTTCGGTCGTGGTCACAGCGAGGTGGCGGCGCGCGCGGCCTGGTCGTAGAGGCCGGACATGCCGCGCAGCAGGCGAGCCGTCTCGCCGATCTCGGCATTCTTCGCGGTGTCGAGGTTGGGGATGAGGCAGGCTTCCCGCACCTCGCGGTACCGCGACACCGCCGCCTCGCCCGCCTTGCTCGGCCGGTAGAAGACTTCCTTGCCGGTCTTCTCGCCGACGGCGAGACCGGCCGCGAGCAGCTTTTTCAGCGAATAGCCGACCACGTGCGTGTCTTCCACGTTGAGCACGAAGCAGATGTCGCCCAGCTTCTTGTTGCGCGCCCGGTGGCAGATGTGGTGCAGCACCAGCACGTCGGTGATGGTCAGGTCAGGCGAGCCGGCCGCCGCCATGCAGCGGACCGCCCAGCGCGAGAACGCGTTCCACGCCACGATCAGGCCGAACTCGAGCTCGGACAGCTCCATGCTCGTCGGCGACACCAGGTGCGACGACGAGACGATGCCGTTCGCACGCGAGCGTGAAGGAGCGGCGGTCTTGGGCATCCAGGTAAACGATGATTCGTTGAAAACTTATTGACAATTTATCCGGATGCTTCCTAGACTGCAAGCGGTCGGGTAAGAACCGATTCGCCGAACGGAGGCACGTTCCATGCTTCCCGCTGTTTCATCCAACCGTCCGCCGGAGTCCTCATGAGCCTTGTCCGTCGCCGCATCTTCCGTGCCGCCGCTGCCACCTTCTGCCTGCTCACCGTCGCGGGAGCCGCCTCCGCGCAGACCAAGTGGGACCTGCCCGCCGCCTACCCCGCCAACAACTTCCACACCGAAAACCTGGTCCAGTTCGCGAACGACGTCGACAAGGCGAGCGGCGGCAAGCTCAAGATCACCGTGCACCCGGGCGCGTCGCTGTTCAAGGCCGACCAGATCAAGCGCGCCGTCCAGGGCAACCAGGCGCAGGTCGGCGAGATCCTGCTGACGGCCTACTCCAACGAGTGGCCGCTCTTCGGCATCGACGGCCTGCCGTTCCTCGCCGACAGCTACGGCGAGGCGATGAAGCTGTACAAGGCGAGCAAGCCGGCGCTCGAGAAGAAGCTCGGCGAGCAGGGCATGACGCTGCTCTACACGGTGCCGTGGCCGCCGCAGGGCATCTACGTCAAGAAGCCGATCAACTCGGCGGCCGACCTCAAGGGCGTAAAGTGGCGCGCCTACAGCCCCGCCACGGCGCGCATTGCCGAGCTCGTGGGCGCGCAGCCGGTCACGGTGCAGGCGGCCGAGCTGAGCCAGGCGATGGCCACCGGCGTCGTCGAGAGCTACATGTCGTCGGGCTCGACCGGCTACGACACCAAGACCTACGAGCACATCAAGTACTGGTACGACACGCAGGCCTGGCTGCCGAAGAACGCGGTCATCATGAACAAGGCGGCCTTCGACGCGCTCGACAAGCCGACCCAGGCCGCCGTGATGAAGTCCGCGGCCGAGGCCGAGACGCGCGGCTGGGCGTTGTCGGAGCAGAAGAACGGCGAGTACAAGGAGCTGCTGAAGAAGAACGGCATGACGATCCTGCCGCCGCCGCCGCAGCTCAAGGCCGACATGGCCAAGGTCGGCGACACGATGCTCAAGGAGTGGCTCGAAAAGGCCGGACCCGAAGGCCAGGTCGTCGTCGACGCCTACAAGAAGAAGTAACGGACGGCAGGCCTTGAGCGACGCTGCCGCCGCGCCGGCCGCTTCGGCTGCTCACCCGCGCGGCCCGCTCGGCCGCGCGCTCGACCGCCTCTACGACGGCTGTGGCGCCCTCGCCGGCGTGGCGATGGTGCTGTTGCTCGCGTCGGTGACGGCGTCGATCGTCTCCCGCCAGCTCGGCTTCAACCTGCCCGGCCTCGACGCGTATGCCGGCTACATGATGGCCACCGCGGGCTTCCTCGCACTGGCGCACACGTTGAAGCACGGCGAGCACATCCGCGTCACCATCGTGCTGTCGGCGCTCAAGGGCGCCGGCCGCCGCGCGCTTGAGGTCTGGGCCCTGTTCGCGGCGACGCTGCTGGCGGCGCTGTTCGCCTTCTACAGCTGCAAGCTCGCCTGGCAGTCGCGCACCTTCCACGACATCTCGACCGCCAACGACGCGACGCCGCTGTGGATTCCGCAGATCGCGATGGCGGTCGGCTCGATCGTGCTCATGATCGCGTTCCTCGACGAGTTGATCCTCGAGCTGCGTGGCCGTCGCACGGTGCGCGTCCCCGCGGAGGCGCTGCGCAACGAATGAGCGACCTCACGAAATGAGCGATCTCACGATCACCGCGCTGCTGATCGCGTCGCTCTTTCTCATCCTCGCCAGCGGCGTCTGGATCGGGCTCACGCTCTCGGGCGTCGCCTGGATCGGCATGCAGCTCTTCAGTTCGCGCCCGGCCGGCGACGCGATGGCCGTCACCATCTGGGGCAGCGCGTCGAGCTGGACGCTGACGGCACTGCCGCTGTTCGTCTGGATGGGCGAGATCCTCTTTCGCACCCGGCTCTCGCAGGACATGTTCCGCGGCCTGGCGCCCTGGATGCAGCGGGTGCCGGGCCGCCTGCTGCACACCAACATCGTCGGCTGCGCGATCTTCGCGGCGGTCTCGGGATCGAGCGCCGCCACCTGCGCGACGATCGGCAAGATGAGCCTGCCCGAGCTGCAGAAGCGCGGCTACCCCGACCTGATGTCGGTCGGCTCGCTGGCCGGCGCCGGCACGCTCGGTCTGCTGATCCCGCCGTCGATCATCATGATCGTCTACGGCGTCTCGGCCGACGTGTCGATCGCCCAGCTGTTCATCGGCGGCCTGATCCCGGGCATCACCCTCGCGCTGCTGTTCTCGCTCTGGATCGTCTGCTGGTCGCTCGCCAACCCGTCGAAGATCCCGCCGGCCGACGCGCCGATGAGCTTCGCCGAGAAGCTGCGCGAATCGAGGAGCCTGATCCCGGTCGTGCTGCTGATCCTCGCCGTGCTCGGCTCGATCTACGCCGGCATCGCCACCGCGACCGAGGCCGCCGCGCTCGGCGTGATCGGCTCGCTGCTCCTCTCGCTGGCACAGGGCTCGATGGACTGGAAGACCTTCCGCGACTCGCTGATGGGCGGCACGCGCCTCTACTGCATGATCGCCCTGATCCTCGCCGGCGCTGCCTTCCTCACCCTGTCGATGGGCTACATCGGCCTGCCGCGTCACCTCGCCGAGTGGATCGCCTCGCTCGGCCTCGGCAAGCTCGGCCTGATCGTCGCGCTGACGGGCTTCTTCGTCGTCCTCGGCTGCTTTCTCGACGGCATCTCGATGGTCGTGCTGACGATGGGCGTCATCCTGCCGACGGTGCAGAAGGCCGGCATCGACCTGCTCTGGTTCGGCGTCTTCGTCGTCATCGTCGTCGAGATGGCGCAGGTCACGCCGCCGGTCGGTTTCAACCTGTTCGTGCTGCAGGGGATGACCAAGCGGGAGATCGGCTGGATCGCGCGCGCCGCGTTCCCGTTCTTCGCACTGATGGTGCTGATGGTGGCGACGCTCTACCTGTTCCCGCAGCTCGTCACATTCCTGCCGGAACAGATGAAAAACTGAGCCTCCCGCGCGCAACGCTCCGCGCGCGGCGATGCCATCATGGCGACATGACCAGCACCAAACCCGCGCCCGGCCGCATCCTCCTCATCGACGACGACACCGATGTCGTCGAGGTGCTCAAGCTCCTCCTCGAGGGCGAAGGCCATCGCGTCGTCGCCGCGAACAGCGCCGCCGCCGGCCTGGAGATCGCGAAGGACAGGCCGTTCGATCTCGTCATCCTCGACGTGTCGATGCCCGACATGAGCGGCATCGCCGTCGCGCGGCAGCTGCGCGCCGATCCGGCGACCGAAGACGTGCGGATCGCGATCCACACCGCCGTCGAGGAGCGCTGGGTGCGCGAGCGCTTCCCCGATCACGACCTGTTCTTCGCCAAGGCGCGCGACGTCGACCTCCTGGTCTCCGGCATCGCCGAACTGCTCGCAGCGCCGCGCCCGGAAAAGTCAGAGCCCGAGCAGTTGTTCGCGCCCGACGACTTGCGCAACGCCCAGCAGGCGCTGCGCGACGCCCTGGGCCTCGGCGCGGAGTCGCTCGCGGCGCCGGCGTTCTTCGCGGCGCTCGCCGACGAGATCGCCCAGCTTCGCGAGCTCGGCCGCAGCGACGACGAGATCGCCGCGCTGCTGGGCACGGCGATCGGTCGCGACCTTTCAGCAGGCGCACTGCCTGCTCCGCGCGACAAGCGTCACGGATAGAGGGCGAGTCGCTGCAGGCGAGCCCGCGTCGGGGGCGCGCCGCGGTTCAGGTTCCGCATCCCACCGCCGATAAGGTCTCGCGGGCCGGACTTCGCCTGAGGGGCGATGCCGGGGGCCGCAGGAGCTACGCGCATGACCGACCTCTCGACACCGCTGAAATGGGACGCGTCCGGCCAACCGCCGTCGCGGCACGCCGCTGCGGCCTCCAACGCAGGGCCCGCCAAGGACAAGGGCCACCGCGAAGCCTTTTTCTGGCCGACGCCGCCCTATGCGAGCTACCCGGCGCCGAGCGAACAGACCGAGACCTTGCCGTGCCAGCTCGTCACCGGCGCGGAGCTCAAGGCGACCTCGGGTCGCCTCACCTTCTTCGTCCCCGAGACCTCCGTCGCGCACCTGCAGATGCCGCCGGCGCGCACGACCGTGCCGATGCGCTTCGACCAGTTCAAGGTGCTGGTGCTGACGACGCCGCTCGAGCCGGTGCCGCTGCCGCTCGACGACCCGCACGCCGAGCTGCTGCAGCAGCGCGAGGCGTCGCCGTACAAGGTGCAGCTGGCCGGCGTCAACCGGGTGCTATCGGGCAAGACCGTCGGCCACGTCGAGACCGACTTCGGCCTGTTCCTGTTCCCGCCGTGCAGCGACGATCCGCTCGACGGCCGCGTCAAGCGCATGTTCGTTCCGAAGTCGGCCTACGCGAGCTTCGAGGTCGGACCGAAGATCGGCGAGCTGCTGGTCGACGCGCAGGTCACCGACTTCGGCACCATCGACGAGGCGGTCGCGGTGCAGAAGAAGCTGCGATCGCAAAAGCTCGGCGACATCCTCGTCGCCAAGCAGATCGTCAGCCCCGCGCAGTTGCTCGAGGCGATCGAGAAGCAGCACAAGATGCCGCTGGTGCGGATCGGCGAGGCACTGCGCTCGCTCGGCATGGTCGACGAGCGGCAGCTCAAGGAAGCGCTGGTCCAGCAGACGATCGACCGCAGCGTGCCGCTCGGCGAGGTGCTGGTGCGCATGGGCGTCGTCTCGCGCGAGGACCTGCAGACCGCGCTCGCGCGGAAGATGGGCTACCCGCTCGTCGACCTCGACGCCTTCCCCGTCGAGCCCGAGGCGCTGCGCAAGCTCGCCTACGCGGTGGCGTCGCGGCTGCGCGTGATGCCGCTGCTGATCCGCGACGGCCGACTCGTCGTCGCGCTCGACGATCCCTCGCGCCGCGCCGCGGTCGACGAGATCGAGTTCAACGCCGACATGAAGGTCGTTCCGGTGCTCGCGCGCGGCATGGCGATCGAGGCCAACCTGCGCGCGGCCTACGAGAAGATCGGCTCGGCGTCGAACCGCAAGACCGACGACCTCGGTGCGCCGATCCAGTTCGACCTGACGCCGCTGCCGGGGTCAGAGTCGACCGGCGACCTCGTCAGTGCGCTCGAGAAGGAAGGCAGCGAGTCGAGCCGCCACGCCGACGAGCGGCCGATCGAGCAGAGCGACAACTCGCTCGTGCGGCTGCTCAACAACATGATCATCGAGGCCTACACGGACGGCGTTTCGGACATTCACATCGAGAGCTACCCCGGCAAGGAGAAGATCCGCGTGCGTTTCCGCAAGGACGGCATCCTGCGCACCTACCTCGAGCTGCCGTCGAGCTACCGCAACGCGATCATCGCCCGCGTCAAGATCATGTGCGACCTCGACATCTCCGAGCGCCGCAAGCCCCAGGACGGCAAGATCAACTTCGCCAAGTTCTCGCCGCAGCACAAGATCGAGCTGCGCGTCGCCACCATCCCGACCAACAACTCGCTCGAAGACGTCGTGCTGCGGATCCTGGCGTCGGCCAAGCCGATCCCGGTCGATTCGCTCGGCCTTTCGGAGCCGACGCTGAAGGCGCTGCTGCACGCCGTCGAGCGGCCGTACGGCATGGTGCTGTGTGTCGGCCCGACGGGCTCGGGAAAGACGACGACGCTGCACTCCGCGCTCTCGCACATCAACGTCCCGGAGCGCAAGATCTGGACCGCCGAGGACCCGGTCGAGATCACCCAGCCGGGCTTGCGCCAGGTGCAGGTCAACCCGAAGATCGACTGGACTTTCGCCAAGGCGCTGCGTGCGTTCATGCGCGCCGACCCCGACGTCATCATGCTCGGCGAGATCCGCGACGAGGAGACGGCGCACATGGCGATCGAGGCGTCGCTCACCGGCCACCTCGTGCTGTCGACGCTGCACACCAACTCGGCGCCGGAGACGGTGACGCGCCTGCTCGACATGGGCATGGATCCGTTCAACTTCGGCGACTCGCTGCTCGCCGTGCTGGCGCAGCGGCTGGTGCGCCGCGCCTGCCCGGCCTGCCGGACGGCGCGGCCGGCGAGCCACGACGAGGTCGAGGAGCTGCTGGGTGACTACATGAACGCGTTCGGCGCCGAGCCGCCCTTGTCGCGCGCCGACGTGCTCGCCGGCTGGACCAAACGACACGCGCAGGACGGCCGGCTGGTGATGCACTCGAGCGCCGGCTGCGACGCCTGCGACCACACCGGCTTCAAGGGCCGCGCCGGCATCCACGAGATGATGGTCGTCTCGCGCGAGCTGCGCCGCATGATCCAGAACGGCGCCCGCGCCGAAGCGCTGCAGGGCGCGGCGATGAAGGAAGGCATGCGCACGCTGCGCCAGGACGGCATCGAGAAGGTGCTCGCCGGGCAGACGACGATCGAGGAAGTCCGCGCGACGAGCAACGTCTGACAGGGCTCAGTTCGGGATCGCGATCGATGTTCCGGTGAAGCCGATCTGGTCGCCAACCGCCGGCGCTGCGCTGATCGGCGGAACGTTGGCCGGCGTGATCGCCGGCGCCGCGCCGGGCACGCCACCGCGCGGCGTGGCGCGCACGACCTGGCTCGGCGGCAGTGTCGCGCCGCTCCTGAGCGTCGCGTACATCGCGTCCATCGAGCGAACGAAATAGAGGTGCAGCGGCACGTAGCGCGTGTCGAAGCCGCTGAACGGATTGAAGGCGTCGAAGTGCTGTGCGTTCGTGACCTCGACGTAGCGGACCCGGCTCTGTGCGCCCTCCTTCACGTGGTTGTAGGCGACGTAGGCGCGGGCGTTGTTGTTCACCGGCACCAGCGCGTCGCTGCGCCCGGCGACGACGATGGTCGGCTTCCTGCGCAGGTCGCCGCTCAGCAGCACCTCGGCGATCCCGGCACGCACGGCGTTGCTCTGCGCCAGCGTCGGCCGGGTCGAGGTCGCGCTGGCCGTCAGCGCCACCCCGGTCTCGTCGACGCCGGTCACGAGCGCGCGCTGGCACAGGGCGTTGTCGAGGCCGAAGTCCTGCATGCCGGTCGACGGCGACACCGCCAGCGGCCAGGAACGCGCGCCGCCGACCGAGTTGTCGTAGACCACCGTGGCCGGCGTCCCGTTGGCCGTGCCGTTGCCGATGGCGAAGCTCTGCGCCTTGGCCGCCGCGCTGACGGGCACCGGCGCGCCGGTGGAGTCGACCTGCGCGAAGCTCGTGTTGCAGACGTTCGCATCGAGCGGAAAACGGCCGTACGACCACGGGTACATCGCCGACAGGATCGGCCCGTTGCCGAGCGCATAGTGGGCGTTGTGCATCTGGTCGTTGAGCGTCGTCCAGCCGTAGCCGCGCAGCTTGTTCAACGCGTCGAGCGACTGCGCCGCGAGGTCGGCGCCGGCGACCAGGCCCTTGGCGGCGAGCGCGGCGCAGCGGTTGGCGGCCTTGCCGGTCTGCGCCGTCAGCCCGAGATAGTTGAAGACCGAGATCTCGGCCAGCGCGGCGGGGGCGGCGAGCGCGGCGCACGGCTGGTAGACGTTGCCGTAGGTCGTGAAGTCGGCGAGCGTCTTGCCGTAGCCCGAGACCGCGACGCCGCCGAACTGGATGCCGTAGCCGGTGGTGGTCGGCATCTCGGTGACCGGCTCGGCGGCAACGACGCCGTCGATCAGGCCGCCCGTGTCCTGCTCGGCCGCGTGCAGCACCGCGGCGCCGCCATTGGATGCCGAGCCAGCGATGACGAGGGTGTTGCCCTTCGTGAACGGCACCGCGTCGGTCGCCGTGCCGTAGCGATCGTTGAGGGCGAAGAACGCGTAGCGCGCCGCGGCGAGCGTGTCGATGCCCCAGTCCTTTTCCGGGTTCTGCTGCGACTGCACCTGCTTGAGCGCCAGCCGGTTCGGGAACATCGCGTTGTAGGCGGCCCGCGCCGCATCGGTGATGTCGGCGGCGAACTGGCTCAGCGGCCCGGCGGCAGCGCGCGTGGCGCGGGTGCCGTCGATCTTGTTGACGGTGTCGTCGGTCGGGTCGTAGAGGCCGACGCCCTTGCCGGCGTCGACGAGGGCGACGGCGCAGCCGTGCTTCAGGCCCCAGTCGCTCGCCGTCGCGAGGGCGCCGTAGACGCCGCGCGAGCCTGACGACGGCCCGAGCACGACGCAAGGCGCGGTGGCGCTGAAGCTGTCGGGGATCTGCACCGCGATCACGGTGCGCTTCTTGCCGCTGCCGTCGTCGTAGGTGGCGACGTATTCGCGGCCGGGGATGAGCCCTTCATTCGCGGTCGCGACGCCGGCGATGTCGACGTTCGGGCCGTAGAGCACGCCGTAGCCGCCGCCCGGCGTGTAGTCGACGAGGCCGCGGTAGTTGCCGTAGAGGGCGTTGCGGCGCAGCTCGAGCGCGGTTGGCGCGAGAGGGTCCGCATACGCAGGCGCCGCCGCAGCACCGATGCCGGTCTTGCCGAGGCCGCCGGTGAGCAGGTCCTGCGTCGCCGCGGTCGTGCCGCTGCCACGCGTCGTCGCGGAGTAGACGGTGACGCCTTGCTGCGTGATCCCGCTCGGCAGGTCGTTGCTGGCGGGGCCGTCGTCGTGGCCGCCGCAGCCGCTCGCCAGGGCCATCGCCGCCATGGTCGTCGTGAAGGCGGCGAGCCGCGTCGCCCGGTTGATCGTCGATCGCATGTCTGCGCTCCTTCTGGTTTCAGTCGTCACGAGGCGCAGTATGCCAAGGCGCCGCGCCCGTCCGGCGCCGCTACGCGCCGTCGAACCGCTCGCTCGGCCGCGCCAGGTAGTACCACTCGTGCCCGGGGGCTGCGTCCGCGTTTGGAAAGACGATGCGGCCGTCGTGCGGCGCGCGCACCGGCGTCGCGTCGTGCCGGACGCCGATCGTCTGGCCGCGCTCGACGACATCGAAGCTCTTCCACGGCTGGGCGAAGGTGTCGCCGGCGTCGAGCCTGTCGACCAGCTCGCACAACGTCAGCCCTTCGAGGCCGGTGGCAGGTGACGGATCGGGCGCGTCGATCAGGCGCAGATGCGCCAGTGCCGCCATGATCGCCCGGTACGCGACCCCCGGCGCTGCGGAGTCGTCGTGCTGGCCGCATTCGAGCGTCACGGCGGCGCCACCGACCGAGCGCATGTATTCGGTCGTGCCGATGCCCAGGTTCGGGTCGAGGTCGAGCGCCGCGCCGGGAAATCGCCCGGCGAGCTCGCGCCGTCGCACCGCGCCGGCGGCGTAGGTCGAAAGCCAGCCGTCGACGGCGCGGCCCACGCCGAGCCGCGCGGCGAGCGCTCCCTCGCGCGCGGCCTGGGCGAACGGCTCGAGCGGGCCGTCGTTGTCGGCCGGGCCGAGAAACACGAACGGCTCGCCCGGCGCCCGAAACGAGTGCAGGTCGAGCAGCACGTCGTTCGCGGCGAGCAACGGGCAGAGCCAGTTGGCGACGTGGTCCTCGAACTCGACGGGCGACCCGGTCGGCGCGAGCTTGCGGTTCAGGTTGCGGTCGCCAGTGCGGCGCCGCTGCGCGTAGGCGAGCGCGTTGGCGACAGGAACGAGCGTCAGCGTGCCGGCGACGATGCGCAGCGCGCCGGCGTCGAGCTCGGCGATCAGGCGCTCGATGGCGCGCGTGCCGCAGGTCTCGTCGCCATGCACAGCACCGACGACGATCAGCCGCAGACCGGGAGCGCTTGCGGCGTAGGCGACCGACTTGAACGGCGGCATCGCTTGCATGCGTTCGATCAACCGGGCGCCAGGCGCACCTCGCACGAGCCCCCGGCGAGCGCGATCAGGACCGCCCCCGCGAGCTCCGGCGGTGCAACGCGTGCCGCCTGTTCGACGCGAACGACGGCACGCTCGACGCCGTCGCGCCAGGGACGCTCGAGCAACTTGCGCAGGGCGGCGCGGTTGGCCTCGAACTCGCCTCGGCCGACGTAGGGGTCGCCTCTCGCGTCGGCCTCGCGCGGCCCGAGCCGGGTCGCCGCGTCGCCGTTCTCGTCGGCGATCGCGCGCAGCGACGTCGCCGCCGACGCGATCGCGTGGCCTTCGCCCGGCGCGGGCCCGTCGCCGACCGACACGCGCAGCAGGTGCAGCATGGCGAGCAGCCGCGCCGACAGCTCGAGCAGCCGCTGCCACTCGCCGATCTCGCGCCACAGTGCCAGTGCGGCCTCGACCTGCACCTCGCCGAAGCGCGGTGCCCGCAGCAGCGGCTCGGCGCGCGCGTGCAGCGGCTCGGCGCGGGCGAGCTGGTCGCGCCAGACGGCGAGCGCCGCCGTGAACGCGCTGCCGATGCGCTCCCGGAACGCCACCTTGCCGATCACCGATGGATAGTTGTCGCGCGCCTCGCGGGCATAGCGAGACGCGTCCTGGAGCAGCGGCTTCAGACGCAGCTCGGCGGCGCCGAACGGCTTCGACGGCAACGCGGCGACCGCCGCCTTGAGGTCGCGACCTTCGTCGGCGAGCGTGCCGAGGTCGCCCGCCGTCGCGATC
This sequence comes from Burkholderiales bacterium, assembly GCA_038234975.1. Classification (GTDB taxonomy): domain Bacteria; phylum Pseudomonadota; class Gammaproteobacteria; order Burkholderiales; family Burkholderiaceae_C; genus Schlegelella_A. The sequence continues at coordinate 12,694 of JBBSUK010000074.1, forward strand.
GCGGCGAGCAGGTTCGAGGCCAGCGACGACGCGGCGGCGGAGTCGAGCCACTGCAGCGGCGGCGGCACCGCCAGCGCGCCGCTCGTCGCCAGCGCTTGCGCCGCGCCGGCATCGGCGCGCGCCAGGCGCATCGCCGCAGCGGCCGCGAAGCGCACGCGAAGGCGCTCGTGATCGGCGGCCACCGGTGCGACGAGCATCGCCACCGCCGCCGCCTGAACCGGCGACATCGCCAGTGGCGTCGCCGCGGACCACGAGAGCTCGTCGGCCGGCGTGACGGCCAGCACCCGTTCGACCACCGGCGCCGATGGACGCGCGGACGTCGGCACGACGGTCACCGGCACCGGGTCGTGCGCCTTGGCACGGGCCGGCGGCGACACCGGTGCGGCGGCACGCGGAGGCGGAGGCGGAGGCGGCGCCAACGGTCTCGCCACCACTGGGGCTGCGCCGGGCGTCGGCGACGAGGTGTCGGCGACGACCACGGGCGCCTCGCTTCGTGGCGGATCGTCGCACCCCGTGCGACGGCGCGACCGCGACCGCGCCAGCGCGACGCCGACCGCGACCGCGATCACGGCCACGACCGCGATGCCGGTCGCCCACCACCACACCGCGTCGTTCATGCCGGACAGGATAGCGGGCGCCTCCTACTCGACCAGCGACGACGCATCGACACCGACCTTGCCTGCCGCCGCCACGATCTCGCCCCACGTCACCGAGTCGACGGCGATGCCGTCGACGAGGCGGCGCGCCTTCGTCTCGCGCTCGACCTCGCCGGGGATGCGCACGCGATCGACGCCCGCCGCCGGCGGCGAGGCCGTGTGCCAGGCGACGTAGGCCTCGAGTTCGCGCGCCAGGTTCTCGGCGGTACCGAGCTGCGCCGCGTCGACGACGATCGAGAACATCCCGTTCCAGACGCGCCGCCGGCCGTCGTCGGGGCTGCTGCCGGTCGGGCCGCCGGCGAGCGCGCCGCCGAGCAGCTCGCACACCAGCCCGAGCCCGCCGCCCTTGTGCTCGCCGAACGGCAGCAGCGCGCCGAACGGCTCGACGACGGTGTAGCGCGGGTTCGTCGTCGGCTCGCCGTGGTCGTCGATGAGGGTGCCGGCGTCGATCGGCTCGCCGCGGTTGTGGGCCACGCGGGTCTTGCCCTGCGCGATCCTGCTGGTGGCGAAGTCGAGCACGATCGGCGGCAGCCCGGCGCGGGGGATGCCGACGCAGAACGGGTTGGTGCCGAGGCGCGCGTCGCGCCCGCCGTGCGGCGCGACGATCGGCCGGGCGATGACGTTGACGAAATGGATCGAGACGAGCCCCGCCTCGATGCACTGCTCGGCCCACTGGCCGATGCGCCCGAGGTGGTGCGACATCGACAGGCCGACGGCGCAGATGCCGTGCGTGCGGGCCCGCTTGATCGCCATCGCCATCGCTTCGGCGCCGATCACCTGGCCGTAGCCGCGACCGCCGTCGAGCGTCAGCAGCGGCCCGGTGTCGCGGACGACGCCGACGTGCGCGTTCGGCACCAGGCCGCCCTCGAGCACCGACTCGACGTAGCGCGGCAGCATGCCGACGCCGTGCGAATCGTGGCCGCGCAGGTTGGCCTCGACGAGGTTGCGGGCGACGGCATCGGCTTCCGCGGGTGCGGAGCCTGCAGCCGAGACGATGGCCGACACGGCGGCGACGAGTCGCCCGGCGGCGAAGGTGACGGTTTGGCTCATGCGTGCAGCGTACCAAGTTGCCGGGCGGCGCCCCCACACCGCGCGTGGCCAGCGTTTCGATGGCACGATGCGCCCATGTCGAAGCCGTCCGTCCTGCGCTTCGCGATCGCGTCGATCGGGATCGCGATCGGCTCGTGGAGCGTCGCCGCATCGGCCGCGGCACCTCCCGCCGACCCGACCTCGACCATCTACCTGCAGCGCGGCACCGACGGCCGGCTCGTCCTCACCGACCGACCCTCGCCGCTCGTCATCACCGAGCGCAGTTGGCTGGTCGAACGCGAGGATCCGGTCGCCGCGCGGCAGCGGGCCGCCGACATGCGGCGCGAAGCTGCGGCGGTGAGCGAGCGCGTGCAGCGTTCGATCGACCAGGACGAGCGGCAGCGCGCCGAGGCCGATGCACGTGCCCGCGAGCGCGCCGATCGCCGCGAGCGCGACACCGCGATCGCCGAAGCCGAGACGCCGCTCGTCGTCGCGCCGCTCGACGTGTTCGGCCGCGCCTGGCCGGTTCCCTACGCCGTTCCTCGCGCTCGTGGCTATGGGGCCGGCCAGCCGGGCTACGTTGCGCCCCGGCCCGGCGCCGACCGCGCCAGGGATCGCACCAGGGACCGCACCAGGGATCGCACCGGGGATCGCACCGGGGATCGCACCAACGACCGACGGCGCGACCGAGCCGACGGACGCGATCCAGACGACCCGCAACGACCGCCACGCGCCTGGCGGCGGGCGCCTGCCAGTCCGCTCGACGATCCCGGGTCGACGCCCGCGCGCCGCTGAGCGGCCCGGCGCAGGACCCGATCGCGCCAAATGCGCCGCATCCGGGGCGCTCGTCGACCGACCGGAACCACGGCCGCCGGGGCACGATTGCAGACCTCGCCGAACGGCTCGACCGAGACCCCGTGAACCTGCGCAAGCCGCCGACGACCTGCCGACCGTGACCGCACCCAAGCCCTCCCGCGTGCCGCGCCTCGGCCTGCGCGCCCGCATCCTGCTGCTGGTGCTGCTGATCGGCAGCGTCTTCGCCGTCTTCTTCTTCGTCGGCAGCACGCGCCAGGCCGATCGCGACCGCGATCAGGCGCGCGAGCGACTGCGCCTCGCCGCCGCGCTCGCCGGGGCCCGCCTCGACGACCACGTGGGAGACATCCACCAGTTCCTGAAGACGCTCGCCGAGACGCTCCCCGACGACCTGTCGGACCGGGAACGCAACGACCAGACGCTGCGGCGCCTGGCGCCCAAGCTGCCGGCGAACACGCTCGGCATCAGCCTGTGGTCGCCCACCGGAGACGACATCGGTTCCTCGGGGCGTGCCGCGGCGGCTTCGCGCCCGGGCGTGGCCGACCTCGTCTTCTTCACCGATGCCCTGCGCTCGCCCGACATCGCCGTTCAGGCGCCGCTGCGCCTGGCCCGGGGCGACGAGTGGGTCGGCATGTTCGCGGCCCGGATCGTGCGCGACGGCAAGGCCGTCGCCGTCGTCTCGCTGGCGACACGGCTCGAAACCCTGTCCCGAGTCCTCGATCCAGACGACAGGCTGCCGCAAGGCGCTGTCATCGCCGTCGCCGACGCCGGCGCGACCGTCGTCGCGCGCTCGATCGACCCGCAGCGCTGGATCGGCCAGCCGGCGCCGATCGACCGGCGCACGGTACAGGCACGGCTGGCCCTCGGCAGCGGCGACGCGGTGTCGAACGGGCTCGACGGCACCACGCGCCTGTACGGCTTCGCCCGGTCCCGCCAGCTGCCCTGGCTGATCCACGTCGGCCTGCCGAGCGACGTCGCGCTCGCCGCCGCATACGCCAATCGGCGCGAGGGCCTGCTGCTCGGCGGCGCGACGCTGCTCATCGTCGCCCTGCTGGCGATCTGGATGGCGCACCGCATCGCGCAGCCGCTGCGCCAGCTGAGCGCCGACGCGCAGCGCATCGCCGGCGGCAGGCTCGAGCACCGCAGCACCGTTCGCTCCGGCGGCGAGGTCGGGCTGCTGGCCGCCACCCTCAACGACATGGCCCGGGCCCTGCAGGATCGCATCGTCGCGGTGCGGCGCGAGGAGGAACGGCTGACGCTCGCCCTCGAGGGCTCCGACCAGGCGCTGTTCGACTGGGACATTCCCGGTGGCCGCATCCACTACAGCGCACGAGCCTCGGCGCTGCGCGGCGGCCCCGAGGTCAAGGCCGACGTGACGCCGGCGGCGATGCGCGAGCTCGTCCATGCCGACGACGTCCCCGGCATGCTCGCGGCGCTGCGCGAGACCTTGCGCGGGACGGTGCCGCTCTACGAGGCGGAGTTTCGCGTCCTGCACCGCGACGGCAACTGGATCTGGCTGCGCAGCCGCGGCCGCGTCGTCGAGCGCGATGCGAACGGGCGGGCACTGCGCCTCGTCGGCACCGACGCGGACATCTCGCGACGCAAGGCCGTCGAGGCCGAGCTGCGCCAGCGCGCCGAGCGCGACGTGCTCACCGGCCTGCCCAACCGCGCCCTCTTCTTCGACCGCCTCGACGGTGCCGTGGCACGGGCGCGGCGCAGCGGCAAGCCGATGGCGCTGCTCTACCTCGACGTCGACCGCTTCAAGTCGATCAACGACCTGCACGGCCACGCCGCCGGCGACACGCTGCTGCAGACCGCCGCCGAGCGGCTCGTCGCTGCCGTGCGCGGCACCGACACGGTGGCCCGGCTCTCAGGCGACGAGTTCACGGTGATCCTCGAGAACCTCGTCGACCGGCTCGACGCAGCAGCGGTGGCCGAGAAGCTGGTCGAGGCGATGCGCGCGCCGGTGGTGGTGGGCACCGGCACGGTGTCGGTGTCGACGAGCGTCGGCATCGCCGTCCTCGAACCGGGCGACGCCGACGGCGCCGCCCTGCTGCGCCGCGCCGACGACGCGCTCTACGACGCCAAGCGCAACGGCCGCGACCGCTACGCCGTCAGCCGCGAGGTGGCCGGCTAGCGCTCAGCCGCCGCTCGGCGCGTCGCCGGCGTTGACCATCCACGGCGTTCCGAACTTGTCGACGCACATGCCGAAGCCATCGGCCCAGAACGTCTTGGCGTAGGCCATCTGAACCTTGCCACCCGCCGACAGGGCCTCGAAGACCTTTCGGCCCTCGTCGGCGGTCTCGTAGGCGAGCGACACCGTCATGCCCTTCATCGGCTCGAACGGCATCCCCGCCGGCATGTCGGAGGCCATGATGCGGTCGCCGTCGAGCGTCATCGACGCGTGCATCACGCGCTTGGCGGCGTCGCCCGTCGGCTTCGGCTGGCCCGGCATCGGCGGCACTTCGCCGTAGGTCGTCATCATCTCGACCTTGCCGCCGAGGGTCTTCTCGTAGAAGGTCATCGCCTCGGCGCAGGTGCCGTCGAAGCTGAGGTAGGGCTCGAACTGGGCCATGGTGGGTCTCCGGTCGGTGGGACGGGTTCAGGTGGGCTGCTTCACGGTCCTCAGGTAAGGCTTGTGGGTCTTGAAGCCGGCCGGGTACTTCTTCTTCGCGTCCTCGTCCGAGACCGACGGAACGATGATGACGTCGTCGCCGTGCTTCCAGTTCACCGGCGTCGCGACCTGGTGCTTCGCCGTGAGCTGCATCGAGTCGAGCACGCGCAGGATCTCGTCGAAGTTGCGCCCGGTCGTCATCGGGTAGGTGAGCATCAGCTTGATCTTCTTGTCGGGGCTGATCACGAAGACGGAGCGCACCGTCTGGTTGTTCGCCGCGGTGCGGCCATCGGAGCCGACCTCGTCGGCCGGCAGCATGTGGTAGAGCTTGGCCACCTTCAGGTCGTGGTCGGCGATCATGGGGTACTTGACCTCCGAGCCTTGTGTCTCGTGGATGTCCTTGGCCCAGGCGCTGTGCCGGTCGACCGGATCGGCCGACAGGCCGATCAGCTTGGCGTTGCGCTTCGTGAAGTCGGGCTCGATCCTGGCCATGTAGCCGAGCTCGGTGGTGCACACCGGAGT
>JBBSUK010000075.1:0-18186 GCA_038234975.1 Burkholderiales bacterium
CAGGACGCCGAGGAGATCGGCATCCCCGGCGTGCGCCTCGTCATCAGCGACGGCACGACGCTGGTGAGCGACAGCGAAGGCAAGTACAGCTACTGCGGCCTGCCACCGAAGAGCCACGTGATGCGCGTCGACGAGACGACGCTGCCGCGCGGCTCGCGTCTCACGACATCGAGCAACCGCAACCTCGGCGACGCCGGCAGCCTGTGGCTCGACCTGAAGAACGGCGAGCTGCACCGCGCCGACTTCGTCGAAGGTTCGTGCACGCCCAGCGTCGTCGAGCAGGCCAAGGCGCGGCGTGCGCAAGGTGAGGTGCGATCGGTCGAGACGGAGAAGAAGTCGCTGCCGGCGCTCAGGTTCGACAGCAGCGACAAGGGGCCGAAGCCGCGAACGGGAACGTCGCCCCCACCGACATCGGCTCCCTCCCCCATGACACCCGCTTCGGGGAGCCAGCGATGAAGCGGCGCGCGCTCTCCATCGCCGTCGCCGCGATGTTCGGCGGCGCCGCGCTCGCGCAGACGGCGCCGCCGCCAGGGAGCCCGAGCGACGTGCGATACACACCGATCACGGGGTCGCCGTCGCCGCTCTATCCGAAGAACCCCGAGGTCGACGCGAAGCCGACGCTGGTGCGCGAGGACCAGGCGATACAGCCGGGCGGCGACGGCGCAGGCGCGGTCGCCAATGCCGTCGCCCGCATCGTCGTCGAGATCGACCGCGACGCGCTGCCGGCCGACGGACAGTCGCCGGTCAAGGTCGTCGTCAAGCTGTTCGACAAGTCCGGCGCGCCGGTCGCCAGCAGCACGCTGGTGACGATCGAGCATTCCGGCGGCCGCGTGCTGCTGCCCGGCGCGCGCACCGACGAGCTGGGCCCGCGCCGCCAGGATGCCGACCGCACCGTTCCCGGCGTGCAGCTCAAGGTGGAAGGCGGCAGCGCCGCGTTCACGCTGCTCGCGCCGTTCGAGCCGCAGGACGTGCGCTTGCGCATCAGCGCCGGCAACGTCGAGGCGTCGGGCGCCATCAGCTACCTCCCCGAGCTGCGGCCGATGGTCGCGGCCGGCCTGGTCGAGGGCATCGTCAACTTCCGCAACCGCACCGTGATCTCGCCGGTGCGCCGCGGCGACGTCTTCGAGCAGGAGATCGAGACCTGGTCGCGCGAGTGGAACAACGGCAAGTCGAACGTCGCCGCCCGCGCCGCGTTCTTCCTCAAGGGCACGATCCGCGGCGACGTGCTGCTGACGGCCGCCTACGACTCCGACAAGGACACGCGCACGCGGCTGCTCCGCGACATCCGCCCCGACGAGCTCTACCCCATCTACGGCGACGCCTCGCTGCGCAGCTTCGACGCGCGCTCCACCTCGCGCCTCTACGTCCGCCTCGACCGCAACAAGGACTACGTTCTCTGGGGCGACTTCGTCACCGGCGACGGCTTCACCGCACCGATCGGCCAGGGCGCCGTCGCGTCGCTGAAGCAGCGCAGCCTGGGCAACTACAACCGCACCGCCACCGGCGTGCGCGTGCACAAGGAAAACGAGCGCCTGACCGCGAGCGCGTTCGCCTTCCACGACTCGCTGCGCCAGGTGGTCGAGGAGTTCGCGAGCCAGGGCTCGGGGCCGTACGGCCTGCGCAACAACGCCGTGCTGGAGGGCAGCGACAAGGTCGAGGTGATCGTCCGAGACCGCTTCAACACCACGCGCATCGTCGCCGTCAGGCCGCTGGTGCGGCTGGTCGACTACTCGTTCGAGCCGTTCTCGGGCCGCATCGTCCTCGCCACGTTCCTGCCGTCGGTCGACGAGAGCCTGAACCCGGTGAGCCTGCGCGTGACCTACGAGGTCGACCAGGGCGGCGACAAGTTCTGGGTCTACGGTGGCGATGCGCAGCTGCGCCTCTCGCCGCAGATCGAGATCGGCGGCTCGGCCGTCGCCGACACCAACGACCTCGCCCGCTACCGGCTCTACAGCGCCAACGCGACGTGGAAGATCGCCGAGAAGACGGCGCTCGTCGTCGAGTACGCGCGCACCGAGAGCGAGATCAACACCAACCCGACGAACCAGACGACGGCGGCGGGGCTGGCGGGGCGCAGCGGCGACGTCGCGGGCGGCGCCTGGCGCGTCGAGTTCGCGCATGAAGGCGACAAGAGCGAGGCGCGTGCTTTTCTCGGCCGCAGCGCGGTCGAGTTCAACAACCCGGCCGCGCCGCTCAACGCCGGCCGCGGCGAAGGCGAAGCGCACGCGTCGTACAAGATCACCGACACGGTCAAGGTGTACGGCGAGGCGGCACTCAGCGAAGACCGCGCCGAAGGCGGCGGCGAACGCAGAACAGCCGGCGGCGGCGTTCGCTGGCAGGCGACCGACAGGCTCTCGGTCGACGTCGGCCTGCGCACTGCGCGCGAGACGATCGGCACGCAGGGCAACGGCGTTTCGAGCGTGCCTTTCGGATCGCAGCTCGGCCTGACGGGGTCGATCGCCACGGGCGCCGGCGGCGGTGCGCTCGGCTACGGCAACCAGCCGCTCGACCCGGTCAGCGGCCTGCCGATCCTCACGCCGCAGACCGGCCTCGCGCCCGCCGTGTCGAGCCTGCCACCCGGAACGAAGCTCGAGAGCGACACCGTGCGCATCGGCGTCGGCTACAAGTTGACCGAGAAGGTGACGCTCGGCGGCCAGGCGGAGCACGACATCTCGGGCGACGACCGGCGCCGCTACGCGATCGGCGCCGACTGGCAGTTCAACGACAAGACCAAGCTCTACGCGCGCTACGAGCGCCAGGAAGGCTGGACCTACCTGCAGGGCGTGACGGAGACCGGGCGCAACGCCAACGCCTTCGTCGCCGGTGTCGACTCGACCGTCATCCGCGACACGCAGATCTTCAGCGAGTACCGGCTGCGCGACGCCGTCAGCGGCCGCGACCTGCAGCTCGCCTCGGGCATCCGCAACTTCTGGGACGTCCGCGAGGGACTGCGCCTGACCACCGCGGCCGAGCACATTGGCGTGCTGAGCGGCCGCACGGCGAGTGCCAACGCGGCGAGCGTCGGGCTCGACTGGACGTCGAACGAGCTGTGGCGCGGCGCCGCGCGAATCGAGGTGCGCCGCTCGGGCGATGTCGACGCGACACCGGAGAACGAGAAGTTCACGACCGTTCTCGGGCAGGTGCTCGTCGCGCGCAAGATCAGCCGCGACTGGACGCTGCTCGCGCGCGACTACCTGCTGGCGACGAACTACGCGGCGCGCGGCGACATCCTGCAGAACCGGGCGCAGCTCGGCGTCGCCTACCGCGACACCGACACCAACCGCGTCAACGGCCTCGGCAAGGTCGAGTGGAAGGACGAGCGGGACGCGAGCAACAGTCGGCGCGATTCGAGCAACGCCGACGCGGGCGAGCTGAAGACGCGCGCACTGATCGTCTCGGCGCACGCCGACTGGCATCCGTCGCGGCCGTGGTGGCTGACCGGCCGCGTGGCAGGCAAGTGGCAGCGCGACCGCTTCGAGAACGGCGTGAACAGCACGTTCAACGCGCAGCTCGTGTCGGGCCGCGTCGTTTACGACGTGACCGAAAACTGGGATGTCGGCGTTCTCGGCGCACTGCAGACCGGGCAGAACGGCGCGAAGCAGTACGCCACCGGTGCCGAGGTCGGCTACCTGCTGACGCAGAACCTGTGGCTGTCGGCCGGCTTCAACGTCTCCGGCTTCAAGGGCGACGCCGACCTCACCGGCTACGAATACGTGCAGCGCGGCTTTTACCTGCGGCTGCGCTTCAAGTTCGACGAGACGCTGCTGTTGCGCCGCGACAAGTCGGTCAACCCGAGTCTGGATCGATGAAAACCATCTGCCTGCTGCTACTGGTTCCTGTTCTGTCCATTGCCCAGACTTCGACCGTGGCGCCGCAGGCCGAGCGCATCGGCGACGCGACCATCCAGCGCGACCACGTGACCTACGAATCGCTGCAGGCGCGCATCAAGGCGCTGAACGACGGCGGACGCCGCGTCGCCGACTACCACCTCTCGAAGGCGCAGTGCTGGCTCGACGCGAGCTTCCACGAGTACACGCGAAACGACCGCAGCGCCTTCCCGCAGGCGGCGATGGGCGAGAGCGAGAAGCTCGTCGCGGCGATGGAGCAGAAGGCCGAGCCGCTGCCGACCGAGACGCCACTGGTGAACGGCGCGGCGCGGTTGCGCCCCGACCTGTGGGAGCGGACGCACGCGTTGAAGCAGGGCCGCGGCTTCGCCTGTGCCGCGCAGCGCACGGCGTGCGCCGAGGTCGAGCTCGTGCACGCCGGCAACGAATACAACCAGCAGGGCTGGCGCCACGCCAAACCCTATGTGCAGATCGCCGAGGACGCGCTGGGCGAGGCCGAATCGGCGGCGTCGCGCTGCGAGCCGGCCGCCGTCGCGGCGGTCGCGACGCCCGTGGCTGCGTCACCTGCCCCCGCGGCACAGGGGCCGCGCACGGCGCAGCGACGCGTGCTCTCCGTCGATCTCGTCTTCGCCTTCGACCGCAGCGACCTCGCCGGCATCCGCCACGAGGCCGCGTCACGACTCGACCGGCTGCTCGCCCAGGCACGCGCCGATGGCCTGCGCATCGAGTCGATCCGCGTCGTCGGCCACGCCGACCGGCTCAATGGCACCGGCAACGCCGCCTACAACCAGCGCCTGAGCGAAAAGCGAGCCGCGACGGTGCGCGCGATGCTCGTCGACCGCGGCGTCCCGACCGGCTCGATCGAGGTCTCGGCAGTCGGCGCCACGCAACCGGTCGAGGCCTGCCGCGAGCGCCGCAGCGAAACGGTCCTCGAAGCCTGCCTTTTGCCGAACCGCAGGGTCGAGGTCGTCGTCACGACGAGCAGCGACCGGCGCTGAGCCCGACCTACCCGAGCTTGTACGTGTCGTGCTTGAAGTGCACCCGGTTGAGGAGCTGCACGACCTCGTCGTAGAGCGCCGCGAAGCGCTTCTCGGCGCCGAGCAGGTACTTCTTCAGGGTCGGGCTCGGACTCGGCCAACACCTGGCACAGGAACCGCGTCTGGTCGAGCGAGCCCGAACTGCTGAGCAGCAGGGTGCGCTCGAAGACCGGGCCAGGGGTCGTTCGAGTCGCGGCGAAGCTTACGTGACCTGCGAAAGCCTGCGCTCGACTCGATCGGCGGCGTTCGCGAAGGCCAGGCCTTCGACCTCCTCGCGCAGCGCCGCGAAAGACTCGCGGCCGAGCCACGGTCGCAGCGCCGGCGACAGCTCGGCGAAGCGGCCGATCGCCTCGAGGTTCTGTCCGCGCAACAGCGCGGCGAGGCGCAGCGTCGCCTCGCGGTCGGGCGGCAGCTCGGCCGGGGCGGTCTCGTCGAAGTCGCCCGACGGCTCCACCGCCACCGCCGGCGTCGCCGCGCCTTCGGCGACGAACGCAGCAGCGGCCGACTGCAGGCGGCCGATCGTGACGACCAGATCCGTCGACAACTCGAGAGCCGCGTCGTGGTCGCCGGCGGTACTGGCCGCCTCGGCCGCAGCAGCCTGCGCCTGCAGCGCCTTGGCGCCGAGCATGCCTGCCGTGCCCCGCAGCTTGTGCAGCGCCGCGGCGAGCGCCGGCGCATCGAGGGCGGTCGACAGCGGCGAGCTCGGCCCGGCGAACTCGGCGAGCATCCGTTTCATCATCCAGCGAAACAGGGCGACGTCGTGGCCGAGGCGCGCCGAGACGTCGGCCGTGTCGATGCCGTCGATCGCCGGCCAGTCGGGTGGCGGCGGCGAGCGCTTCGCACGCACCGCAGTGCGCGGCGGGCCGGCGGCCGCCGGCATGGCGGCCTGCGCCACGCCGGTGCGCGCGTGGCGCGCGACGGCGCGCAGCAGCGTCGCCGAGTCGAACGGCTTGCTGACGAAAGCGTTCATGCCCGCCGCCTCGGCCCGCTCGCGCTCGCTGCCGAGCACGCCGGCCGACAGCGCGATCACCGGCAACGCCTCGGCGCCACGGATCGCGCGGATCCGCCGCGTCGCCTCGGCGCCGCCGAGCACCGGCATCTGCAGATCCATCAGCACGAGATCGAAGGCCGTCGGATCGCGCTCGATGCGCGCCACCGCGTCGACGCCGTCGCTCGCAGTGGCGACTCGCGCGCCGCCCGCCTCGAGCATGCCGCCGGCGACGTCGCGGTTGACGTCGCTGTCGTCGACGACGAGAACGCGCAGGCCGGCGATGCCGGACTCTGCTTCGCCGGCGCCGCCGCGAGCCGCTGGTCGCGGCGCGGCTTCGCTGCCGACGTCGAAGCGCAGCTCGACGAAGAAGGTGCTGCCGACCCCGACCACGCTGTCGACGCCCACCTCGCCACCCATCAGCCCGACCAGCCGCTTGACGATCGACAGCCCGAGGCCGGTTCCGCCGAAACGGCGCGTCGTCGAGGCGTCGGCCTGCACGAAAGGCGAGAAGAGCTGCTCGCGCGCCTCCGCGGCGATGCCGATGCCGATGCCGGTGTCGCGAACCTCGAAACGACACCCCATCCGGCCGGCAACCGCCGGCGTCGGCACGGCGCGCAGCGACACCGCGCCCCGGTCGGTGAACTTGATCGCGTTCGACAGCAGGTTGTTGAACACCTGCGCCATCCGCGCCGCGTCGCCGACCACCGATGCCGGGAATCCGCGGGCGATGTCGACGGTGAAGGCCAGGCCCTTGGCCTTCGCCGCGGTCGCGTGCATCGAGACCAGCTCGTCGAGCAGGTGCTCGAGATCGAACTCGGCGTGCTCGACGCGCAGCTCGCCGGCCTCGATCTTCGACAGGTCGAGCACGTCGTCGAGCACCGCGAGGAGCGACCGGCCGGCGACCTTCATCTTCGCCAGCAGCTGCGCCTGCGCCGGGTCGAGCGCCGTCTTGGCGAGCAGCTCGGCCAGACCGAGCACCGCATGCATCGGCGTGCGGATCTCGTGGCTCATGTTGGCGAGGAACTCGCTCTTGGCCCGGTTGGCGCGCTCGGCGCGGTGCGTGGCTTCCTCGAGCGACTGCTCGTAGCGCGATCGCAGGTCGATGTTCCTCGCCTCCTCGGCGCGCCGCTCGGTGATGTCGACGGTGCTGCTGAAGAAGCCGCGCACTTCGCCGGAGGCGGCGCGATCGGGCAGCAGCTGGCACTCGGTCGTGCGCAGGACGCCGCCGAAACGGTCGTCGTACTCGAACGACTGCGCTTCCCCGGCGAGGACGTCGACGATCCTGGCGTCGACCACGGGATGCGGCCCGTCGGCGGCGACCTCGGCACGGGTTCGGCCGATGACCTGTTCGCGGGCCAGCCCGAAGCGGCTGCAGCAGGCTTCGTTGGCGAAGCGGAAGCGCCCCTCGCGGTCGAGGTAGGCGATGCCCACCGGCAGGCTGTCGGTGATGCCGCGCACGAAGCGCTCGCGGTCGGCGACGCGCTGCTCGAGCAGCTTGCGCTGCGTGACGTCCTGGATCGCGCCGACGAGGCGCATCGCAGCGCCGTCCGCGTCGACCTCGACTTCGCCGACGGTGCGCACCCAGATCGCGCGGCCTCTCGCCGTCACGAGCGGAAGTTCGAGGTCCCACCCCTGGCCGCGCGCCATGCCGCCCTGCACCGCCGCCTCGACCGCCGCCCGCGCGTCGCTCGGGTAGAAGGCGATCGCCGTGGCGAGCTCGGGTACGTAGTCGTCGTCGACCTCGTGGAGGCGCCGCGTCTCGTCCGACCACGTGATCGCGCCGGAGACGATGTCGAGTTCCCAGCCGCCCACGCCGGCGACACGCCCGATCCGCGACAGGAAGGCGCGACTCGCGCGCAAGGCCTCCTCGGCGCGGCGCTGCTCGGTCACGTCGCGGCCCACCGAGCGCAGCATCGGCCGCCCCTGCGGATCCTTCTGGACGCTGTTGGTCCACGCCATCCAGCCGACGTCGCGGCCCGCGGCGTCGCGCATCCGGTTCTCGCCGCGGTGGCTCTCGCCGGTGGCGATCGTCTGCCCGACGACCTCCCGCACCGCGTCGCGGTCGGCCGCGTCGACGAACGAATACAGGTCGGCACCGACCATCTCGGTGACGCTGCGCCCGAAGCGGCGTGCGTAGGCGGGGTTGACATAGATCAGCGTGCCGTCGGGCGCGGCCAGCGAAACGGCGTCGGGCTGCTCCTCGACGAAGCTGCGGTGTCGCGCCTCGCTCTCGGCGAGCGTGGCCTCGAAGCGGGTGCGCGCCGACAGCGAGCGGACGATGAGGTCGCGGCGCATGACGAGCGCGTCGCTGGCGATGGACGCGAGCGCGCGCAGCACGGCGCCCTGCTCCGATGTCAGCCGGCGCGGCCGATGGTCGATGACGCACAGCGCACCGACGCGCTCGCCGCCGGGCAGCGACAGCGGCGCACCGGCGTAGGCGCGCAGGTGCGGTTCGGCGGTGACGAGCGGGTGATCGGCGAAACGGGGATCGACGGTCGTGTCCTCGACCTCGAACAGCGACGCGCTGCGGATCGTGTGGTCGCAAAACGCGACGTCGCGTGCCGTTTCGCGCACGGCGCCGAGACCGACGCTCGCCTTGATCCACTGCCGGTCCGCGTCGATCAGCGTCAGGGCCGCCATCGGCGCACCGCAGGCCTCGGAGGCGATGCGGACCAGCCGGTCGAAGAAGCGCTCGGCGCTGCTGTCGAGGATGAAGAGCTCGCGCAGTCGCTCGACGCGCTGCGCCTCGGCGGCTGCGGCGTCCGCGTCGCGGCTCACCGGGCTCATGCCGCGAGCGGCGTCCAGCGCGACGCGTCGACCGGCCGCGCCTCGGCAGCGGGGTCGGCGAGCTCGAGCACCATCGCCCGTGCGCGACCACGCTCCTTGGCCGCGTAGAGCGCGCTGTCGGCCGCCTCGACGAGATCGGCAGGACCGATGTCGTCGGCGTCGGCGGGGGTCGGCGACGTGCCGCGCGCACGCGCCGGCGCGTCGCGCCAGCACGCACTGTCGTCGTCGTAGCACGTCATGCCGATGCTGACCGTGACGTGGCGCGCGACGGGCGAGCCGCGGTGCTCGATGTCGAGCGCCTCGACGGCGCCGAGCAGCCGCTGCGCGACGTGCTCGGCGGCGGCGCGCGGTGTCTCGGGCAGCAGCACGGCGAACTCCTCGCCGTCCCAGCGGGCGATGAGGTCGCCCGGCCGCAGCAGTGCGGCGGCAAGCACGGCGGCCACGTTCTGCAGGCACACGTCGCCGGCCGGATGGCCGTAGCCATCGTTGAAGGCCTTGAAATGGTCGACGTCGCACAGCAGCAGCGCCAGCGGCGCCGCCGAGCGGCGGGCGCGCCGCCATTCGCGGTCGAGCGCATCGTCGAAGCGGCGCCGGTTGGCGATGCCGGTGAGCACGTCGACCATCGACAACCGGCGCAGCTCGTCGGTCGCGCGCTTCAGGCGCAGGTGCGTGGCGACGCGCGCCTGCACGACCGGCGCGCTGAACGGCTTGGCGATGAAGTCGACGGCGCCGATGGCGAAGCCAGCGAGCTCGAAGGCCGGATCGTCGTGTGCCGTCACGAAGATCACCGGCACGTCGGCCAGCGCAGCGTCGTCGCGCAGCGCCTCGCAGACCTGGAAGCCGCTCATCTTCGGCATCTCGGCATCGAGCAGGACCAGGTCGGGTGCCCGCTCGCGGGCCAGTGCCAGCGCCGTCGCGCCGTCGGTCGCGAAGCGCAACTGGGCGCGATCGCCGAGGATGCGACCGAGCATCTGCACGACGATCGGGTCGTCGTCGACGATCAGGATCTGCGCGTGGCGGGAGGGGGCGTGCGAGGCGAGGCGGATCATCCCCACCTTTCGACACACCGCCCGCCGAATTGATCTGTCAGCGCGTGACGTGCGTCACGCCGGTGCGCTACCTGTTCGCGAGCCGCCGGACGAGCCGGCCCTTCATGATCTTGCGCGTCGGCGTGAGCGGCATCTCGTCGATGACCTCGAGGCGCTCGGGCCATTTCAGCTTGCCGATGCCGTGTCGCTCGAGGAAATCTCGCATCTCGTCGAGGCTGAGCATCGCGCCAGGGCGAAGCACGGCGAAACAGCAGGCACGCTCGCCGAGCACCGGGTCGGGCATCGGCACGATCGCGCTCTGCAGCACCGACGGATGACGATCGAGCAGCGCCTCGACGTCGAGCGGATTGAACTTGACGCCGCCACGGTTGATGAGCTCCTTGGTGCGGCCGACGAGGGTCACGTTGCCGTCGCCGTCGAGCGTGGCCAGGTCGCCGGTACGGAACCACCCATCGGCGGTGAAGGCCGCGGCATTCGCGTCGTCGTTGGCGACGTAGCCGGTGAAAAGCGAACAGCCGCGGACCAGGAGTTCGCCTGTCTCTCCGGGCGGGACCGGCGCGTCGTCGACGTCGGCAACGCGCAGCTCGGTGCCGGTGCTCGCCCGACCGACCGTGCCCGCGCGGATGTCGAGCGCGTCGCCGGGTCGGGTGAACGCGCCGCACTGCAGCTCGCTCATGCCCCAGAGCTGCAGCACCTTGCCATCGGCAGGCATCAGCGCCTGCGTCTCGCGCGCGAGCTCGGGCGGGCAGGCGCTGCCGGAGATCATGACGAAGCTCAGCGACGCCAGCCGCTCGCGTGTCAGCAGGCCGGCATCGCGACACGCCGCCACATGTGCCGGTGCCGTGAAGAGCGCCGTGGGGCGCAGGCCATCGAGCACGTCGGCGAGCGCGGGTGGCGAGAACGTGGGCAGCAAGGCGATGGCGGCGCCGGTCGAGAAGGCGAGGTTGAGGGTGAACAGGCCGTAGAGGTGCGTGAACGGCGCTGCCGACATCACGATCGAGCCTGTCGTCAACCCGAGTTCCTGCGCCGCCATGCGGGCATTGCTCAGGAAGCATCGCGCCTCGATCGGCACGCCCTTGGGCGACGAGGTGGTGCCCGAGGTGTAGAGCAGGACGAACGGGTCTTCGGCGCGGGCGGCTGCGGGCATGCCGTCGTCGGCCGTGTCGAGCAGCGCGTGGAAGTCGAGTGTGTCCGCGACGGTGTCGCCCACCGCCACCACGTGCTCGAGCGACGTCGCCTGCGCTCGCAGGCCGAGCATCATCGCGGCGGGCGAGAAGTCCTTGGTCGCCGCCGGCGCGATCACCACCCGCGCACCGCCGTGCGACAGGATCGGCGCGACGTCGGCAGCGCGGTACGGCATGTGGATCGTCTGCCAGACCGCGCCGCACAGGTTGCTCGCGAGGTAGCCGAGCAGGAACTCGGTCGAGTTGGGGAGCTGCGCTGCCACGACATCGCCCGGCGCGACGCCGAGCGCACGCAACGCCGACGCGAGACGACGCGCCTTCGCCCACAGTTCGCCGTAGCCGACCGGCAGCGACGACGGCGACAACACCGCGACGCGATCGGGCGCGCTGGTGGCGTGCCGCTCGATGAGGCCGCAGAGCGTGTCGTCGCGCCACCAGCCGGCGGCCCGAAACCGAGCCTCGTCGGCAGCGGGGCGCGGTGCCGTCGCGAGGGCGATGACGATCCCCTGCTCAGCCGCGTGCGGCGTGGCCGCGCGCGAGGCCTTCGTGCAGATCGAGCATCCGCTCGCGCCACGCGACCAACGGGTCGTCGGCCTCGAGCAGCTCGACCGTGCCGATGATCCGCGCCCACTGGAAGACGCTGAACAGGATGTAGTCGGCGTAGGCCGGCGCGACGCCCGACAGGAACGGCTGCGAACGCATCGCGTGCCGCGCCGGATCGAGCACGCGCTTCCACCCCGGCTTCTTCTCGGCGCGTTGCTCGCGCATCTGCTCGAAGGTGGTGCGAAACGCCTTCTCCATGAAGGCGCGCAGGTGCGCTGCGTCTTCGGCATCGACGCAATCGACCACGTCGCACACGACCAGCGGCACCGTCGCCGGGACGACCTGCCGATCGGCCCAGCTGTTGACGAAACGCGCCAGCCCGTGGCCGACCTCACCGCCGAAGATCGACGGCGCGTCGGGATACGTCGCTTCAAGATACTCGGCGATCTTCCACGAGTCGACGACGGTGGTGTCGCCGTCGACCAGGATCGGCACGTTGCCCTGGCCGCTGAAGGCGATCGCGGCCTTGTCGGACACGCGCACGGGGCGGTACTCGACCGCCAGCTTCTTGTGCGCGATCGCCATCCGCGCGCGCCACGCGAACTGGCTGTAGCGGCGGTCTTCGCGGCCGACGAGTTCGTAGAGCTGCAATGCCATCGGGGATCCTTGTGTCGTGTGTTCAGGTGCGCCGGTCGGAGAAGCGCGGCGCCTTGACGCTCGCCTCGAACTCGCGGGCGAGCGTTCCGGCTTCGAGCAGCATCACCTCGGCGGTGACCTCGAACTGCCGCTTGATCGAGACGACGAGCGCGTCGATCGCGCCGTCGTGACCGGCGCCGCGCGCCAGCTCGACCGAAACTCTGACGCCGTCGACATCGCGCACGCTGACGAGCTCGCACTTGAAGTCGTTGATCGCCGGCAGCGAGAACATGAAGTCCTCGAACTCGGCGTGGCCGATGTTGACGCCGCGCACCTTGAAGAAGCCGCTGGTGCGGTGGGCGTGGCGAACCAGCGGGAAGACCGCGTAAGGGTCGTCGCCACCATCGGAGCCCGGCATCAGCGTGACGAGGTCGCCGGACAACCAGCGCACGAACGGCGTCACGTGGTTGGTCCACAGCGGCGTGACGACGAGGGCTCCGACCTCGCCTTCGCCCACCGGCTCTTGCGTGTCGGGGTCGACGACCTCGACGACGTACATGTCGCTCCAGACGCGAAAGCCGCGCCCGGGCTCGCCGTGGTCCTCGGCGCCCATCATCCCGGCCTCGGTCATGCCGAAGGTGTCGCGAACGCGCGCCCCCCAGGCTCGTCCGAGCTTGGCACGCTTGGCGTCCGACAGCGGCTCGGCCGAGCACAGCACCGTGCGCACGCTGCTCGCGGCCAGGTTGATGCCTTCGAGGTCGGCGAGGTTGGCCAGGTGCAGGCCGTAGCTCGACATGCCCATCCACACGGTGGGTTCGAGACGCGAGACGAGCTCGAGCTGCAGCCGCGACGGCGTGTTGCTGCCGGCGCCGGCCCAGTTCATCGACACGCCGGCCTCGGTGGCGCTGCGCGCGAAGATCTGCCCCGCAGGGTGGATGCCGAGCGGGAACGAGTTGTGCGCGCGTGCGCCGCGGTCGATGCCGGCGCAGGCGAAGGTGCGTGCGAACGACAGGAGGCCGTAGCGGATGTCGGCGTAGCTGCGCGGGTAGAAGAGCGGCCGGCCGGTGGCGCCGCCCGAGCGCCAGTACTCGGCGATGCCGTCGGGAGGCGTCACACAGAACGTGTTGTAGAAGCCGGCGTCGTCGAGCGAGCGGAGCATCTCCTTGTCGAGGATCGGGATCTTGCGCCATTCGTCGGGGTCGTCGAGCCGGTCGAGGTCGACGTGGTCGAGCTTGCCGCGCCAGAACGGCGCCCGCTTCGCCTGCTGCAGCGCGACGACCTTGCGCCGGCTCTGGATGGCGGCGATCTCGGCGAGCGTCGCCGGCAACCCGAGCGGCATCGTCTCAGCCCTCGCCTGGAACGCGCCGATGAAACTTCAACTCGCCGATCCAGCGGACCTGCGCGTCGTAGGCGCCGCTCCCCGTGCCCCCGTCTTCGACCATCGCCGCCAGTCGCGCCTCCTTCTCCGGCGTGTTCTCGGGGATGACGTCGACGGCGTCCTTCAGCATCGCCTCGTAGTCGTCGCCGATCGGGCACACGTCGGCGCAGCGCCGGCAGCCGGTGATCGCGCCGGCGCCGCGCAGGATGCTCTGCCAGAGGTTGAACGTGGTCTCGGAGCGGAGCAGCTCGCGCCGCTGCTCGGCCGTCGACGCCTCGATCAGTTGCTCGATGTGGCCGGAGAGCTTGGCGAAACCGTAGGGCGAGCGGTGCGTGTCGCAGGCGGGCCAGTCGCGGTCCCACGCCTTCACGGCATCCGGCGGGCAGGTCTTGAGGCAGCGACCGCACTCGGGCCCGAGGCAGAGAGCTTCGGTCCGCCTCGTGTCGCACTCGACGTCGGCCGAGCAGAGCACCGCGGTGAGCACGACGCGCGGGCCGTACTCGGGTGTCAGCAGCTGCAGGTTCAGGCCGAGCGTGCCGAGGCCGGCCTCGACCGCGGCGTGCGGCAGCGACAGCAGCGTCGTCATGTGCTGCGACGGATCTGCGTCGTAGCGCCAGGGATCGACGTGCGTCGGCGGCGCGATGATGGCCGGGTAGCCCTGGTCCTCGAGCCAGTAGACGAGCTCGAGCGAGGTCTCCTCGAGCATCGACAGCGCCAGCTCGTCGTTGTAGTACTTGTGGCGGTCGTTCCAGGCCGGGATGCGGGCGACGCCGCTGTTGAGCTTCTTCGCCAGCACGATCACGCGACCGCCGTCGAGCTCGGTGATGTCCGACGGTCGCTTCGGGTCGGCCGGGTCGGGCGGGTTCGCGTCGAGCAGCTTGCCGTCGGCGATGCCGACCAGGTCGGCGCCGAGCTCGATCGCCTTGCGCTTGACCTCGGCCGCCGTGAGCGCCGTCTTGAACATGAGGCTCATCGCGATTCTTCCTCGCGCACGACCTGCGCTTCGGGCGCCTGCTCCGCGCGCTCCTTCTGCTGCCGCTTGAACTCCTGCATCTGCCGCGCGACGATGCCGAGGTAGCCGTCGACGCCGACCCAGCGGCGGTTCCAGTCGTTCAGCCCGGCGATCTCCGGCCCCGCGCCGGCGTCGTGCGTGGCGCGGTTGGCCTTGTACTGCTTGCCGAGCGCGACCTTCTCAGGCGTCTTCTCGGGGATCGCCTTCTGCACGTCGGCAAGATGCGCGTGGTAGTCGTTGCCGACCGGGCACACCGCGAGGCAGCGCGGGCAGTCGCCGAACGAGCCGACGACGCGCAGCAGGCCCTGCCAGAAGCCGAAGAAGTCGCGCGAGCGGAACATCGTGGCGGCGTCCGTCTTGCCATCGATCAGGCCGTCGAACATGCCGAGCATCGTGCCGAAACCGAACTCCTGCGCCTCGGTGGCGCAGGCGCGCTTGTCGATGCCGAAGTGGAGCACCGCGTCGGCCGGGCACGAGTGCAGGCAGCGGCTGCACGACTCGCCGATGCAGACCTGTTCGGTGATGCGCGCATCGGGCTCGAGCTCGAGCTCGGTGAGGATGCCCGTGAGGTAGACCCGCGGCCCGAACTCCGGCGTCAGGATGTTGACCTCGAGGCCGAGCGTGCCCAGCCCCGCTTCGACGCCGAGGTGGCGCGTCGACAGCCGCCCGTAGCTCGCGCGCTTGTAGGCCCACTCGGTTTCCTGCGACGCGGTGACCAATGTCGGATGCCCTTCCGCCTCCAGCTCTTCGGCGATCCGGTAGGCGACCTTGTCCATCTTGCGAAGGACGAGCATGTCGATGTATTGCACCGGCACGTTGCTCTTGCAGCGAAAGGCGCCGGCCGGGATGCGCTGGGCGACGACGATCACGCTGCGGCAGGTCGGCAGGATGCGATCGGGCGTCTGCGGCCAGCGCGGGTCGGGCGGGAAGGCGTTGAGCGTGTCGGCGCTGGCGATGCCGACGAGGTCGGCTCCGAGCTCCTTCGCTCGCTGCTTCACGTAGGCCGCGGTCAGCGGCACGGGCGGTCGGGGGTGCGTTCGCCCGCGAGGGCGGGGCACCGCGGCGGTCGCGGTCATGGGCGTTCTCGGCAGCGTGGGGGTCGTGTCATCTTATGCGGCTCCCTTCGATGGTGCGCTGCTCAGACACCGAGGTGGCGCTGCCACAGCGTCGGGTCGGCGTCGAGCTCGGCCGAGTTGCCGGTCCAGACGACGCGGCCCTTCTCGAGGATCACGTGCCGGTCGGCGATCTGGATCAGGCGCTGCACGTACTTGTCGATCACGAGGATCGCCTGCCCGGCCGCGCGCAGCGCCGAGAGGCAGCGCCAGATCTCCTGCCGCACGAGCGGCGCCAGGCCTTCGGTCGCCTCGTCGAGGACGAGCAGGCGCGGCGCCGTGACGAGCGCCCGGCCGATCGCCAGCATCTGCTGCTCGCCGCCCGAGAGCTCGTTGCCCATGTGCCGCCGGCGCTCGAAGAGCCGCGGGAACAGCTCCCATACGCGCGCGACTTCGTGGCCCGCACCGGTTCGCTCGAAGGCCGTGAGGTGCTCGGCGACGCTGAGGTTAGGGAAGATCTGACGGCCTTCGGGGACCAGGCCGATGCCGAGGCGGGAGATGCGGTGCGGCGGCATGCGCGCGATCGGTTCGCCGCCGAACACGATCTCGCCCGATCGCGCCGCGTTCAGTCCCGTGATGGCGCGAACGAGCGTCGTCTTGCCCATGCCGTTGCGGCCGAGCAGCGCGACGACCTCGCCCGCGCCGATGTGCAGGTCGACGCCGTGCAGCACCTCGCTCGCGCCGTAGCCGGCGTGCAGTGCGCGCACGTCGAGCAGCGCGCCCTTGCCGCTCGCGTCGGCGGCGGATGGCGCCTTCATTCCTCGCCCAGGTAGGCTTCGACGACGGCGGCGTCGGCGCGGACCGCCGCCGGCGTGCCGCTGGCGATGATCTGCCCGCTGACGAGCACCGAGACGCGGTCGGCGAGGCGGAACACGGCGTCGACGTCGTGCTCGATGAGCAGCACCGTCGTGCGGCCGCGCAGGTTCGCGATCAGCGTTTCCATGCGCCGCGACTCGTCGGCGCCCATGCCGGCCATCGGCTCGTCGAGCAGCACCAGGCGCGGCCGGCTCGCGACGGCGAGGCCGACCTCGAGCGCGCGCTGCTCGCCGTGCGAGAGCGCATCGATCGCGAACTCGCCCTTCCCTTCGAGGCCGACCTCGGCGAGCACCTGGCGCGCGCGTCCGGCGCGGGCGGCCGGATGCCGAAGGGCGGCGGGGTCGGCATCGGCGCCATACCCGGCGATCGCCTGCACGGCGAGGGCCACGTTGTCGAACACGCTGAAGCTGCGGAACAGCCGCGTGATCTGGAACGAGCGGACGAGGCCGAGCCGAGCCCGGCGGTGCGGCGAGAAACGGGTGATGTCGGCGCCGTCGAAGTCGATGCGGCCGCTGTCGCTCCTGAGCTGACCTGCGAGCTGCGACACCAGCGTCGTCTTGCCGGCGCCGTTCGGGCCGATCAGCGCGTGGATCTCGCCGGCTCGCACCTGCAGGTCGATGCCGGCGCTGGCGACGACGCCGCCGAACCGCTTCGACAGGCGCCGCACGTCGAGCAGCGGCGCCGCGTTCGCCGTCGCCGTCATCGCGGTGGCCTGCGCTTCATCAACCCCGCCAGGCCGTGGCGGGCGAACAGCACCACCGCGAGCAGCACCCAGCCGGTCCAGAACTCCCAGTGGGTGGTGTAGGCCGAAAGCCCCTCCTCCAGCAGCAGGAGCAGCACCGCGCCGAGCACGCCGCCCCAGACTGACGCGACGCCGCCGAGGATGACCATGATCATGAGCGTGCCCGACTGCGTCCAGTGCAGCAGCGGCGGGCTCACGTAGCCCTGCTGGTTGGCCCAGAGGGCCCCGGCGACGCCGGCGACCGCGGCGCTCGCGACGAAGACGATCAGCCGGTTGCGGTAGGTCGGGAAGCCGAGCGCCTCGGCGCGCTGCTCGTCGTCGCGCGTGGCGACGACCGAGCGGCCGAAGCCCGATCGCACGAAGCGGTGCAGGCCCCAGAGCGTGAGCGCGAGCACGGCGAGCGCCACGTAATAGAAGGTCGTCGTGTCCTTCAGGTCGAGGCCGAAGCCGATCACCGACCGCTCGCCGACGTTGAGGCCTTCGTCACCGCCCCAGCCCTTGATCGAGTTGGCGAGGAAGAACAGCATCTGCCCGAAGGCGAGCGTGATCATGATGAAGTACACGCCGCGGGTGCGCAGCGAGATTGCGCCGATGGCGAGCGCCACGACGGCGGTGATACCCACCGTCGCCCCGAGGTGCACCGCGCCGTTGAGCACGCCCTCGCTGATCAGCACCGCCGTCACGTAGGCGCCAAGGCCGAAGAACGCGGCGTGGCCGAACGAGATCATGCCGCCATAGCCGAGCACCAGGTTCAGGCTGGTCGCGGCGATCGCGTAGACGACGATCCGGTCGGCGGTGCTGATGTAGTAGCCCCAGCCGAACGCCTGCATCGCCGGCGGCACCGCGAGCACGGCGGCCAGCAGCACGAGCTGCGCGGCGATCGCCGCAGCCTTGCGGGCCACGTCAGCCGCGCGCCGGGAACAGGCCCTGCGGCTTGAACGCCAGCACCGCCGCCATGAAGACGTAGATCGCCACCGACGCGACCGCCGGGCCGGCGGCGCTCGCCACCTGCACCGGCAGGAACTCGCGGAAGAGCTGCTGCATGAAGGTGCGG
>JBBSUK010000076.1:0-17980 GCA_038234975.1 Burkholderiales bacterium
CGACGAGCGCAGCCCAGCGGACGCGCTCCGCATGCGCGTCGCGGCCGAAGGCGAGGATGGCCACGCCGCTGACGATGGGCAGCCAGATCGCGAGACTCAGGAGGGGCATGGGCTCTTCGGCGCCTTGTCGTTCTAGGGTGCAATCCGCTCAGCGCGCCACGAAGCCGCCGATGTAGGGCCACAGCTGCCAGGTCATCAAGCCGATGACACCGACAATCATCACCAGCGCATACCAGTACAGGTAGCCGCTCTGCAACAGCCTGGCCTGTCGCGCCGCACTGCCGATGGCGCCAGCGGAGCCGTCGATGACGACGCCGTCGATCACGCCGACGTCGCCTTTCAGCCAGAACGCCTCGCCCAGGAGCCGCGCTCCCTTTGCCAGGACGTGCTCGTTGAACCAGTCGAGGTAGTACTTGTTCTCGAGGATGCGGTTGATGCCGGAGAAGCGGCGCGCGATCGCCGCGGGAATGTCGGGCCGCCGCAGGTAGAAGAACCACGCGACGACGACACCCGCCAGCGCCAGCCAGAAGATCGGCCCCGTGAGCGCATGCGCAGCCATCGCCAGGGGCCCGTGCCACTCCGCGGCGAGTTCCTCCATCGCCGGGTGCGCCGCGGCGCCGACGCGAATGGAGTCGGCGAAGAAGTCGCCGAACAGCATCGGGCCGATGGTGAACAAGCCGATCACGAGCGACGGGATCGCCAGCAGCACCAGCGGCAAGGTCACGACCCGCGGCGACTCGTGTGGCTCGGCCTGGTGGTGGTCGTCGTGGTCGCCGTGAACGTCGTGGCCTTCCGGCGGAAACGGCTTGTCGCGGAAGCGCTCCGGGCCGTGGAAGACGAGGAAGTACATCCGGAACGAATAGAACGCGGTGATGAACACGCCCGCGGCGACCGCAACGTACGCGATGCCGGCGCCTGGCAGGTGGCTGGCGTGCACCGCCTCGATGATCGAATCCTTCGAGTAGAAGCCCGAGAAGAACGGGGTGCCGATCAGCGCCAGCGAGCCGACAAGCGACGTGATCCACGTGATCGGCATGTACTTGCGCAGGCCGCCCATGTTGCGGATGTCCTGGTCGTGGTGCATGCCGATGATCACCGAGCCGGCGGCGAGGAACAGCAGCGCCTTGAAGAAGGCGTGCGTCATCAGGTGGAACACCGCCACCGAGTACGCCGACGCGCCGAGCGCGACCGTCATGTAGCCGAGCTGCGAGAGCGTGGAGTAGGCGACGACGCGCTTGATGTCGTTCTGGATGATGCCGAGCAGGCCCATGAAGAACGCCGTGATCGCGCCGATGACCATGACGAACGACAACGCCGCGTCCGAGAGCTCGAACAGCGGCGACATGCGCGCCACCATGAAGATGCCGGCGGTCACCATCGTCGCCGCGTGGATCAGCGCGGAGATCGGCGTCGGGCCTTCCATCGAGTCGGGCAGCCAGACGTGCAGCGGAAACTGCGCGCTCTTGCCCATCGCGCCGATGAACAGGCAGACGCAGATGACGGTGACCAGACCCCAGTCGGTGCCCGGGAAGGCGAGGCGCGCCAGCGCGTCGCCACGGGCGAAGGTCTCGGCGTAGTCGAGCGTACCGGCGAAGGCGACGACGAGGCCGATGCCGAGGATGAAGCCGAAGTCGCCGACGCGGTTGACGAGGAAGGCCTTGAGGTTGGCGAAGATCGCCGTCGGCTTCGTGTACCAGAAGCCGATCAGCAGGTACGACACGAGGCCCACTGCCTCCCAGCCGAAGAACAGCTGCAGGAAGTTGTTGCTCATGACGAGCATGAGCATCGAGAACGTGAACAGCGAGATGTAGCTGAAGAAGCGCTGGTAGCCCGGGTCGTCGGCCATGTAGCCGATCGTGTAGATGTGGACCATCAACGACACGAAGGTCACGACGACCATCATCATCGCCGTCAACCCGTCGACCAGGAAGCCGATCGACATCTTCAGGGCGCTGACCTGCATCCACTCGTAGAGCGTGGCGTTGAACCTCGCGCCACCTGCGACCACTTCGTACAGCACGAACACCGACAGCACGAAGGCGATCGCGACGCCGAGGATCGTCACCGAGTGCGCGCCGCGACGGCCGACGGTCTTGCCGAACAGGCCGGCGACGACCGCGCCGACGAGAGGCGCGACCGGGACGGCGGTGAGCAAAGCGGGGGACAGGGTCGTGGTCATGGCAGCGGAGCGGTGCCGGCCGCCGCCGGGCCGCTCCCAAGGCGGCCGGGCGCCCCCTCGGGGGCCGGCGAACGAAGTGAGCGTGGGGGCTTCATTCCTAGCCCTTGAGCGTGTCGAGCTCTTCGACGGAGATCGTCGAGCGCGTGCGGAACAGCACGACCAGGATCGCCAGGCCGATCGCGGATTCGGCGGCCGCCACGGTCAGGATGAAGAACACGAACACCTGGCCGGCCATGTCGCCGAGGTAGTACGAGAAGGCGACGAAATTGAGGTTGACGGCGAGCAGCATCAGCTCGATCGCCATCAGCAGCACGATCAGGTTCTTCCGGTTAAGGAAGATGCCGATCACCGACAGCGCGAACAGGATCGCGCCGACGGTGAGAAAGTGACCGAGCGTGATCGGCGTCATCTCTTGTCCCCCACCGGAGCCGGCGTGTCCGTCGCATCGACGGCGTTGGCCAGCGGCGCGAGCTTGACCAAGCGCACGCGGTCGGCCTTCTTCGCCTTCACCTGCTCCGACGGATCGGTCTGCCGCGTGTCCTTGCGGGCGCGCAGCGTCAGCGAAATGGCGGCGATGATCGCCACCAGCAGCAGGACCGCGGCGATCTCGAGCGGGTACAGGTAGCTGGTGTAGACCTCGATGCCGAGCAGCTTGGTGTTGCCGACTTTCGCCGCGGCAGCGGCGCCCGGCTTCGCACCGGCGACGTCGAACCCCGGCAGCAGCACGGCCGCCATCTCGAGCGCGATGACGACACCGACGAACAGCGCCAGCGGGAAGTGCTTCCAGAAGCCCGTGCGCAGCCCCGCCATGTCGACGTCGAGCATCATGACCACGAACAGGAACAGCACCATCACCGCGCCGACATAGACGAGCACGAGGGCGATCGCCAGGAACTCGGCGCGCAACAGCATCCACACGCACGCCGCGCTGAAGAAGGCGAGCACGAGGTAGAGCGCGGCCGCGACCGGGCTCTTCGCCGTGATGACGCGAAAGCCCGCGAACAGCAGCACGGTGGAGAAGGCGTAGAAGAGCGCGGCCGGGATCGTCATCTACCGGTATTTCGCGTCGGCTTCCCTGGCCGCGGAAATCTCCTTCTCGTAGCGGTCTCCGACGGCGAGCAGCATGTCCTTCGTGAAGTACAGGTCTCCGCGCTTCTCGCCGTGGTACTCGAAGATGTGCGTCTCGACGATCGAATCCACCGGGCAACTCTCCTCGCAGAAGCCGCAGAAGATGCACTTCGTGAGGTCGATGTCATAGCGCGTGGTGCGGCGCGAGCCGTCGGCACGAACGTCGCTCTCGATCGTGATGGCGAGCGCCGGGCACACCGCCTCGCACAGCTTGCAGGCGATGCAGCGCTCCTCGCCGTTCTCGTAGCGGCGCAGTGCATGCAGGCCGCGAAAGCGCGGGCTGAGCGGCGTCTTCTCCTCGGGATACTGGACCGTCACCTTCTTCGACAGGAAATGGCGGCCTGTCAGGCGCATGCCCTTCCAGATCTCGCCGAGCAAGAAGCTCGAGAGGAAATCCTTGACCGATGTCTGCTGCGCCACGTGCTACTTCCAGATGTTCCAGGGCGACTGGATGACAAAGCCGACGACCACGAGCCACACCAGCGTCAGCGGAATGAAGATCTTCCAGCCGAGCCGCATGATCTGGTCATAGCGAAAGCGCGGCAGGGTCGCGCGCACCCAGATGAAGAGCGTGGCGATGACGAAGGTCTTGGCGAACAGCCAGAACCAGTTCCACAGCCACATCGTCTCGACGATCCAGCGCGGCGTGTCCGCGTGGAACAGCGCGAACGAGATCGGCGCGAGCCAGCCGCCGAGGAACATCACCGAGGCGAGCGCCGCGACGAGGATGATGTTCGCGTACTCGGCGAGGAAGAACATCGCGAACGCCATGCCCGAGTACTCGACCATGTGGCCGGCGACGATCTCCGACTCGCCCTCGACGACGTCGAACGGCGCCCGGTTGGTCTCGGCGATGCCCGAGATGATGTAGACGCCGAAGATCGGCAGCAGCGGCAGCCAGTTCCAGCTTAAGAACGTGAGGCCGAGCCCGGCGAAGACGCCGCGACCCTGGCCGACGACGATGTCCGTCAGGTTCAGGCTTGCCGAGACCATGAGCACGACGACGAGCGCGAAGCCCATCGCGATCTCGTAGCTCACCATCTGCGCCGATGCGCGCATCGCGCCGAGGAAGGCGTACTTCGAGTTCGACGCCCAGCCGGCGATGATCACACCGTAGACCTCCATGGACGTGATCGCCATCACGAACAGCAGCCCGGCGTTGATGTTGGCAAGTGCGGCATCGGGACCGAACGGGATCACCGCCCAGGCCGCCAGCGCCGGCATGATCGTCATCACCGGGCCGAGGAAGAACAGGGGCTTGTTGGCCGCCGTCGGGACGATGATCTCCTTGAAGATCAGCTTCACGGCGTCGGCAATCGGCTGCAGCAGCCCGAGCGGGCCGACCCGGTTCGGCCCCGGGCGGATCTGGCTCCAGCCGATCGCCTTGCGCTCCCACAGCGTCAGGTAGGCGACGCAGCCGAGCAGCGGCAGCAGCAGCGCGACGATCTTGGCGACCGTCCAGACGACCGGCCATGCCGGGCCGAGCACCGACGAACCTTGGGCGTAGACCGAATCCCACATCGCGCGTGTTCCGCTCAGGCGGCGCCGGCTGCCGCGTGCGCGACGGCTTCGACACGCTCGATCGAGATCGAGCCGAACGACGGCCCGAGCGACGCGGTCGACGGATGCGACGCTGCGACCCTGACGACGTTCGACGCCAGCGACGGGTCGACGGCGGCGTGCAGCGTGACCGCGGCACCGCCCATGCGGACCCGCACCACCGACCCGTCCTCGATGCCCAGCTCCGCCGCGAGCTCGCTCGGCACGCCGACGTCCGGGTCGCGCGCGTCGACCGTGAGCTGCAGCGACGCGGCACGCCGCACGACCATGTCCGACTGGTAGATCGGCACGTCGGCGATGCGTTCGAGGCCACGTGCGGCTGCGCGTGAGGTGGGGGGGCCCGATGCGGACGGAGCAGCAGTGGCGACCGACGTCGCGAGCCGCTGCGCGATCGCGATGACGTCGCCGAGCGCGTCGTCGCGGACCGCTTCCGACGTGTCGAACCCGAAGCCCGGCAGGCCGAGCAGGTTGCCGAGCACGCGCAGCACCTTCCAGCCAGGTCGCGTCTCGCCGAGCGGCTTGGCGACGCCGTGGAAGCTCTGCGCCACTCCCTCGGCGTTGACGAAAGTGCCGGAGGTCTCGGTGAACGGCGCGATCGGCAGGGCGACGTCGATCAGGTCGTCGTCGTCTCGCGGCCGAAACGGCGACAGCGACACGACGAGCGATGCCTTCGCGAGCGCTTCGCGCGCGCCCGGAGCATCGGCCGCGTCGAGCCAGGGCTCGCAGTTCAGGAGCAGCGCAGCGCGCAGGGACGATCCCGTCGCCAGCATCTCGACCGCACCGGCGCCGCCTTCGGAAGGGCGGGCTCCGACGAGCTCGGCGCCGACGGCGTTGCCGCCCTCGACCAGGAAGCCGAACGTCGCGCCCGTCGTGGCCGCGATGGCCCGGCCGATGCGTTCGATCTCGGCCGCCTGCGGATGCGATGCAGCTGCGTTGCCCAGCAGCACGGCCTTGCGCTCGCCGCTCGAAAGCGAAGCAGCGATCGCCTTGGCATCATCGCCGGGCGCTCGCCCCGCATCGGTCCCGGCGCTCGGGCTGCATGCGGCGAGGATGTCCTCGAGCACGTCGACCCATCCGCCCGGCGCGGCGACGATGCCGGCGGCCATCGGCATCAGCCAGTCGGCGTGCACGGCATGCACGCTCATCACCTTGCCGCCCTTGCGAGCCGCCTGGCGCAGGCGCTGCGCGAACAGCGGATGGTCCTTGCGCAGGAACGAGCCGACGACAAGCGCGCGCTGCAGCTCGCTCAGCGACGCAATCGACCTGCCGAGCCAGCGCACGCGAGATTCGCCGACGGTCGACGCCGCGTCGCGCAGCCGCGTGTCGACGGCGCCGCTGCCAAGGCCGCGGACCAGCTTGGCGAGCAGGTGCAGCTCCTCGACCGTCGACGTCGGCGATGCGAGCGCGCCGACCGCGGCGGCGCCGTGCTCCACCGCCGTTTGCGTCAGGGCACGGGCGACATGGTCGAGCGCGGTCTGCCAGTCGACCGTCGCCCAGACGCCCTCGCGGCGCAACATCGGCTGCTTCAGGCGCTCTGCGGAGTTCAGCGCCTCGTACGAGAACCGGTCGCGATCGGCGAGCCAGCACTCGTTGACGGCCTCGTTCTCGAGCGGCAGCACGCGCATCACCTGACCCGACTTCACCTGCACGATGAGGTTGGCGCCGGTCGAGTCGTGCGGGCTCACGCTCTTGCGCCGCGACAGCTCCCAGGTGCGGGCGCTGTAGCGGAACGGCTTGCTCGTCAGCGCGCCGACCGGGCAGATGTCGATCATGTTGCCCGACAGCTCGGAGTCGATCGTGTCGCCCTTGACGACCGTGATCTCCGAATGCTCGCCGCGGTGGATCATGCCGAGCTCCATCACGCCGGCCACTTCCTGACCGAAGCGGACACAGCGCGTGCAATGGATGCAGCGGTTCATCTCCTGCATCGACACCAGCGGCCCGACATCCTTCGGGAAGACGACGCGCTTGTCCTCGTCGTAGCGCGAGCTCGACGCGCCGTAGCCGACCGCGAGGTCCTGCAACTGGCATTCACCACCCTGGTCGCAGATCGGGCAGTCGAGCGGATGGTTGATGAGGAGGAACTCCATCACCCCCTGCTGCGCGTTGATCGCCTTGTCGCTGCGCGTGCGGACGATCATGCCCTGCGTGACCGGCGTGGCGCAGGCCGGCATCGGCTTGGGCGCCTTCTCGACCTCGACCAGGCACATCCGGCAGTTGGCCGCGATCGTCAGCTTCTTGTGATAGCAGAAGTGCGGGATGTAGGTGCCCGCGACGTCGGCCGCATGCATCACCATGCTGCCCTCGGGCACCGAGACCTTCTGGCCGTCGAGTTCGATTTCGATCATGGCGTGACCGCCCTGGCCTGCGGCGCGCCGGTCGCGACCATGCCGTACTGCAGCGTTTTCGCCGCCGGCGTCTGTTCCGGGTGCGGGCTCGCCGCGGATCCGATGGTGCCGGCGTGCACCGGGGGCACGGCTTTCTCGATCAACGCCAGGAACTCGGGCTTGAAGTGCTTGATCATGGCGCGCACCGGCATCGCTGCCGCGTCGCCGAGGGCGCAGATGGTGCGTCCCTGGATGTTGTCGGACACGTTGTTGAGCAGGTCGATGTCCTGCAGCCGACCCTTCCCGTTGGCGATCCGCTCGACCATGCGGTACAGCCAGCCCGTGCCCTCGCGGCAAGGGGTGCACTGGCCGCAGCTCTCGTGCATGTAGAAGTACGACAGGCGCAGCAGCGAACGCACCATCGAGCGCGAGTCGTCCATCACGATCACGGCGCCCGAGCCGAGCATCGAGCCGGCCTTGGCGATGGCGTCGTAGTCCATCGTCAAGTCGTTCATCATCGACGCAGGCAGCACCGGCGCCGACGAGCCGCCCGGAATCACCGCCTTGAGCGTGCGCCCTTCCGGCACACCCCCGGCGAGCTCGAGCAGCTTCGTGAACGGCGTGCCGAGCGGCACCTCGTAGTTGCCGGGCTTGCGCACATCGCCCACCACCGAGAAGATCTTCGTGCCGCCGTTGTTCGGCTTGCCGATGTCAAGGTAGGCGGGGCCGCCGTTGTTGATGATCCACGGCACCGCGGCGAACGTCTCGGTGTTGTTGATCGTCGTCGGCTTGCCGTAGAGGCCGTAGCTGGCCGGGAACGGCGGCTTGAAGCGCGGCTGGCCCTTCTTGCCTTCGAGCGATTCGAGCAGCGCCGTCTCCTCGCCGCAGATGTAGGCGCCGAAGCCGTGGCTCGCGTGCAGCTGGAACTTCCACGTCGAGCCGCAGACGGCTTCGCCGAGGTAGCCGGCCGCCCTCGCCTCCTCGAGCGCTTCCTCGAAGCGCTCGTAGACCTCGAAGATCTCGCCGTGGATGTAGTTGTAGGCCACCGCCACGCCCATCGCGTACGCCGCGATCGTCATCCCTTCGATGACGATGTGCGGGTTGAACATGAGGATGTCGCGGTCCTTGCAGGTCCCGGGCTCGCCCTCGTCGGAGTTGCACACGAGGTACTTGGCGCCCGGGAACTGGCGCGGCATGAAGCTCCACTTCAGCCCGGTCGGAAAGCCCGCGCCGCCGCGGCCGCGCAGGCCCGACGACTTGACCTCGGCGATGACCTGCTCGGGGGTCATGCCGTTGCCAGCGCCCGCTTGCAGGATCTTCTTCAGCGCTGCGTAGCCGCCGCGCGCCTCGTAATCCTTCAGGCGCCAATTGCGGCCGTCGAGGCCGTCATAGATCTGCGGCTCGATGTGGCGGCCGTGGAAGCACGTCTCGGTGCCGGTCGCCTGGAAGCGCGCGAGGTCGGGATGCGGTGTCACGCCGAAACCTCCGCACGCAAGGT
Source organism: Burkholderiales bacterium (assembly GCA_038234975.1). Lineage (GTDB taxonomy): Bacteria > Pseudomonadota > Gammaproteobacteria > Burkholderiales > Burkholderiaceae_C > Schlegelella_A. The sequence continues at coordinate 8,693 of JBBSUK010000076.1, forward strand.
CGAAACGAGCTCGTCGAGACGCGCGTGGTTCATGAAGCTCACCATCTGGCGGTCGTTGACGAGCAGCACGGGGGCGTCGGCGCAGGCGCCCAGACACTCCGACTTCTGCACGGTGAAGGCGCCGTCGGCGGTCGTGCCGCCTTCTTCGACGTGCAGCGACGAGCACAGGTGCTCGAGCGCTTCCTGCCCGCCGCGCAGCTTGCAGGGCAGGTTGGTGCAGACGTTGAACTTCACACGCCCGACCGGCTGTTGGTTGAACATGTTGTAGAAGGTCGTCACCTCGTGCACGGCAATGGGCGGCATGTCGAGCGCCTCGGCGACGAGCGCCTCGCTCTGCTGCGATACCCAGCCGTGCTCGCGCTGCAGGATCGCCAGGCAGGCGATCACCGCAGATGCCCTGCCCTCCGGCGGGTACTTGGCGGTCTCGCGGTCGAACCCGGCCGCGGCATCGACCGACAGCGCGTCGCGCCAGCCGCTCATCGGTCGATCTCCCCGAACACGATGTCCATCGTGCCGATCAAGGCGACCGCGTCGGCGATCATGTGCCCGCGTGCCATTTCGTCGAGAGCAGCGAGGTGCGGAAAGCCGGCAGCGCGGATCTTCAGGCGGTAGGGCTTGTTCGCGCCATCGCTGACGATGTAGATGCCGAACTCGCCCTTCGGGTGCTCGACCGCCGCGTAGGCCTCGCCTTCGGGAACGCGGAAACCCTCGGTGAAGAGCTTGAAGTGGTGGATGAGGTCTTCCATCCCCGTCTTCATCTCCAGGCGCGACGGCGGCGCGACCTTGTGGTTGTCGGTGATCACCGGGCCATCGTTGGCCCTGAGCCATTCGACGCACTGGCGGACGATGCGGTTGGCCTGCCGCATCTCCTCCACGCGCACCAGGTACCGGTCGTAGGTGTCGCCGTTGACGCCGAGCGGCACGTCGAAATCCATCCTCTCGTAGACGTCGTAGGGCTGGTGCTTGCGCAGATCCCACAGGACGCCCGAGCCGCGCAGCATCGGGCCGGTGAAGCCGAGGTTCTTCGCGCGCTCCGCCGTGACGACGCCGATGCCGACGGTGCGCTGTTTCCAGATGCGGTTGTCGGTGAGCAGCGTCTCGTACTCGTCGACACGCGCCGGGAAACGCTTGCAGAAGTCGTCGATGAAATCGAGCAGCGAGCCGTGGCGGTTCTCGTTGCGCTCGTCGGTCGACTTCTGCGAACGGATCTTCGTCGGCCGGTACTGCGGCATGGTGTCGGGCAGGTCGCGGTAGACGCCGCCCGGGCGGAAGTAGGCGGCATGCATGCGCGCGCCCGACGCCGCCTCGTACATGTCGAACAGGTCTTCGCGCTCGCGAAAGGCGTAGATGAAGACGTTCATGGCGCCGCAGTCGAGGCCGTGCGCGCCGAGCCACATGAGGTGGTTCATGAGGCGCGTGATCTCGGCGAACATGACGCGGATGTACTGCGCGCGGATCGGCACGTCGACGCCGAGCAGCTTCTCGATCGCCAGGCAGTAGGCGTGCTCGTTGCACATCATCGACACGTAGTCGAGCCGGTCCATGTACGGGAGCGACTGGATATACGTTCGCGTCTCGGCGAGCTTCTCGGTGGCGCGGTGGAGCAGGCCGATGTGCGGGTCGGCGCGCTGGATCACCTCACCGTCTAGCTCGAGCACGAGGCGCAACACGCCGTGCGCCGCCGGGTGCTGCGGGCCGAAGTTCAGCGTGTAGTTCTTGATGTCCGCCATCAGCGGATCCCGCCGTAGTTGTCTTCGCGGATCACGCGCGGAACGATCTCGCGCGGCTCGATCGTCACCGGCTGGTAGATGACGCGGCGCTGGTCCGGGTCGTAGCGCATCTCGACGGTGCCCGAGACCGGGAAGTCCTTGCGGAACGGGTGGCCGATGAAGCCGTAATCGGTGAGGATGCGGCGCAGGTCGAGGTGGCCGTCGAAGATGACGCCGTAGAGATCGAAGGCCTCGCGCTCGAACCAGTTCGCGGCCGACCACACGTCGACCAGCGAGGCCACCTGCGGCACGTCGTCGTCGGGCGCGAACACCTTCAGTCGCAGCCGCCGGTTCTTCTCGAGCGAGAGCAGGTGCGACACCACGCAAAAGCGCGGGCCCTCCCACGGCGCGTCGCGAAAGCTAGAGTAGTCGACGCCGCAAAGGTCGATCAACTGCTCGAAGCGAAAGTCGGCGTGGTCGCGAAGCGTCGTCGCGACGGCGAGATAGTCGGCGGCAGCAACGGTGAGCGTGAGCTCGCCGGTCGCGCGCACGAGCGACGTCGCGCGGTCGCCGATCTGCTCGCCGATCGCGGCTTGGAGGGTGTCGAGGCGGTTGCTCACGGTGACGGTCCCGCGTCAGCGGGCGATCGTGTTCTCGCGGCGGATCTTGGCCTGCAGCTGGAGCACGCCGTAGAGCAACGCTTCTGCCGTCGGCGGGCATCCCGGCACGTAGACGTCGACCGGCACGATGCGGTCGCAGCCGCGCACGACCGAGTAGCTGTAGTGGTAGTAGCCGCCGCCGTTCGCGCACGAGCCCATCGAGATCACCCAGCGCGGCTCGGCCATCTGGTCGTAGACCTTGCGCAGCGCCGGCGCCATCTTGTTGCACAGCGTGCCGGCGACGATCATCAGGTCGCTCTGCCGAGGGCTCGGGCGGAACAGCATGCCGAAGCGGTCGATGTCGTAGCGCGCGGCACCGGCGTGCATCATCTCGACGGCACAGCACGCGAGGCCGAACGTCATCGGCCACAACGAACCGGTCTTCGACCAGTTGATGACCGTGTCGAGGCTCGTCGTGACGAAGCCTTCCTTCAGGACGCCGTCGAGACTCATGTCATTCCCAGTCCAGGGCGCCTTTCTTCCACTCGTACGCGAAGCCGACGATCAGGATGGTGAGAAAGACCATCATCGCCCAGAAGCCGGTCGGGCCGATCTCCTTGAGCGACACCGCCCAGGGGAAGAGGAAGGCGATCTCCAGGTCGAACAGGATGAAGAGGATGGCGACGAGGTAGTAGCGCACGTCGAACTTCATGCGCGCGTCCTCGAAGGCTTCGAAGCCGCATTCGTAGGGTGAGTTCTTTGCCTGGTCGGGCCTGCGCGGGCCGAGCAGGAAGCCGAGGACCTGAGGCACCACCCCGACCGCGACACCGATCAGGATGAAGAGGATGACGGGGAGGTAGGAGTCGAGGGTCATGGAGTTGGTGCCGACGGCGAGACTCGAACTCGCACAGCTTTCGCCACTACCCCCTCAAGATAGCGTGTCTACCAATTTCACCACGTCGGCGCGCCGGAAGCCCTTGTTGGCGCGGACCCGGCTGGCATGAGGATTGGCTCGCCGGGCAACTCGGAATTCTAGCCGAGCGGATCGCTATTTCTGCGGGATCGCACCGGCTCCGGACGGCGTCGGCATCGGCGCGAGCGCCGATGGCGGCGCCGTCGGGGCGACCACGATCGGCGGTGCCGAACCCGCGGCGCCCGGCACTGAGCCCGTGACTGCGGCGGGGATCGCGCCCGGGATGGCGCCGGCGCCGGAGGCGGTCGGTGCCACCATCGCCGCGGGCGCCGAAGCGCCGACTGCCGGGCGGTCGAGGATGCTGCCGCCGGTGCTGCGCGGGCGGTCGTTCGCCGAATAGGCGAGCCACAGCGTCGCGACGAAGAAGACCGCGGCGCAGCCGGCCGTCGAGCGCGACAGGAAGTTGGCGCTTCCGGTGGCGCCGAACAGGCTGCCCGATGCGCCGCTGCCGAACGAGGCGCCCATGTCGGCGCCCTTGCCGTGCTGGATGAGGACGAGGCCGATCATCGCCAGCGCGGCGAGGATCTGCAGCGCAACGATGAAGCTGAAGACGGTGGTCATGGGGGGTTCCGGAAGCCGCGTGCGCCAGTCAGCCGGCGGCGCGACAGATGGCGGCGAAATCGGCCGCTTTCAACGACGCGCCGCCGACGAGGCCGCCGTCGATGTCGGGTTGCGCGAACAGTGCCGACGCGTTGTCCGGCTTGACGCTGCCGCCGTAGAGGACGGGCACGCTCGCCAGCTCGGCGGCGACGAGCTGCGCGCGGATGCGCGCGTGCACCTCCTGCGCCTGCTCGGGGGTCGCGGTCTTGCCGGTGCCGATGGCCCAGACGGGCTCGTAGGCGACGACGATCGTTCGAGCGCCGGCGGCATCGCCGGCCAGGGCATCGAGCACCGCGGCGAGTTGCCGCTCGACGACGTCGAATGCCTGCCCCGCGTCGTGCTCCTCGGGCGTCTCGCCGACGCAGACGATGGGCCGCAACCCTGCGGCGATCGCCCGCACCGCCTTGGTGGCAACGAGCGCGTCGCCCTCCCCGTGCATCGCGCGCCGTTCCGAGTGGCCGACGATGGTGAACGCGCAGCCGACATCGGCCAGCATCCGTGCCGCGATTTCGCCCGTGTAGGCGCCGCTATCGTGCGCCGAGCAGTCCTGCGCGCCGAGGGCGATGCCGCTGCCGTCGATCGCCCTCGCGACGTCGCCGAGGTAGGTCGCGGGCGGGCAGAGGACGACGGTCGCCGAGCCTCGGTCCATGCCGCCGAATCCGGCCAGCAGCGTCGCGTTGGCCGAGCGGCTGCCGACCATCTTCCAGTTGCCGGCGACGATGTGCTCGCGCGGCACCTGCACGGGGTCCGACGCCGTCACCACTGCAGCACCAGCTTGCCGATGTGCGCGCTCGTCTCCATCAGCGCATGCGCGGCCGACGCTTCGGCGGCGGGGAACACCTGATGCACGACCGGCTTCACGCGACCTGCCTCGAGCCAGGGCCAGACGGTGCGCCTGAGCGCGCCCGCGACCTCGGTCTTGAATGCCACCGGCCGTGGACGCAGCGTCGAGCCGGAGATGGTGAGGCGCCGGCGCAGCACGAGCCCGGCGTCGAACGTCGCGTTGTTGCCGCGCAGCGTGGCGATGATGGCGATGCGACCGTCCTCGGCGAGGCACTGCACGTCGCGGGCGATGTAGTCGCCGGCGACCATGTCGAGGATCACGTCGGCGCCGCGCTTGCCGGTGATGCGCTGCACCTCGACGACGAAGTCCGAGGTCTTGTAGTCGACGGCATGGTCGGCGCCGAGGTCCAGGCAGGCCTTCGCCTTGTCCGCAGAACCGACCGTGACGATCACGGTTGCGCCGTGCGCCTTGGCGAGCTGGATCGCGGCGACACCGATGCCGCTCGACCCGCCGTGAACGACGAGCGTCTCGCCGGGCTGCAGGCCGGCGCGACCGAAGACGTTGGCCCACACGGTGAAGAACGTCTCCGGCAGGCTGGCTGCCTCGACGTCGGTGAGGTTGGCCGGCGTGGGCAGGCACTGCCCCACCGGCGCGACGCAGTACTCGGCATAGCCGCCGCCCTGCACAAGCGCGCAGACGCGGTCGCCCACGGCGAACCCGGCCGCCCTCAGCGCCGCCGCGTCGCCGCGCTCGACGGTGCCCGCAACCTCGAGGCCCGGCAATTCGGAGGCGCCGGGCGGAACCGGATAGAGGCCCTTGCGCTGCAGCACGTCGGGCCGGTTCACGCCCGACGCTGCGACCTTGATCAGCAACTCGTCTGCGCCGGGCTCGGGAACCGCGAGGTCGTCCGCTGGCTGCAGGACCTCGGGCCCGCCCGGCTTCGTGATGCGAATCGCTTTCACGGCGTCTCGCAGCTCAGTCGTGGTGCGCCGGTTCGCGATCACCGCGATCGGCCAGGGCCTTCATCGACAGCTTGACGCGACCCTTCTCGTCGGTCTCGAGCACCTTGACGCGGACGATCTGGCCTTCCTGCAGGTAGTCGGTGACCTTCTCGACGCGCTGATGCGCGATCTGGCTGATGTGCAGCAGGCCGTCCTTGCCCGGAAGCAGGTTCACGAGCGCGCCGAAGTCGAGGATCTTGGTGATCGGACCTTCGTAGATCTTGCCCACCTCGACGTCGGCGGTGATCTCCTCGATGCGCCTTTTCGCGTGCGCCGCCTTGTCGGCGTCGTTCGAGGCGATCGTGATCATGCCGTCGTCGCCGATGTCGATCGTGCAGCCGGTCTCCTCGGTCAGCGCGCGGATCGTCGCCCCGCCCTTGCCGATCACGTCGCGGATCTTCTCCGGGTTGACCTTCATCGTGTAGAGGCGCGGCGCGAACGGCGAGACCTCGGTGTTGGCCGAGCCCATCGCCTCGGTCATCTTGCCGAGGATGTGCAGCCGTGCTTCCTTCGCCTGCGCGAGCGCCACCTGCATGATCTCCTTGGTGATGCCCTGGATCTTGATGTCCATCTGCAGGGCGGTCACGCCCGAAGTCGTGCCGGCGACCTTGAAGTCCATGTCGCCGAGGTGATCCTCGTCGCCGAGGATGTCGGTCAGCACGGCGAAGCGGTTGCCTTCCTTGATCAGGCCCATCGCGATGCCGGCGACGTGCGCCTTCAGCGGCACGCCGGCGTCCATCATCGCCAGGCAGCCGCCGCACACCGACGCCATCGACGACGAGCCGTTGCTCTCGGTGATCTCGGAGACGATGCGCATCGAGTACGGGAACTCGGTGCGGTCGGGCAGCACGGCGGCCAGCGCGCGCTTGGCGAGCCGCCCGTGGCCGATCTCGCGGCGCTTCGGCGAGCCGGTGCGGCCGGTCTCGCCGGTCGCGAACGGCGGCATGTTGTAGTGCAGCATGAAGTGCTCGCTGTACTCGCCGGCGAGCGCGTCGATCTTCTGCGCGTCACGGTCGGTGCCGAGCGTCGCGGCGACCAGCGCCTGCGTCTCGCCGCGCGTGAACAGCGCCGAGCCGTGGACCCGCGGCAGCAGTCCGGTGCGGATCTCGATCGGCCGCACGGTGCGCGTGTCCCGGCCGTCGATGCGCGGCTCGCCCGAGAGGATCTGGTTGCGGACGATCTTCGCCTCGATGTCGAACAGGATGTCGTCGACCTTGACCTTGTCGACGGCGACGCCGACTTCGGCCAGCGCTGCCATCGTCGAGCTCGTGACCTCGCGCGTGGCCTGCGTGCGGGCCTGCTTCGAACGGATCTGGTAGGCGTCGCGCAGCTTCTGCTCGGCCAGCGAACCGACCCTGGCGATGAAGGCATCGTCCTTCGCCGGCGCCTGCCATTGCCACTCGGCCTTGCCGGCATCGCGCACGAGCTCGTTGATCGCGGCGATCGCGACCTTGCCCTGCTCGTGGCCGAACACCACCCCGCCGAGCATCACCTCTTCCGAGAGCTGCTTCGCCTCGGACTCCACCATCAGCACCGCCGCTTCCGTGCCGGCGACGATGAGGTCCATCTGGGTCTCGGCCATCTGCGACTTGCTCGGATTGAGCACGTACTCGCCGCCGATCCAGCCCACGCGCGCCGCGCCGATCGGGCCGTTGAACGGGATGCCGGAAATGGCGAGGGCCGCGCTCGAACCGATCAGCGCCGGGATGTCGGCGGCGATCTCGGGGTTGAGCGACAGCACATGGATGATGATCTGGACCTCGTTGTAGAAGCCCTCGGGAAAGAGCGGCCTGAGGGGCCGGTCGATCAGCCGCGAGGTCAGCGTCTCGAGTTCGCTCGGGCGGCCTTCGCGCTTGAAGAAGCTGCCGGGGATGCGGCCGGCCGCATAGGTCTTCTCGATGTAGTCGACGGTCAGCGGGAAGAAGTCCTGACCCGGCTTCGGGTCCTTCTTGGCGACGACGGTGGCGAGCACCACGGTGTCCTCGATCGACACGACGACGGCGCCGCCCGACTGACGGGCGATCTCGCCGGTCTCGAGCGTGACCTCGTGCCGGCCCCAGGTGAAGGTCTTGGTGACTTTGTTGAACAGGCTCACGTGTGGAGTCTCCGTGTGGTCGGTCGACGGTGCGTCGACCGTATAAGGCGCCTCGGGCGGGCGGCGCCGGCTCCCGGAACCCGGTCGACGCCGCGAAATGCCATTCCAGAGGTGCTCGCGTGAACGAACATCGGTGGAATGACACAGCCTCGCGACGCGGCCAGCGCTCCTGCGCGCGCCAACACGTCCGTTCCTCGCTCGTCGCGGATCGGGGCTGCCGGCATCGCTGGAACCCTTACTTGCGCAGGCCGAGCTTCTGAATCAGCGCCGTGTAGCGCTCTGCATCGCGATCCTTGAGATACGCGAGCAGGCTCTTGCGGCGGTTGACCATTCTCAGCAGGCCGCGACGACCGTGGTGGTCCTTGGCGTGCGTCTTGAAGTGCGGCGTCAGCTCGTTGATCCGGTCGGTCAGCAGGGCGACCTGAACCTCGGTGGAGCCGGTGTCATTGGCGGCGCGGGCGTTCGCCTGAACGACCTCGGCCTTGTGTTCCTTGGTGGCGGGCATCTCGTTTCCAAATCAAGAAACCGAGCGCCGCTGAAGCTGACGAGCGGTTCCGGGTGAACTCGCGAACGCCGGTGAAACCGACCGGCGCCGTGGGGGACTCGCCGCCGGTGTCGGCAGCGAAGCCCGGCATTATAGGCGGAGGAAGCGGCGCAGCCGCCCGGCGCCCTGGACGAGGCGCGCCGTGTCGCGCGACGCGAAGCACCAGCGCAGCCAGCCCTCGGCCTCCGGCCCGAAGGCGGCGCCGGGCGCAAGGCCGAGACCGGCCTGCGTCACGAGCCTTTTCGCGAGGGCCAGCGAGTCGCTTTCGCCCTCGACGCGAAAGAACGCGTACATGCCGCCGCGTGGCACCGCCACCTCCACGCCGGGCATCGCCTGCAACTCGGGCAGCAGCACGTCGCGGCAGCGGCGCAGACGCTCGACCAGCGCCGGCACGAAGGTGTCGGCGTCGGCGAGCGCCGCCAGGCCCGCGCGTTGCACGAACACCGGCGCACACGACGTGTTGAACTCGACCAGCTTGGCGATCGCCGCCGTCAGCGTCTGCGGGACGACGAGCCAGCCCAGCCGCCAGCCGGTCATGACGAAGCTCTTCGAGAAGCTGTGGACGACGACCAGCCGCTCGTCGGGCCCGGCGATGTCGAGGAAGCTCGGCGCGCTCGACCCGTCGAAGCAGATCCGCTCGTAGACCTCGTCGGCGACGATCCAGGTGCCGGTCGATCGCGTGTGGCCGAGGATCGCCTCCTGCTCGGCGCGCGTGAGCATCCAGCCGGTCGGGTTGCTGGGCGAGTTGACGAGGAGCACGCGAGTCGCCGGCGTGACCGCGCGCCGAAGTGCGCCGAGGTCGAGCCGCCAATCGCCGCCGGTCGGCACCAGCGGCAGGCGGACGACGTTCGCGCCGAGGATCGCCGGCTGCGCGACGAGGTTCGGCCACACGGGCACGACGGCGACGACCTCGTCGCCGGCGCCAACCAGCGCCTGCATCGCCAGCATCAACGCGTTGACGCCCGACGAGGTGACCGCGATCC
>JBBSUK010000077.1:0-17689 GCA_038234975.1 Burkholderiales bacterium
ACCGCCGCGAGGCGGATGCGCCGAACTGGATAGCCCAGCGCGTGCGCCGATTCGGGCGACTCGCCGACCGCGCGCAGCACCAGGCCGGCGCGCGAGCGGTAGAGGAACCAGGCGATCGCGGCGGTGAGCGCGATCGCGAGGTAGACGAGCGGGTGCTGGCGAAAGAATGCCGGGCCGAGCAGCGGAATGTCGGCGAGGTACGGAATGGCATGCGACGTCTGCTCGCCGAGCTTTTCCTGCGTGTAGCGGATGCCGACGAACGCCGAGAAGCCGGCGCCGAACAGGCTGAGCGCGAGGCCCGTGGCGTACTGGTTGGTGTTGAGCCAGATGACGAGCACGCCGAACGCCGCCGCGAGCAGCGCTCCGGCCACCGCGCCGGCGGCGAACGCGATCGTCTCGCTGCCGGTGTGCACCGCAGCCGCGAAGCCGGCGACGGCGGCGACCAGCATCAGCCCCTCGGCGCCGAGGTTGACGATGCCGGCGCGCTCGTTGATGAGCAGGCCGAGCGCGGCGAATGCGAGCACGGTGCCGGCGTTTAGGGTGGCGGCGACAAGGAGAGCGGCTTGTTCCATCAGATTCGCTCCGGCCCGCCAACGTCGGAGCGAGCCGAGGGCGCCGGGTGGCCGACTCCGCAGCAGAGTGCCCCGCTGCCCTGATCGCGCACAACCGGTCGCGGGGATAATTCCATCAAGCACCCTCCCGAGCCGGCAACTCGACCGGGTTCACCACCGGCGCCTCGTCGACCGCGGGACGCTGCGTCTCGACGCGCCGGCCGCGGCCGATGCGCAGCCGGTACACGATCAGCGTGTCGCAGGCGAGCAGCGAGAACAGCAGCAACCCCTGGAACACGCCCGTGAGCGACTTCGGCAGCCCGAGCCGCGACTGGGCGAGCTCGCCGCCGATGTAGAACATGCTCATCAGGATCGCAGAGAAGACGATGCCGAGCGGATGCAGCCGGCCGACGAAGGCGACGATGATCGCGGCGAAGCCGTAGCCCGCAGGCACGTGTGGCGTGAGCTGGCCGAGCGGCCCGGCGACCTCGAGGCCACCGGCGAGGCCGGCCATCGCGCCCGAGATCAGCAGCGCCGTCCACAGCGCCTTGCGCGACGAGAAGCCGGCATAGCGTGCCGCCATCGGCGCGAGGCCGCCGACCTGGAGCTGGAAGCCGGCGTAGGTGCGAAAGAGAAACACCCAGAAGGCGCCCGCCGCGACGAGCGAGAGGATCGACCCAACGTTGACCCGCGAGCCCGCGAACAAGCGCGGCACCCGGGTCGACTTGAGGAAGGTGATGGTCTGCGGAAAGTTGTAGCCCGCCGGGTCTTTCCACGGGCCGTAGACGAGCCAGTTCAGCAGCTGCTCGGCGACGTAGACGAGCATCAGGCTGACCAGGATCTCGTTGGCGTTGAAGCGGTCGCGCAGCAGCGCCACGATCGCCGCCCAGCACATGCCGCCGACCATGCCGGCAACGAGCACGGGAACGAAGAACCAGCCGCCCGTGGCGGACGTGGCCTGCATGGCGACGCCGCTGGAGAAGATCGCGCCGACGATGAACTGCCCCTCGGCGCCGATGTTCCAGACGTTGGAGCGGAAGCACACCGCCAGGCCGAGCCCGACGAGCAGCAGCGGCGTCGCCTTCATCGCCAGCTCGGAGAGCTGATAGGCGCCGTTGAGCGGCTCGAAGAAGAAGACCGCCAGGCCACGCAGCGGGTCCTTGCCGAGCAGCGCGAACAACACGGCGCCGACGACGACGGTGATCGCCAGGGCGATCAGCGGCGACGCGACCGACATCGCCCGCGACGGCTCGGGACGGGCCTCGAGCTTGATCATGCGGGCACCGCCTTCGACGGCTCGGCCGGCCACAGCCCGCTCATCCACTCGCCGATCGTTGCCACGCTCGCCTCTGCGGTGGCGACGCTCGGGGAAACGCGGCCGCGGGCGATGACGACGAGCCGGTCGCAGATCTCGAACAGCTCGTCGAGCTCCTCGCTGACGACCAGCACGGCGCAGCCGGCGTCGCGCAGCGCGAGCAGCTCGCCCCTGATCTGCGCCGCCGCGCCGACGTCGACGCCCCAGGTCGGCTGCGACACGACGAGCAGCTTGGGCGCCGCGTCGATCTCGCGGCCGACGATGAACTTCTGAAGGTTCCCACCCGACAGGCTCTTCGCCGCCGACCCCGGGCCGCCGGCCTTGACGTTGAAGCGCCGGATCAGCGAAGAGGCCAGCGCCGCGACGTCGCCGATGCGGATCCAGCCACCGGCGCCGACCGCGCGGGTTCGCGTGAGCAGCGTGTTCTGCGCCAGCGACAAGGTCGGCACGGCGCCGCGGCCGAGGCGCTCCTCGGGAACGAAATGCAGCCCGCCGGCACGCCGCTCCCGCGGTGATGCGCGCGCGATGTCGGCGTCGAACAGTCGGATCGAGCCCGCGGCGGCGCGCGGGTCCTCGCCCGAGATCGCCGCCATCAGCTCCTGCTGGCCATTGCCCGAGACGCCCGCGACGCCCAGCACCTCGCCGCCGCGGACATCGAACGACACGTGCTCCAGCGACGTGCCGAACGAATCGCCACGCTCGATGCTCAGGTCGCGCACCTGCAGCACCACCGCGCCGGCGCGCGACGCGCGGTGCACGAGCTCGGGCGGCTCGGCGCCGATCATGAGACGCGACAGGCTGGCGTTGGTCTCCCCGGTCGGGTCGACCTCGCCGGTCACCTTGCCGCCGCGCAGCACCGTGCAGTGGTGGCACAGCGCCCGGATCTCGTCGAGCTTGTGCGAGATGTAGAGGATCGAGCAGCCCTCGGCGGCGAGCTTGCGCAGCGTGACGAAGAGCGTCTGCACCGCCTGCGGCGTCAGCACCGAGGTGGGCTCGTCGAGGATCAGGAGCTTGGGCGACGTCATCAGCGCGCGCACGATCTCGACGCGCTGCCGCTCGCCGACCGACAGCGTGTGCACCGGCCGCGCCGGGTCGACGTCGAGCCCGTACTCGGTGGCGACCTTCGTGATGCGGGTGGTCACCTCGGCCAGGGCGAGCGAGCGGTCGAGGCCGAGCCAGACGTTCTCGGCGGCAGTCAGCGTGTCGAACAGGCTGAAGTGCTGGTAGACCATGCTGATGCCGAGCGCGCGGGCCTCGGCCGGCGAGCCGATCTCGACCCGCTCGCCGTTCCAGCGGATCTCGCCTTCGTCGGGCTTCGTCGCACCGTAGATGATCTTCATCAGCGTCGACTTGCCGGCGCCGTTCTCGCCGAGCACGGCGTGGATCTGCCCGGGCTCGACGTGCAGCGACACGCGGTCGTTGGCGCGCACCGCTGGGTACTGCTTGCTGATGCCGGAGAGCTCGAGGCGGAGCATGGTCAGGCGGTGGGGTGGGCGGGGTTGGCGCTGGCGTCGCGACGATAGCGCTCGCGGCCGGCGACGAACGTCGCCGCGAGGTTGCGGTCGTCGGCGAGCGTCATCCAGGCGAAGGCACGCTCATGCAAGCCGCGGGCCACCGCATCGCGCCGGCCGGCCACCGTGCCCGAGGCCCAGTCCCAGACGCACACGTCGGCGATCGTGCCGGTGTCGAACGATCCGATCTCGGCGTCGAGGCCGAGCGCCTCGGCGGCGCCGCGCGTCGCGGCGTGCAGCGCCGTCCAGGCGGTCAGCCGTTCGCCGGCGAGCGCCTGCACCTTGTAGGCCTCGGCCATGTTGCGCTGCATCGACAGGGTGGTGCCACCGCCGACGTCGCTGGCCATCGACACGTTCACGCCGGCCGCCGCGGCGGCGCGCCAGGCGAACAGGCCGCTGCCGAGGAACAGGTTCGACGACGGCGAATGCGCGATCTGCGCACCGGCGCCGGCGATCGCGGCACGGTCGGCATCGTCGAGCCAGATGCCGTGCGCGAACACGCTGCGCCGGTGCAGCAGGCCGGCGCGGGCGTAGACGTCGAGGTAGCTGCGCGCTTCGGGGAACAGCTCATGCACCCAGGCGACCTCGGCGCGGTTCTCGGCCAGGTGCGTCTGCATGAACAGCGTCGGGTCGTCGCGACAGAAGCGGCCGGCCATCGCCAGTTGTGCCGGCGTGCTCGTCGGCGCGAAGCGAACGGTCATCGCATAGGCGAGCCGGCCGCGGCCGTGCCAGCGCCCGATCAGCTCGCTGGTCGCGCGCTCCGCGCTCGGCAGGTCGGCGTCGACCAGGTCGGCCGGCGCATTGCGGTCCATCAGCACCTTGCCCGAGACGATGCGCATGCCGCGCGCTTCGGCGGCGCGGAACAGCGCGTCGACCGACGACGCATGCACCGTCGGGAAGACGACCGCCGACGTGGTGCCGTGGACGAGCAACGCGTCGAGGAAGAGCGCCGCGGTCGTTTCGCCGTGCGCAACGTCGGCGTGGCGGGCCTCGGCCGGGAACGTGTGCGTGCAAAGCCAGTCGAGCAGCTCGGTTCCGTAGCTGGCGATGACATCGAGCTGCGGGCTGTGCACGTGGGTGTCGATGAAGCCCGGCATGACGAGGCGGCCGGCGTGGTCGATGCGAAGCCAGCCCTCGTCGGGCGGCTCGGCCTGGACGCCGGCGATGCGACCTGCTCCGTCGACGAGCAGCCAGTGGTCGGCTCGAAAGCGGACCGCCGCCGACCCGGTGTCGCCCCACGCGGGCGCCGACGCGAAGTCGAGCAGGTCGCCGTGAATCGCGAATCCGCTCAACGTGCCTTCTCCGCCAGCCGCTGCGGCGCCAGCCCGCGCGCCGCCTCGCGCACCTGCTCGCGCAGCCACTTCGCAACGGGCGAGGCGTGCGTCACGTCGTGCCAGAGCTGGTAGTAAGCGAGCGGCGGAAACGGAATCGGGCAGCGGATCGTCCTGACGCCGAGCACGCCCTCGTATCGCGAGCAGAACAGCCGCCCGGTCGTGAGGACGAGCCGGCTCTGCGCGACCATGAGCGGGATCAGGCTGAAATGCGCGCTCTTCACCGCGACGTGACGGTGCACGCCGAGCGAGGCGAGGTGGTCGTCGACGAAGCCCGGCGCGCCGGCGTGGAACGGCATCGGCGCGACGTGCTCGGCGGCGAGGTAGCGCTCGGCCGTCCAGCGGCCGCGCGTGGCGGGATGGTCGTCGGCGACGAGGCAGACCACCTCGTCGGCGATCAGCCGACCGAGGTGCAGCTCGCCCGGCGGCGCCAGCCAGTTGCCGACGACGAGGTCGACCTCGGCGGCGGCGAGCCTCTTCCGGTAGTCGTATTCGGCGCTCAGCGGCAGCAGCTCGAGGCGCACGCCGGGCGCTTCGAGCTGGACGCGGGCGACGAGCGCGGGCAGGAACTGCGGGTCGAGGTAGTCGCTCGCGGCCACCCGCAGCGTCGCCTCGCTGCTGGCCGCGTCGAAGCCGCGCTGTCGGGCACGCGCACCGAACAGCCGCTCCGCCTCGCGCAACAGGGTACCGGCGGGCTCCAGGAGGTCGAGGGCGGTGGCGGTCGGCGTCATCGCGTTGCCGGCGCGCACGAGCAACGGATCGCCGGTCAGGCGGCGCAGCCGCGCGAGCTGCGCGCTCACCACCGGCTGGGTGCTGCCCAGGCGAAAGGCGGCCCGCGATACGCTCCGTTCCGTGATCAAGGCCTGCAGCACCCGGACAAGACGAAGCTCGATCTTTTCCGGGATCGGCGTCTGCGGCATACGGGTTTCATGATAGAGGTCATGACGCTGCTCGTATACGGCCATCGCCGCATCGCGCTACGGTCGCAGGCGTGACGAACCCGAGCAACCGGCCGATCCGCTTCTTCCACCGAGGCGCCGTCGTCGAAGTCGACGACGCGGCAACGACGCGCACCGTTCTCGACTGGCTGCGCGAGGATGCGCGCTGCACCGGCAGCAAGGAAGGCTGCAACGAGGGCGACTGCGGCGCGTGCACGGTCGTGCTCGCCGAGCTCGACGAGGCCGGCGCGTCGGCAGCCGATCACGTCGCGCCCGGGCTGCGACTCACGACCGCGAATGCCTGCATCACGTTCGTGCCGTCGCTCGACGGCAAGGCGCTGTTCACCGTCGAGGACATCGCGCCGCCGGCGGAGCCGCGGCGCCGGTCGATCGCGCTGCACCCGGTCCAGCAGGCGATGGTCGAGCAGCACGGCTCGCAATGCGGCTTCTGCACGCCGGGCTTCGTCGTCTCGCTGTGGTCGGCCTACCAGCGCCACGTCGCGCACGGCACGCGGCCGACGCGCCAGCAACTCGCCGACGAACTCTCGGGCAACCTCTGCCGCTGCACCGGCTACCGGCCCATCCTCGACGCCGGCGAGCGCATGTTCGACGCCGAACCGGTCGCGCTCGACACACGGCCCGTCATCGACGCGCTCCGCTCGCTCGCCGGCGACTCGTCGCTGCGCTACGTCGACCCGGCCGGCGCGCGCTACGCGGCGCCGCGCACGCTGGACGATCTCGCCACGGTCTGGTCCGACGCGCATACGTCCGACCCCGCTTCCCGCCTCCTCGCCGGCTGCACCGACATCGGCCTGTGGACCAACAAGCAGTTCCGCGAGCTGCCGTCGCTCGTCTACACCGGCGGCGTCGCCGGGCTGAAGGCGATCGTCGAGCAGGATGCGGGCGCCGGTCGCGGCGACGTGCTGTCGATCGGCGCCGGCGCGTCGCTCGAGAACGCGTTCCGGGCGATCGCCCAGCGCTGGCCGGCGTTCACCGACATGTGGCTGCGCTTCGCCGGCCCGCCGCTGCGCCACGCCGGGACGATGGGCGGCAACGTCGCCAACGGCTCGCCGATCGGTGACTCGGCGCCGATGCTGATGGCGCTCGACGCCTCGCTCGTGCTGCGTCGGCGCGACCGCATCCGCCGCGTGTCGCTCGCCGACTTCTACACCGGCTACATGCGCAACCACCTGGAGCCCGGAGAGTTCCTGCAGGCGATCGAGATTCCGCTTCTGCAGCGGGCGGCCCGCATCGACGTGCGCGGCTGGAAGCTCTCGAAGCGCTACGACTGCGACATCTCCGCCGTCTGCGCCGGACTGGCGCTCGACCGTGACGACACCGGCATCGTCACGGCCGCACGGTTCGCGTTCGGCGGCATGGCGGCGACGGTGCAGCGCGCCGCCGGTGCCGAAGCCGCAGCCGTCGGCAGCCGATGGGACGAAACCGCACTCGCCGCTGCGCGCGACGCGCTCGCATCCGACTTCGCGCCGCTCGACGACCTTCGCGCATCGGCAGGCTACCGGCTGCGCGCCGCGCAGAACCTGCTGACTCGCCTCTGGCTCGAGACGCGCGACGCCGATCCGCTGCCGCCGACGGCGACCGACGTGTGGACGGGTTTCGCGCGCGAAAAGTGGACGGGCTTCGCGCGCGAAGCGGCAGCCCCATGAACGACGTCCTTCCCCCCTCGCTCGTGCGCGCCGCCGACCGCGGCGACGACACGCTGCCCGAACCGCGCGTCGACCGCGCCGCCGCCGATGCGCCGCAGGTCGGCATCGACACGCCGCACGAGTCGGCGGCAATGCACGTCGCTGGCAGCGCGCCCTACGTCGACGACCTGCCCGAGCTCGCCGGAACGCTGCACGCGGCGCTCGGACTTTCGCCGGTCGCGCACGGCCGCATCGCCTCGCTCGACCTCGCCGCGCTGCGCGCGATGCCCGGCGTCGTCGCCGTCCTCACCGCGGCCGACATCCCCGGCGTCAACGACTGCGGACCGGTCGTGCACGACGACCCCATCCTCGCCGACGGCAACGTGCTCTACGCCGGCCAGCCCGTGTTCGCGGTGATCGCCGAGACGCGGCTCGCCGCGCGCCGCGTCGCCGCGTCGGCGAAGGCGGCGCTGCGCGTCGAGACACTGCCGGCGCTCGGCGGCCCGCGCGAGGCGCACGCCGCCGATGCGCACGTGCTGCCGTCGATGCATCTGATGCGCGGCGACGCGCGCGCCGCCATCGACGCCGCGCCGCATCGCCTGCGCGAGAGCTTCGAGGTCGGCGGCCAGGAGCAGTTCTACCTCGAAGGACAGATCTCGTACGCGGTGCCGCGTGAGAACGGCGGCATGCTCGTCCACTGCTCGACGCAGCACCCGAGCGAGATGCAGCACGTGGTGGCGCACGCGCTCGGCCTGTCGTCGCACCACGTGCAGGTCGAGTGCCGGCGCATGGGCGGCGGCTTCGGCGGCAAGGAGTCGCAGTCGGCCCTCTTCGCGTGCGTCGCGGCGATCGCGGCACAACGCCTGGGCCGTCCGGTCAAGCTGCGCCTCGACCGCGACGACGACTTCATGGCCACCGGGCGGCGCCACTGCTTCGCCTACGACGTCGAGGTCGGCTACGACGACGACGGACGCATCCTCGGTGCCGAGGCCACCTTCATCTCGCGCGCCGGCTACTCGGCCGACCTGTCCGGCCCGGTGATGACGCGCGCCATCTGCCATTTCGACAACGCCTACTTCCTGCCGGCCGTCACGGTGCACGGTCACTCCGCGAAGACGAACACGCAGAGCAACACCGCCTTTCGCGGCTTCGGCGGGCCGCAGGGCGCGATCGCGATCGAGCGCGTGATCGACTCGATCGCGCGGCGGCTCGGCAGGGACTCGCTCGACGTCCGAAAGGCGAACTTCTACGGACCCGACGACGCCCGGTCGACGACGCCGTACGGGCAACGCGTCACCGACAACATCATCCACGAGCTCGTCGACGAGCTCGAAGCCACGAGCGGCTACCGCGCTCGGCGCGCCGCCGTCGATGCGTTCAACGCGAGCAGCCCGGTCCTCAAGCGCGGCCTCGCGCTGACGCCGGTGAAGTTCGGCATCTCGTTCAACCTCGTCCACCTCAACCAGGCCGGCGCGCTGGTGCACGTCTACGTCGACGGCTCGGTGCTGGTCAACCACGGCGGCACCGAGATGGGCCAGGGCCTGCACACGAAGGTGCAGCAGGTCACCGCGCACGAGCTCGGCGTCCCGCTCGCCCGCGTCCGCGTCACGGCGACCGACACGCACAAGGTCGCCAACACGTCGGCGACCGCCGCGTCGACCGGCAGCGACCTCAACGGCAAGGCGGCGCAAGACGCAGCGCGGCAAATCCGCGACCGGCTCGCCGCACACGCCGCGACGCTGCACGGTGTCGACGCGCAGTCGCTGCGCTTCGCCGACGGCCGGGTGCACCTGGGCAACGGCCGCTCGGTCGCGTTCGACGAACTCGTCGCCTCGGCCTATCTCGCGCGCACCCAGCTCTGGTCCGACGGCTACTACGCCACGCCCGGCCTGTCGTGGGACGCGGCGACGATGACCGGCCACCCGTTCTTCTACTTCGCTTATGGCGCGGCCGTCAGCGAAGTCGTCGTCGATACGCTCACCGGCGAATGGAAGCTGCTCGCCGCGCACGCGCTGCACGACGCCGGCCGCTCGCTCAACCCGGCCATCGACCTCGGCCAGATCGAGGGCGGCTTCGTCCAGGGCATGGGCTGGCTGACGAGCGAGGAGCTCGTCTGGCACCCGGCCGACGGCACGCCGCGCGCCGGGCATCTGCTCACCCACGCGCCGAGCACCTACAAGATCCCGACCGCGAACGACCTGCCGCCGGAGTTCGTGATGCGGCTGTGGAAGGACGGTTCGCCAGATGGCGACAACCGCTTCGACACCATCCACCGCAGCAAGGCGACCGGCGAGCCGCCGCTGCTGCTGCCCTTCTCGGTCTTCTACGCCATCCGCGACGCGATCTCGGCCGCCGGCGGGCACCGCGCCGACCCACCGCTGCGCGCGCCGGCGACGCCGGAAGCGATCCTCGATGCGGTCGAGGCGGTGCGGGCGAGCGTCGCGGCGCGACCGGCATGAACAGCCGCGTGCGATCGTTTGCCGCCGACTGGCTGGTCGCGCGCCGTCCGGCGATCGTCGTCGAGGTGGTGTCGGCGCGGGGTTCGATACCGCGCGGGCCCGGAACCCGCATGCTGGTCGCGGCCGACGCCATCGTGGGCACGATCGGCGGCGGCCATCTCGAGCTCGTCGCGACGACCACGGCGCGCACGATGCTTTCGCGCGGGGACCTCGCGGAGCGGCAGCAGCGCCACGCGCTGGGCCCGTCGCTCGGCCAATGCTGCGGCGGCTCGGTCACGCTGTCTTACGCGCCGCTCGACACCGCATCGCTCGCGCGCTGGCCCGCGACCGAGCCGCTGTTCCGACTGCAACTGCACGGTGCCGGTCACGTGGGTCGCGCCGTCGCGACTCTGCTCGCCACGCTCGACTGCGAGGTCGACTGGTTCGACCAGCGCGACGACGGCTTCCCCGATCTCACGACGCTCGGCTCCCCCTGGCCCACGCACATCCGCCGCACGAGCGTCGACACCGTCGAAGGCGAGGTCGCCGGGGCCGTTCCCGGCACGTGCTTCCTCGTGCTGACACACGAGCACGCGCTCGACCTGCGCATCGTCGAGGCCGTGCTGCGGCGGGGCGAGTTCGCCTGGCTCGGACTGATCGGATCGCGCACCAAGCGGGCCTCGTTCGCGAGCCGCCTGGCGGCACGCGGCCATTCGGCGAGCGAGATCGACCGCATCGTCTGCCCCGTCGGTGCGCGGGGGATCGCCGGCAAGGAGCCCGAGGTCATCGCCGTATCGGCCGTCGTGCAACTGCTCGCGGTGACGAGCACGCAGCGCGCGGTCGCCGAGTGAATCGCCTCCTCGCCGCAGCGCTTCTCCTGGCCGTGACGGCGGCGTCGGCGCACGAGTTCTGGATCGTTCCGGAGCGCTTCGACGTCGCACCGGGCGACCGGGTCGGCATCGGGCTGATGGTGGGCACCGGCTGGCCGGGCGAGCACTTCGCGCGGCAATCGCCGCGCATCGTCCGCTTCGCGCTGTCCGGGCCGGCCGAAGAGCGGCCGATCGTCGGCGGCGACGGAGCCGAACCCGCCGGCCGGGTCGCAGCAGGGGCACCGGGAATCGCATGGGCGGTGTATCGCTCGACCGAGGCCGAGCTGAGGCTCGATGCCGAGCCGTTCGAGTCGTACCTTCTCGAGGAGGGACTACAGGCGATCGTCGAACGACGCGCCCGCTCGGGCACCTCGGGCCGGCCAGGGCGCGAGCGCTACTCGCGCTGCGCCAAGGCGTTGATCACGGTAGCGTCGCCGGGCACAGCCAGGTCGGCGACGGGCTTCGACCGGCCGGTCGGCCTCGCCCTCGAACTGGTGCCGGTCTCCGACCCGCGACGCGTCGCCGACGACGGCCGACTGGCGCTCCGGCTCCTGCGCGACGGCCTGCCGTTGCCGAATGCGCTGGTCAAGGCGATGCGCGAAGACCGCCCCGGCCGCTGGCACTCCGCCCGCACAGACACGAACGGCGACGTCGCGCTCGAGCTTCCGCGCGGTGACGGCGTGTGGCTCGTCAACGCCGTGCACATGACGGCCGCATCGCCGCGCAGCGGCCACGACTGGCAAAGCGTCTGGTCCTCGCTGACGTTCTCGACCTCGTCTCAATAGCCGCCCTGGCAGGCGGCCGCCGCGAATTCCGACGAGTCGCGTCGGTCAGTGCGCTGCCTGGTCTCCCCACAGCTCCTTCAGCCGCGCGTCGCGGCCGCAGGCGAAGCGGTAGTAGTTGTAGCGCACCGGGTTCTTCCGGTAGTAGTCCTGGTGGTAGTCCTCGGCGTCGTAGAACGGCCCGCCCTTGACGACCTCGGTGACGATCGGCGCCTTGAACGGCTTGGTCTTCTCGAGCTCCGCCTTCGACGCTTCGGCGATCTTCATCTGCTCGTCGTTCTGCGGAAAGATCGCCGTGCGGTACGGGCTGCCGGCGTCGCAGAACTGGCGGTCCTTGGTGGTCGGGTCGATCGTGCGCCAGAAGTGATCGACGAGCTGGCGGTAGCTGATCACCTTCGGGTCGAAGACGATCTTCTCGGCCTCGGCATGGCCGGTGTGCTTCGCCGAAACCTGCTCGTAGGTCGGGTTCGCCAACGTGCCGCCGGTGTAGCCCGACGTGGTCGAGACCACGCCCTTGACCTTGTCGAAATCGGACTCGACGCACCAGAAGCAGCCGCCGGCGAAGACGGCGGTTTCCGTGCCGACGGCGGGCGCCGTAGACGCTTGGGCGCAGGCGGCGCCGCTTCCTGCCGCGAGCACGGCGAACGAGAACAGGGCGAGAAGGGGGTGGCGGGACATCGATGGCTCCGTGCAGCGGAAAGACCGCGACATCCTAGGTCGGATCGTCGCCACCGACCTTTCAAGGGAAGAACTCCTCGACCGGCTGGGCGAACGCCCTGGCGTAGCGAAGCAGCTGCGGGGCGACGCGACGCAGCTCGAGCCGGTGCTGTGCGGCGAGCCCGTCGAGTGCCCGTTGCCCGCGCCGCGTCAGCACGACCACCACGCTGCGCCGATCGTCGGTGGATTGCCGGCGCTCGACCAGCCCGAGGTGCTCGATGCGGTCGACCAGGCCGACGGTGCTGTTGTGCTTGATGAGCAGCGAGTCGGAAAGCGCCTTGACGGTGACCGGTGCCGGACTGCCGAGTACCTTGATGGCGAGCAGGGTCTGGTACTGGAGCGACGTCAGCCCGAGCGCGTGCGCCGCCTGCTCGCTGAAGGTGTGGAAGGCTCGCAGGAAGCCGCGAAATCCCGCGAGACGGAGAAATTCCTCGTCTTGCATGTCGGCCTCCGGGCGGGTTTCCACCGTTGCAGTTATATCGCAGGACGATGTAAATTCAATCCGGATGTCGCGTCGCGATTCAGCCGCCGCAACGAAACGGCTCCATCATCCGCCCCGCAGCCGGGTCTGGACTGCGGTGCTCGCCGTTGCCGAATTCCGGTCCAAATTCCCATCCAAACAGGAGCGTCACCATGAACCAGTTCGATGATGTCGAGGGCGCCGAGACGGCGCGTCGCGGGTTCCTCAAGGCCGGAGCCGGCGTCGCCGGAGGTCTCCTGCTCCCGACCCTGAGCTTCGCGGCCGACCAGCCGCCGATCGGCACCTGGCCGGCGGGCTCGACGGGCAACTCCGTCTTCATCGGCATCGCCGTCCCACGCACCGGCGCCTATGCGGTCCAGGGCGAGGACGAGCTCAAGGGCTGGGAGCTCGCGGTCGAGCACATCAACAACGGCCACGAGCTGATGCGCAAGCTCTCGCCCAAGACCACCAAGGGCGTGCTCGGCAAGACGGTGAAGATCGGCGTCTCCGACTCGGCCGCCAAGCCCAACACGGCGGTGCAGGCCGAGCAGCGCTTCATCAGCGAGAACAACGCCGTTCTCATGACGGGCTCGACGTCGAGCGCCGTCGCGGTCGCGCTCAACAAGCTGGCGGACCGCTCGAAGGTGCTCTACATGGCCGGCATCTCCGGCTCCAATGACACGACCGGCAAGGACTGCGCACGCTACGGCTTCCGGCAGGGCTTCTACGGCGAGATGGCCGCCAACGCCATCGGCCCGATCCTGCTGAAGACGTTCGGCAAGAACAAGAAGATGGCGTTCATGACGCCCGACTACACCTACGGCCACACCGTCACCAAGTCGGTCAACGACTACCTGACGGAAAAGGGCGGCTGGAAGATGGTGACCAACCAGGTGTCGCCGCTCGGCTCGCCCGACTTCAGCTCCTACCTTCTCAACATCGCCAATTCCGGCGCCGACGTGCTGATCAACGTCAACTGGGGTCGCGACGCCGTGCTGTCGATCCAGCAGGCCAAGCGCTTCGGCATCTTCGAGAAGATGAAGCTGGTGGTGCCCTACCAGATCCCGTTCCTCGCGCCGGAAGTGGGTGGCGGATTGCTCGAAGGCGTCTACGCCGCCACCGACTTCTGGTGGACCCTCGAGGACAAGTACCCGCTCGCCAAGATGTTCGTCGAGGCGTTCGAGAAGAAGTACGGCTACAAGCCGGAATGGGGCGCAGAGAACGCCTATGTCAGCTTCGCGCATTGGGCGCGCATGGTCGAGGACGCGGGCAGCTTCTACCCGCCCGACGTCATCAAGGCGTTCGAGAAGGGCGAGACGATTCCGTCGCTGCTCGGCGACGTGCACTACCGGCCGCAGGACCACCAGTGCGTTCGCCCCGTGATCATCGTCAAGGGCAAGCTCGCCAAGGACATGAAGAACAAGGAAGACTTCTGGGAAGTGGTCGAGATCGTGCCGGGCGACAAGGTGATCCAGCCGCCGGACGCGTTCGGCTGCAAGCTCGGCTCCTACACCTGAGCCTGCCGACCCGCTGAACCTTCGAAGCCGGACTTCGCCTCGAGGCGTCGTCCGGCTTCTTCACGAAACCGCCACACCGTCGACGTCGGCGTGGCCGCTCGGGACTGCTTGTGATCAACTGGCCGACTTTCGTATCGCAGGTGTTCAACGGGCTCGTGCTCGGCGCCCTTCTGGCGCTGATCTCGTCCGGCCTGACGATCATCTACGGCACCCTCGGGGTTCTCAACCTGGCGCACGGCGCCATGTTCATGCTGGGTGGCTATGCGGGCTACCTGACCTTCACCCACACCGACTCGTTCCTCCTGGCGGTGCTCGCCGGCGCGCTGTTCGTGCTCGTGATCGGCGTGATCATGGAGCGCGTCATCATCCGCCACTTCTATGACCGCTCCGGCGAGGATCAGCTCCTCGTCACCTTCGGCATCGGCATGGTCATGGTCGAGACCGTGCGCTATTTCTTCGGCAGCCTCTCGATGTCGGTGCCGGCGCCGGCGGCCATATCAGGCATCACCTCCATCGGCTTCATGCTCTACCCCACCTATCGCCTCGCGCTGGTCGGCATCATCGCGGTGGCGCTGGGCGCGCTGTACCTCGTGCTCTACAAGACCCGGCTCGGGCTGACGGTGCGCGCCGGCATCGAGGATTCGGCGATGGTCGACGCGCTCGGCATCAACGTGAACCGCGTGTTCACGATCGTCTTCGGCATCGGTGCCATGGCCGCCGGATTCGCCGGCATCGCCAACGCGCCGGTGGTGTCCCTGACGCCCGACATGGGCGAGGCCATCCTGGTGCAGACCTTCGTCGTCGTCGTCATCGGCGGCGTCGGGTCGTTCGCCGGTGCGATCCTCGGTGGCCTCGTCGCCGGCGAGATCATCAGCATCACCGCGATGTTCGACCCTGCCTATTCCTACGTGATGCTGTTCGTCGCGATGACGCTGGTGTTGCTGCTGCGGCCGCACGGCCTGCTCGGCACGGCCAGCCGCGAATGACCGCGAGCCACTGATGCGCAAACGCCGCCCTTTCCAGGTCGAGGTCCTGACCGCCATCGGCCTGCTCGCCGCCCCCTTCCTGCTGCCGTATCTCGATTTCGCACCCGACACCGTCAATCGGATCCTCGTCTGGGGCCTGTTCGGGATCGGCTTCGACATCCTGTTCGGCTACGCCGGGCTGCTCTCCTTCGGGCAGGCGGCCTTCTTCGGCACGGGTGGCTTCGTCGCCGCCTACCTGCTGACCCGCACCGGCTTCCCGCACGTGCTGACCGCGCTCGTCATCGGGACGGTTGCCGCGGCGATCACCGGCTACCTGGTCGGGCTGGTCGCGCTGCGACGCACGGGCATCTACTTCGTCATGATCACGGTGGCGATCGCGGAGGTGTTCTTCTTCGTCGAGTTCTCGCCGATGTCCGCCTTCACCGGCGGCGAGAACGGCCTGCCCGGCGTGCCGACACCCTCGTTCGACCTCGGCTTCACGATGCTGAAGTTCACCACCGGCTGGTCGCTCTACTGGTTCCTCGCGCTGTGCTACTTCATCGGCATGGTGATCGCGCTGCGCATCGTGCGCTCGCCCATCGGCGCCGTGCTGAGGGCGATTCGCGAGAACCCGCTGCGGGCGGCCGCGGTCGGCCATAGCGTGCACGCCTACAAGCTCACCGCCTTCGTGATCGCGGCGGCCTATGCGGGCTTCGCCGGCGGGCTGCTGGGCGTCATGCAGGCCTTCATGCCGCCCGACGCGTTCATGTTCCACACCTCGGCGCAGCTGGTCATCCAGACGGTGATCGGGGGTGTCGGAACCCTGTTCGGACCGCTGCTCGGCGCTGCCGTCTGGCTGTACCTGCAGGACTTCCTGCAGGCGGTGCTCAAGCTCGGCGCCACCTGGGCGCTGGTGCTCGGCGTGATCTTCGTGCTGCTGGTCTGCTTCCTGCGGCGCGGCATCATCGGCGGCTTCGTCGACCTCTACGCCTACGTCACGCGTCGCGGCCGGCATCCGGAAACGGCCGACGACGCGTTCCTCGGCGACGACACCGCGGGCAACGAGGCCGCGACCGCGGCCGCCGCGGCAGCCCCTGCGCTGCGCCAGCGCGAGGGCGCCAACCTCGCCGTGCCCATCCTGCAGGTGAGCGGCCTCACCAAGCGCTACGGCGGCCTGGTCGCCAACAGCGACATCGACTTCACCGTCAACCACGGCGAGCTGCGTGGCGTGATCGGCCCGAACGGCGCCGGCAAGAGCACGTTCTTCAAGATGCTGACCTGCGAGGTGAAGCCGACCTCCGGCAAGATCCTCTTCGAGGGCCGCGACATCACCGGGATGACCGTGACCGATGCGTGCCAGCTCGGCCTGACCAAGAGCTACCAGGTCAACCAGTTGTTCAACCAGCTGACCGTGCGCGAGAACCTGACGATCGCCGTGCTGGCCGAGCTGCGCGGCAAGTTCCGCATGGACATGTGGCGGCTGGCCGAGAACATTCCCGGCCTGGGCGAGGAGGTCGCGCGCAACCTGGCGCTGGTCAACCTCACGCGTCGTGCCGACACGCCCGTGTCCGCGCTGGCCTACGGCGAGAAGCGTCGCCTGGAGATCGGCCTGGCCCTGGCGAGCTCGCCGAGCCTGCTCCTGCTCGACGAGCCGCTGGCCGGGATGAGCCCTCAGGAACGCGTCGAGACCGTCAAGCTGCTGAAGTCGATCAGCAAGGGCCGCACCATGATCGTGATCGACCACGACAAGGACTCGCTGTTCGAGCTGGTCGAGCGGGTCACTGTGCTGCAGGAAGGCCGGGTGCTCGTCGAGGGTACCCCGGCGGAGATCGAGGCCAACGCGCAGGTCCAGGAAGCGTATCTCGGTGGGATGGCACTCGCATGAGCCTTCTAGAAGTATCCGGGCTCAACAGCTACTACGGCGATTCCCACATCCTGTTCGACGTCTCGCTGCGCGTCGAGGCGCACGAGGTCGTGGCCCTGCTGGGACGAAACGGCGCCGGCAAGAGCACCACCCTGAACACGCTGATGGGTCTCGTGCGTCCGCGTTCGGGCAGTGTCGTGTTCGACGGTGTCGACCTCGCAGGCAAGCCCGCGCACCGGATCGCCCAGGCCGGCATGCAGCTGGTGCCGGAGGACCGGCGCATCTTCGGCAGCCTCGACGTCGAGGAAAACCTCGTTCTCGCCGGCCTGACGGCGAAGAACAAGTGGCCGCTGGAACGCATCTACGAGATCTTTCCGCGCCTCGCCGAACGCCGCCGGAGCCGCGGCACCGATCTCTCGGGCGGCGAGCAGCAGATGCTGTCCATCGCCCGCGCGCTGGTCCGCGACCCGAAGCTGGTCCTGCTCGACGAGCCCTTCGAGGGCCTGGCGCCGGTGATCGTGCGCGACCTGCTCGCCGCTTGCCGCAAGCTCGTCGAAGCGGGCCAGACCATCGTGCTGGTCGAGCAGAACCTGGCGGCCGCACTGGCGCTGGCCAGCCGCGTCTACATCATCAACAACGGCCACATCGCGCACGAAGGCTCGGCCGACGAGATCAAGGCCGATCCGCGTCTGCTGCAGAGGTACCTTGGCATCTGAAACCACGAGCGGCGCGTGTGTCATCGGCCACATCAGCGTCGTCAACCCGGCGCAGTGGGCGGAATACTG
>JBBSUK010000078.1:0-17497 GCA_038234975.1 Burkholderiales bacterium
GCAAGTTCAACCAGAACAGCTACAAGGTCTCGGGCGGCCTGCACGGCGTGGGCGTGAGCTGCGTCAACGGCCTCTCGCGCTGGCTGCGCCTGACGATCCGGCGCGAAGGCCTGGTGCATTTCATGGAGTTCCGCCAGGGCTTCCCGCAGGATCGGGTGCTCGAGGAGCGGGGTGGCTTCGCCGTCTCGCCGATGAAGGTCACGGGCCAGAGCGAGAAGCGCGGCACCGAGGTGCACTTCCTGCCCGATCTCGAGATCTTCTCGAACATCGACTTCCACTACGACATCCTCAGCAAGCGCCTTCGCGAGCTCTCGTTCCTCAACAACGGCGTTCGCATCCGCCTCGTCGACGAGCGGCACAACAAGTCCGACGACTTCGCCTTCGGCGGCGGCGTGAAGGGCTTCGTCGAGTTCATCAACCAGGGCAAGAAGGTGCTGCACCCGACGGTGTTCAACGCCTCGGGCCAGAAGACGAGCGACCAGAACACGAACATCACCGCCGAGGTGGCGATGCAGTGGAACGACGGGTACAGCGAGAACGTGCTGTGCTTCACCAACAACATCCCGCAGCGCGACGGCGGCACCCACCTCACCGGTCTGCGTGCGGCGATGACGCGCGTCATCAACAAGTACATCGAGGACAGCGAGCTGGCGAAGAAGGCCAAGGTCGAGATCGCCGGCGACGACATGCGCGAGGGCCTGACCTGCGTGTTGTCGGTGAAGGTGCCGGAGCCCAAGTTCTCGAGCCAGACCAAGGACAAGCTCGTCTCGAGCGAAGTGCGCGGGCCGGTGGAGGACATCGTCGGCCGGGCGCTGACCGACTACCTGCAGGAGAACCCGACCGACGCGAAGATCATCTGCGGCAAGATCGTCGACGCGGCGCGCGCCCGCGAGGCGGCGCGCAAGGCCCGCGAGATGACGCGCAGGAAGGGCGTGCTCGACGGCATGGGCTTGCCCGGCAAGCTCGCCGACTGCCAGGAGAAGGATCCGGCCGAGTGCGAGATCTACATCGTCGAGGGCGACTCGGCGGGCGGCTCCGCGAAGCAGGGGCGCGACCGCAAGTTCCAGGCGATCCTGCCGCTGCGCGGCAAGATCCTCAACGTCGAGAAGGCGCGCTATGAAAAGCTGCTGACGAGCAACGAGATCCTCACGCTCATCACGGCGCTGGGAACCGGGATCGGCAAGAACACCGGCGGCGACGACTTCGACGTCTCCAAGCTGCGCTACCACCGCATCATCATCATGACGGACGCCGACGTCGACGGCGCGCACATCCGCACGCTGCTGCTGACGTTCCTGTTCCGGCAGATGCCCGAGCTGGTCGAGCGCGGCCACATCTACATCGCCCAGCCGCCGCTGTACAAGGTGAAGTTCGGCAAGGACGAGCAGTACCTGAAGGACGAGACCGCGCTCGACGCCTACCTGATGAAGGTGGCGCTGAAAGACGCGCGGCTCGAGACCGGCGCGCGAGCCAACGGCGGCGAGGCGCAGGTGTTGCAGGGTGAGGCGCTCGAGGCGCTGGCGCGCCGCTACGTCGTCGCGGAGAACATCGTCGAGCGGCTGTCGAGCTGGATGGACGTCGACGCGCTGCGGGCGATCGCCGCCGGCGTCGAGATCGACCTCGACACGCTGGAAGCGGCCGAGCGGTCGGCCGTGGCGCTGGCGGCGAACGTGCGCGACGCCGAGGTCGCCGCCGAGTTCGACGCGAGGAGCGACAAGCACATCCTGCGCATCAGCCGCATTCACCACGGCAACGTGAAGTCGAGCGTCATCACGGCCGACTTCGTGCACGGGGCCGACTACGAGGCGCTCGCCGCCGCCGGGGTCGACTTCAAGGGTCTCGTCGGCGCCGGTGCGGTGGTCCGGCGCGGCGAAGGCGAACGTCAGAAGGAGGCCGGCGTCGCCGACTTTCGCGGCGCGATGCAGTGGCTGCTGCAACAGGCCGAGAGCGCGGTCGGGCGGCAGCGCTACAAGGGCCTGGGCGAGATGAATCCCGAGCAGCTCTGGGAAACGACGATGGACCCCGCGGTGCGCCGCCTCCTTCGCATCCAGCTCGACGACGCGATCGAGGCCGACCGCGTCTTCACCATGCTGATGGGCGACGAGGTCGAGCCGCGCCGCCAGTTCATCGAGAGCAACGCGCTCAGGGTCGCGAACATCGACACCTGAGCGCGATACCCTGCGCCGGCGCGGGCGCCGGGCTCAGGCCGGGTCGATCTTGCGGCGCAGTGCTTCTTCCTTGCCGGCGAAGTCGGCGTCGCCGAAGTCCGCCGCTTCGTAGAGCGGCCGGATCTCGATGTCCGATTCGTCGGGCATCGGATTCGGGCACTTCCGGACCCATGCGACCGCCTCGTCCATCGACGGCAGCTCCCAGAGCCAGAAGCCGGCGACGAGCTCCCTGGTTTCGGCGAACGGGCCGTCGGTGACGGTCCTCGTCTTGCCGCTGAAATGCACCCGCTTTCCTTCCCTGCTGGGCCGCAAGCCGTCGGCGGCCTTCATCACGCCGGCCTCGACCAGTTGCTCGTTGAAGCGGTGCATGGCCTGCATCAGCTCCTGCGACGGCAGCGTGCCGGCTTCGGATGCGGCGCTCGCCTTGACCAGGATCATGAATCGCATGTCGACTCCCTCGGGTTTGAGATGTACAGGTCGACTGGTCGATCGCGCCGACCGCGGATCGACAGCGGCGCCATGCGTTTGCGCGGCGGCTCAGCCGACGGCCAGCTCGCGCACCGGACGCACCTCGATGCTGCCGGCGCGTGCTGGCGGGATCCGCGACGCGACGCTGATCGCCTCGTTGAGGTCGACGGCGTCGATCAGGTAGAAGCCCGCGAGCTGCTCCTTGGTCTCGGCGAACGGCCCGTCGGTCACGACGAGCTGGTTGTTGCGCACGCGAACGGTGGTAGCGCTCCCGGTCGGCTGCAGGGCTTCGGCGGCGACGAGCTGCGAGCGCTCGCGCAGGCCGTCGCCGAAGCGCTTGCATTCGGGGTCGGGCACCGCGTGGAGCTGGTCGGCGGCGAGGTAGACGAGGCAGAGGTACTTCATGTTGTCGGGTTGCAGTGGGACATGGGTGGTCGAACGGCGCATCGCCGATTCGACGGGTCACGCCGGATCCGGCGGCAGCGAGGCCAGGCGTGCGGCGAGAAACCGGCGCTCCGGCGCCTGGCGGACGAGGGCGAGCGCGCGCTGGTAGGCGCGGCGCGCATCGGCGGTGCGCCCGAGCCGGCGGGCGAGGTCGGCACGCGCGGCGTGCGCGAGGTGGTAGTCGGCGAGGTCGCCGCGGGCGAGGATCGCGTCGACGACGGCAAGGCCGGCCTCCGCGCCGTCGCGCATCGCCAGCGCGACGGCGCGGTTCAGCTCGACAACGGGCGATGGCGCGAGCCGCGAGAGCACGTCGTACAGGGCGACGATCTCGGCCCAGTCGGTCGTCTCGCACGAGCGCGCGCCGGCGTGCAGCGCCGAGATCGCGGCCTGGATCGCGTACGGGCCGGCCGGGCCGGCGACCAGTGAACGGTCGACGAGGGCCGTGCCTTCCTCGATGGCCGCGTGGTCCCAGCGGCCGCGGTCCTGCTCGTCGAGCAGCACGAGGCCGCCGTCGGCATCGGTGCGGGCGGCGCGGCGCGACTCGCCGAGCAGCATCAGCGCGAGCAGGCCCATCGCCTCGGGCTCGGGCAGCCACTCGAGGACGAGGCGGCAGAGCCGGATCGCCTCGGTCGACAGGTCGTGGCGCGTGACCGTTTCACCCGACGATGCGGAGTAGCCCTCGTTGAACACGAGGTAGACGACGCGCAGCACCGGGTCGAGGCGCTCCGGCAGTTCGGCGCGCCCTGGCACCTCGTAGGGGATGCGCGCGTCGCGGATCTTCGCCTTGGCGCGGACGATGCGCTGCGCCAGCGTCGGCGCCGGCACGAGGAACGCGCTGGCGATCTCCTCGGTCGTCAGGCCGCAGACCTCGCGCAGGGTCAGCGCGATCTGCGCGTCGGCCGCCAGCGCCGGGTGGCAGCAGGTGAAGACCAGCCGCAGCCGGTCGTCCTCGATCGGCTCGCGCTCGTCCCAGCGCGGCGTCGGGTCTGGCAGCGCCTCGGCGGCGCCTTCGCCGAGGTCTTCCAGGTGCGTGAAGCGGGCGTTGCGGCGGATCGCGTCGATCGCCTTGAAGCGCCCCGCCGAGACGAGCCACGCCGACGGGTTGGCCGGGATGCCGTCGGCGGGCCACTGTTCGAGCGCAGCGCGAAAGGCGTCGTGCAGCGCCTCCTCGGCGAGGTCGAAATCGCCGAGCAGGCGCACCAGCGTGGCGAACACCTTGCGCGAGTCGCGGCGCCAGACCGATTCGATCGTGGGGTTGGCAGAGACGACGGTCATGCGACGATGCGGCGGATGGGACGATGGCGGCGCGGCCGATTGTCGACCGCGACGAATCACCCGACCGAAAGGACACCCGATGCTCGAGAAACTCCCCGACGCGATCGGCCATGCCCTGCGCGACCAGCGCGCCGGGCTCGAGCAGACCGCCTTTCGCCGCTACGACCTGCGCGGTGGCCTCGCCGCCATCCACGTGACGAGCCTCGCCTTCGTCGACCATGGGCCGATCCCGGCGCTCTACACGGCCGACGGCGAAGGACGGTCGCCACCGCTCGCCTGGACCGGCGTGCCCGAAGCGGCGGTGACGGTGCTCCTTCTCGTCGAGGACGCCGACTCGCCGACGCCGCATCCGCTCGTGCACGCCATCGCCGTCGACCTGCCGCCCGGCGACGGTGCGCTCGCCGAAGGGGCGCTGGCCGGCGACGACGCGTCGGGCGAGGCGATCCACCTCGGCCGCAACTCGTTCCTGGGCAGCGGCTGGTTGCCACCCGATCCGCCGCCGGGTCACGGCGTTCACCAGTACGCGTTCCAGCTGTTTGCGCTGACGGCCGGCGATGATTTCGGCGCCACCCCTGGCCGCGAGGCGGTGCTCGAGGCGATCGAGGCGCGCGGCATCGCCAGCGGCTGCCTGATCGGTACCTACGAAAGGCCCGACGCGTCGATCCCGCTCGACGCCGCCGTGCCTGCCTTCGGCGGGGCCACGCCGGCCTGATGAGCCGGCACGAGGCGATGGACGCATGACGAAGGCGGAGGCAATCCCGAAGCGCGATGCGCTCGACGACTTCGTCGACGCCTTCGCGGCCGCAGTGGCGTCGGGCGCCTGGCGCTCGCTCGTGCTCTCGAAGCAGCGCGACCCGTCGAGCGACCTGAAGCGTGTCACGCTGCGGCCGGCGGCGATCCGCGGCGAGGCCCGCGTCGCCATCGTGCACCGGCACACGACACGCGATCTGACCCGCCACGTTGCCCGTGCCGACGCGACCGGCGCCGCGCGCGACGAGCTGCGCGCCGGCTTCGACCACGCGACGCTGAAGCTCGACGACGCCGAGCTGCAGCTGCTGACGAGTCGCAAGGGCCGGCGCACGCTCGTCCGCTCGCGCGGCTCGCCGCCGCCGCCGTCGGCGAGCGAAGGCGCAACGCCGGCGCACGACCGCGCCAGGCACCGCATCGTGCCGATCGAGTCGCGCTTCCTCGTCGAGCTCGGCGTCACCGACGCGCAGCACCGCGTCGTCCCGGCGATGGCCCGCAAATGGCGCCAGATCGACAAGTTCGTCGAGGTGTTCGACCAGGCGTGGCGATCGTCGGCGCTGGTCGGCGCGCACGCCATGACGGTCGTCGACTTCGGTTGTGGCAAGGGGGCGCTCACTTTCGCCGTGCACGACCACCTGCGGCGACATGGCGTCGACGCGACGGTCGTCGGCTTCGAGTTGCGCGCGGAGCTCGTCGACGAAGCGAACCGGATCGCGGCACGGATCGGCGCACAGGGGCTGTCGTTCGTCGCCGGCGACCTGCGCAGCCACGCGGTGCCGGCGATGGACGTGACGATCGCGCTGCACGCCTGCGACACCGCGACCGACCACGCGCTCGACCTCGGCATCCAGGCCGCAGCGGCCATCCTCGTCGTCTCGCCGTGCTGCCACAAGGAACTCCGGCCGCAGTTGACGGCGCATGCGGCGGGCGCGCCGCTGGCGCCGCTGCGGCGCCATGGCGTGCACCTCGGCCAGCAGGCCGAGATGCTCACCGACTCGCTGCGCGTCCTCGCGCTCGAGTCGACCGGCTACGACGCGAAGGTGTTCGAGTTCGTCTCGCCCGAGCACACCGGCAAGAACAAGATGATCCTGGCGACCCGTCGCGCCGCGGCGTCGGTAGCCGAGGCGCGCGCCCGCGACGAGATCGAGGTGGTGAAGACCTACTGGGGCATACGCGAGCAGTGCCTGGAGCGGCTGCTGCGCGAGCGTGCGAATGGCGGCGGGAACCTCGCAGGTATGGCCAGCGCCGTCAGCCGCACGGGGTGATGCGGAATTCGACGCGACGGTCGAGCGCGTCGACGGCGTTGTCCGACCCGCTGCCGACGATGTTCTCGTGGAACCCCTTGCCCTCGGCCCTGGTCCGCGCCGAGAGCGCCGGTGACTCCGCGTTCAACCGCGACCGGATCACGTTCGCGCGCGACAGCGACAGCGCATCGTTGAACGACTCCGCGCCTGTGCTGCTGGTGTGTCCGACGACGGTCATGCACACCTTCGCGGAGACGCCCTCCCGGGCGATCTGGCGCAGCCACATCGGGTAGGCGCCGCTGACCTTCGTGTCCGACCAGAAATCGGTCGATCCCGGGTTGAACAGGAACTTCACGCCGAGCTGGTTGTAGGCGATGCCGAGCGCGACGACGCGGCCGAACGCCTGTTCGGCCTCCTGCGAGCGGCCGAGCCTGGCGCTCGTCAGGTAGATGCCGTTCATGACCCGCAGCTGCTCGCCCTGCGGCATCGCCAAGGCGCTCCGGTAGCGGCCGAGCGCGTCGACGTAGCGTTCCTGGTTGTAGAGCTGGGTCGCCTCGTGGATGAGCGTCGCCTCGGCGATGCGCTCGAGGTAGAACGCGTCGGCGCGGCTGCCGGGCGGCGTGGCGGAGGTGCGCGCGTAGCCCTCGACGACCTGGTCCTTCACGAGCACGGGACTGTCGCGGTAGTAGGCGAGCGGCGTGTGGTCGAGGCCGGCGTCGCGGGCCAGCGCCGAGGCCTGCGCCACCACCGTGCCGGTCTTCAGCTCGGTGAGCGCGAGGTTGATCCTGAGCGCCCGCTGCCGGTTGCCGGCGGTGCCGTCGGAGCGCGTCATCGTGCCGGTGAGCAGGTACTGCGCCTTGCTCAGGTTGGCCGACTGGAAGGGCAGGATCTCGAGGGCGTCGAACTTCGTCGTCAGGCGTTCGCTGACCCTGGTCTCGAGCAGCACCGTGGCCGCCGTCTGCTGCCCCGTCGTCGCCTCCAGCATCGGGTCGAGGACGATGCCCCGTTTGCTGACCTTGGCCTCGACGCGGGCGAGGAACGCCGGCAGGCGCTGCGTCTGGCCGGCGAGGCCGTCGGTGGCGAGGGCGACGGCCTCTTCGAAAGGAAGTTCGGTGTCGAGCTGGGTCGCCTTCGGCGGCGCCGCACAACCGGCCAGCAGAAGCGCGGTGCCGAGCAGCCCGGCGGCAACGCATTCGCGAGCGCAGCGCCACACCTGGGTGAACAGAACTGTCGTCATCTGCACTCTCTTCTGAGGTAAGCCGACTCTTCAGCGGTCAACGGTTGGAGCGAGCCCTTCTGCAGGATATCACTGCAACGGCCGCCGATCGGTCGCTGCGCGTCTTCCGGCGAGGTGCGTTCTCGGGGTGTCGGTGCCGGGAGGCGAGGCTCGCGCGGCCTCATGGGTCGAGGCGGGGCGACCACGACCGGCGGTGCCGTGACCGGCTCGTCGGTACGGGCCGGCTCGACGAGCCGCGCCGCGGCGGGCTCTGCCGTCGCGGCGGACTCGATGGCAGCAGTGGGCTCGATCGCCGAAGCGGCAGCGGATTCGGGCGCCGCGGAAGATGCGGGGATCGCGGGCGTCATGGCTGGTTCGGACGGTTCGATCGCCAGAGGGACCGGCGTGACGACCTGCGGCGCGGCCGGGTCGAAGGGCGACCCGGTCGACGCCCACCACACGGCGACGACGACGAGCGCCGCGACTACGACCCCGGCGATCGTCAGTGCCGTCCTGGGCCGTTCGCGGCGCGCCTGGGCCGACGGCGGACGTGCCGCTGGCCGCGCGGCGCCGGGCTCGACCGTGCCGGCTTGGGCCTCGGGTGCTGCGCCGGCCGCGACCGCGACGACGGTCGGCTCCGTTGCCGCGATCGCTGGCCGTGCCTCGATCTGCGTCGCGATGACGGGCGTCAGCGTGTCGGGAACCGTGGTGTGCAGCTCCTGTCGGGTGCGCGGGAACGGGCCGGGCGCCGTGTCTGCGGCCAGTGGCGCGGCGGCAGAGTCGCTGGCTTCGCGCGCGGCCGGCCGGTCGACGTCGAGCAGGGCCCTGAACCGGCGTGCGTCCTGTGGTCGGTCCTGCGGTCGAACCGCGAGCGCGGCGTCGACCGCGACGAGGAAGGCGGGCGCGTAACGGCCCGCGGCGAGCGAGGCGAGCGGCGCGAGTCGGTCGTCCATCAGCCGCTCGACCGACGAGCTCGGCGTGTGCCCGGTGATCGCGTAGTAGACGACGCAGGCGAGCGCGTAGAGGTCGGTCCACGGGCCTTGCGCCATGGCGGCGACGTCGCCGTACTGCTCGATCGGCGCATAGCCCGGCTTGAGGACGACGGTGAGCGCATGCGTCATGTCGCCGATGACGCGCCTGGCGGCGCCGAAATCGAGCAGCAGCGGGCCGGCCGGCGTGAGCAGGATGTTGTCGGGGGCGATGTCGCGGTGGAAGCACTGCGCCGCGTGCATGACGTCGAGCGCGTCGAGCAGCGGCGTCAGCCAGCGTCGGATTTCCTCCTCGTCGGGCGCACGACCGAGTGCTGCGAGCGCCGACTTCAGCGTCGGCCCTTCGTAGAACGGCATGACCATGTAGGCGGTGCCGTTCTCCTCCCAGAAGCGATAGACCTTCACCAGCGCGCGGTGGTCGAAGCGCGCAAGCAGCCGCGCCTCGTTGACGAAGCTCTTCAGGCCGGCACGGAAGGTGTCGAGGTGACGTCCGGACTTGACGACGATGGCCGACGAGCCCGCGGCCCGCGCCGCCATCGACGCCGGCATGTATTCCTTGACCGCGACCTTGCGCTGCAGCGAGTGGTCCCACGCCAGGTAGACGATGCCGAAACCGCCCTCGCCGATCAGGCCCGTGATCTCGTAGTCGAGCAGGCGCGTGCCGAGCGGGAGGACGTGCCCAGCGGGCAGGAGAGCCCGCGTGGCATGCGACGCGGTCCTCGGCCGGATCGTCGTCCGGTCGTCGCCGTCGTGGCCGGGGGAAGCGGGATCGTCCATCGGGGCCGCGAGGTTACGCTGCCCGAGACCCGGCGCGCAGCCCGCCCGACGAGGGGGGCGCGTCCGGGTGTCGGCTCAGCGCGGGCAGGGGTGGATCTTGAAACCGACTCGACGGTCGAGGACGTCGAACGCGTCGTCTGTGCCGCTGCCGACGATGTTCTCGCGAAAGCCCACGCCCTCGACCTCGATCCGCTGGGCAAGCGCGGGCTGCTCGGCGACCAGCTTCTGGCGCAGGACCACGGCGCGCTTGAGCGACAGCGCCTCGTTGACCGGCGCCGGCCCGCTCTTGCTCGTGTGGCCGACGACGGTCATGCAGCTGCCGGCCGAGACGGCGCCGCGGGCGATCTGGCGCAGCCACATCGCGTACTCGCCGCTGATCTTCGGATCGGACCAGAACTCGACGCTGCCGGGCGCGAACAGGAACTTCACGCCGAGTTCGTTGTAGGCGATGCCGAGCGCGACGATGCGGCCGAACGCGGCCTCGGCTTCGGCGCCGTGGCCGAGCTTCACGCTCGTCAGGTACAGGCCGCTCTCGGCACGCAGCTGCTGCCCTTGCGGCGTGGCGAGCGCGGTCTTGTACTGGCCGAGCGCGTCCTGGTAGCGCTGGGCGTTGTAGAGCGAGGTCGCCTCGCTGATGATCGTCCCGGCGCCGACGCGCTCCATGTAGTACGGGTCGGCGCGCTGGCCGGCGGGCGTGATGGCGGTCTTCGCATAGCCCTCGACGACCTTGTCGCGGATCAGCACCGGGCTGTCCTTGTAGTAGCGCGACGGTGTCGCGTCGAGGTTGTCCTCGCGAGCCGTTGTCGACGCCTGGGCGACGACGAGGCCGCT
This sequence comes from Burkholderiales bacterium, assembly GCA_038234975.1. Lineage (GTDB taxonomy): Bacteria > Pseudomonadota > Gammaproteobacteria > Burkholderiales > Burkholderiaceae_C > Schlegelella_A. The sequence continues at coordinate 10,160 of JBBSUK010000078.1, forward strand.
GCGCAGGTCGCTCAACGCGAGGTTGAGTCTGAGCAGCGGCCGTGTGCCTTCGGCGGGCGCTCGCGAGATCGTGCCGGTCAGCAGGTACTGAGCGCGGCCGAGGTTGGCCGACTGGAACGGCAGGAACTCGAACTGCGGGAACTTGTTGCCCATCCGCTGGACGACCCGGCGCTCGAGCAGCGCGGTCGTCTCGGTCTGCTGGCCGGTGATGGTGTCGAGCATCGGGTCGAGGACGATGCCGCGCTTGTCCTTCGCGTCGGTCGAGGCGAGCGTCGTCTCGATCGTCGACAGGAACGAAGGCAGCTTGCCGGTCTGCGCGACCAGCGCGTCGGTCGCTTCGGCGGCGGCCTTCTCGAAGGTCTGCGGCCCGCTCGGCGTGCATGCAGCGGCGAGCGCCACGACCAGCGCGAGGGTGGAGCGGGCGGCGAGGGTCATCGGCATTCCTTGCGGAAGAACGCGGTCTCGGCCGCGGTGATGGGTTCGAGCGAGGCCTTCTGGAGAATGTCGAGGCAGCGGGTCTGCACATCGGCCGGCATTGCCGCGACCGACGCGCCCGGGATCGCGGCTGCAGGCGGACGCGCCATCGACGACGCCACGTTCGGCACCGCTGCGACGGGGTCGGCGCCACGCGACATCGGCGGCGAACCGGAAACCGTGGGTGTCGGCGGCGTCGATCGCGACGTGGTGGGCGGTGGCGCGACGGCGGTGGCCGACGCCGCTGGAGCGCGAGACTGGCGCGACTGGAAGTTCAGGCCCAGCGCGACGACGCCGACCAGCACCAACGAGATCGCGACGGCGCCGTACCACCAGCCGCGCCTGCCGCGGACGTCCGCCGTCCGGGCGCCACGCGCCGGGCTCGACGGCAGCGGCACCGCTGCGGCCACTGGCGTTCGCGGGCGAGGACCGGCGGCGGCCAGCTCGCCCGGCCGCGACAGCGCGCCGAGTGGCGCCGGCCGGGACGGCGCGGCGGCCGGGGCAGGCGGGAGCGCGGGGGGCGCTCGCCGCGGCGGAATCGGCGGGGCGTCGGCGGGCCAATCGGGAACCGTGCTCTCGCCGGCCGGCGCGGCGCTGATGAACAGCTCCTGCATGAGGTCGCGTCGCGGCGCCAGGTCGACCCGCTCCGGCGCCTCGATGTCGCCCATCAGGGCGCGAAAGCGGAGGTGATCCTGCGGCCGCCGCGCGGGCTGCAGGGACAGCGCAGCGTCGACGGCGGCCAGGAACTCGGCGCTGTAGAGCCCCGCGGCGACGTGCGCGAGCGGCTTGACGCGATCACCGCGCAGGCGGTCCGGCGCCATCTGCGGCGGCTCGCCCGTGATCGCGGCGTAGACGATGGCGGCGAGCGCGTACAGGTCGGTCCACGGACCGCGGGTCGCGGTGGCCTCGTCGCCGTATTGCTCGATGGCGGCATAGCCGGCTTCGAGCGCCGCCGCCGGCGCGTGTGCCTGCGCGGCGAGGGTGCGCCTGGCCGCTGCCGTGCCGAGCAGCACCGGGCCCGAAGGGGCGAGCAGGATGTTGCCGGGGGCGATGTGCTCGTGCCAGACCTTGCCGTCGTGCAGGATGGCGACGGCGTCGAGCACCGGCCGCAGCCACGCCCGCAACTCGGCCTCGCTGGGCACCCGGCCGAGGCCTGCCAGTGCGGCGCGCAAGCTCGGCGCGTCGTGGAACGGCATGACCCGGTACGCGGTGCCGTTCTCCTCCCAGAAGCGGTAGACCTTGACCAGCGACGGATGCTCGAAGCGTGCCAGCAGCCGCGCCTCGTCGACGAAGCTGCGCAGCGCTGCGCGGTAGGCGTCGAAATGACGCTCGGACCCGACGACGACGGCCGACGAGCCCGGCGCGCGGGACGCGATCGAATCGGGGACGAACTCCTTGAGCGCGACGGTGCGTTGCAGCGAATGGTCGAAGGCGCGGTAGACGAAGCCGCTCGGGCCGGCCGACACCACCGCCTGGACCTCGTAGTCGCGCAGCCGCGTTCCTGGCGCCAGCGGTTGCGGCGATCCGCGTTCGCCGCTGCCCGCCCCGTCGGGCGCGAGCGTGGAAGGATCGGGGTGCGGGGCCGTTCGGGTTGCCATGTCGAAAACATTGCCACCTCCTGCCCGGGCGTGGGCAAGGGTGCTCAGCGATTGTCGTGTCGGCTGTCGCGGCGATCCATCGCGGCCGACGCCGGCGCGACACACAAAGTCACGGCGTGTCCGCAGACGTTGCAGGGTGCCGGCGTTGGAAGAAGCCCGAGCCGTGCATCGTGAGGACGAGCTCGTCGCGCTGGTTCAGCACCTCCGAGCGCGTTTCGACGAGGCCGACGGTGGGCCGGCTCGCCAGCGGCCGCGTCGAGGCGATCGTGACGCGCATGTGCAGGGTGTCGGCCGGGACGACAGGCCGGGTCCAGCGCAGCGACTCGATGCCCGGCGAGCCGAGGCTAGCGGAGTCGAGCAGGTAGCCGTCGCACATCATCCGCATCGCCATCGCGCAGGTGTGCCAGCCGCTCGCGCAGAGGCGCCCGAAGAGCGACCGGGCGGCCGCGTCGTCGTCGAGGTGGAAGGGCTGCGGGTCGAAGTCGCGGGCGAAGGCGAGGACCGCCTCGCGCGTCACCTCGTGATGGCCGAACGCGAGTACCTGGCCGCTGCTGAAATCCTCCCAGTGCAGGCGTCGGTTCGGTTCGATCGGCGATTCGCTCATGGTCACGGCGAGCGCCGGGTTCTCGTCGAGAACCAGCGGCCCGGGGGCCGCAGTATCCCGCGCGCCGCGAAGGCGCCCGGATCAGCGGCCGAAGAAGTGGCGAAAGACGTCGGGCTCGACGACTTCGCGCATCGACACGCCGGCGACCGGCTCGCGAAACGGCGTCGGCGTGAGCGATCGGTCGAGCTCGGCGGGGCGCATCGCGTCCCACGCGCTACCCGCCGCGTCGGCGATCCCGCCGGGGCTGCGGACGCGGGCCGCGAGCGAGGGCAGCTCTTCCCATTCGATGCCGCCCGCCATGGGCGGGGGCGCGTAGCGATGGCGGACATGAAGGGTCGAGGGTGCGTGGCGCATGGTGGCCTCCGGGATTCGGATGTCGAGGCGCCATGTTCGCCGCCGGCCGGGATGCCGATGGCCGAGAAAGCGACGGCCTTCGGGTGCCGATCGTGCTCAGCCGCGCATCCGCACCTCGCCGTGCTCGCCAAGATCGGTCGGCGGCTTTCCCGTGACGGCGGCCTTGGCCATGGTGAAGAGCTGGACGATCTTGCTTTCCTTCACGTCCCAGTAGTTGGCGTGGACGATCTCGACCTGCACCAGCGCGAGGTCCGGATCGGACGGCCCGCCGGGAAACCACGCCTCGGCCATCTTGCTCCAGAGCTGCTGCTTCTTCGCGGGGTCTTCGATGATCGCGCCGCGGCCGGACACCGACACGTAGCGGTCGTCGGAGGGGTCGGCGTAGACGACGGCGACGGTGGGATCGTCGCGGACGTCGTCGACCGGGTCGCCCGACTTCGACATGAAGAACCACAGGCTGTCGTCGGCGTCGAGCGACTTGTTCTGCGTCGTCATCGGACGGGCGTGGAGGTGGCCGTTGCCGTGCTTGGTCGTGAACATGCCGAACCTGATGTCCTTGATCATGTCCCAGAGCAGCTTGCGCTGGTCGGTGGTGTCTTTCATGGTCTCTCTTTGAATGTGTGGGGTCAGCCGACCGATTCCAGCACCGCACGAAACGAAGCCCGGTCAGGCGTGGCCCGACCGGGCTGTAGGACGAGCGCGGCTCGCGCCGCGCTGCCCGGGGACGACGTCGAGAATTACTTCTTCATCGTGTCCTTCTTCATCATGTCGGCGCACATGGCGTCCTTCTTCATCATCATGTCGTCCTTCTTCATGCCGTCCTTCTTCGCCATCGCCATGTGATCCTTGCATTCCTGCATGGTCATGGGATGGTCCATCTTCATGCCGTCCTTCTTCATGTCGTCGGCCGCCGATGCGGTGCCGGCGGCGAGGGCGAGGGCGGTACAGATCAGGGCTGCGTTGAGGGTCTTCATGGGGAGTCTCCTGGGGTTTCGAGGTTGGTGGCCGGATGGCCCCAATCCTTGGTCGCGCGGGCGGGAACATCCTGACAGTCGAGAAGCTCCACACTCTGGCGCCTCGTCGGCAAATGCCCTTGGCAAAGCGCGTTCCCGCCGGACTGGCGTGGTCCTCCGCGCTCAGCGTGGCGGCGGTTCGCGCATGGCGTCGGCGGCGTGCTGCAGGTCGGCGAGCCAGGCTTGCCAGGCGGCGTCGCGGTGCTCGGCGTCCATGCGCAGCAGCGCCGAGGGGTGCAGCGTGATCAGCACCCGCCGGCCATCGCTTCGGCGCAGCCACTCGCCGCGCTGCCGTGTCACCGCCACCGGGCTGCCCATCAGCTGGCGCGCGGCGGTCGCGCCGAGGGCGACGATCGCACCCGGGTCGACGAGACCGATCTCCGATTCCAGCCAGTGCAGGCAGGCCGCGGCTTCCTGCTGCGCTGGCGTCTTGTGGATGCGCCGCTTGCCGCGCAGCTCGAACTTGAAGTGCTTGACGGCGTTGGTGACCCAGGTGTCGCGGCGGTCGATGCCGAGCTGCGCCAGGGCGCGGTCGAACAACTGCCCGGCCGGCCCGACGAAGGGATGGCCGCGCAGATCCTCGACGTCGCCCGGCTGCTCGCCGACGAACATGAGCCGCGGCTTCGCGCCGCCCTCGCCGGGGACGGCCTGGGTGGCGTGCTCGCCGATCGGGCACTCGCGACAGCGGTCGAGCGCGGCGGCGAGGGCGTCGAGACCGGCCGGCTCGGCGTCTGCCGCGGCGGGCCGCGACGTTCGTGCGGCGGCGGCGGCGGCGGGCGCCACCGCCCGGCGCGGCGACGGTTCGGTGGGCGGCCGGTCGACCATGCGGGCGCTCCTTTCGTTGGCGTGGGCGACGAGGCCGCCGATCAGCGGCGCCTCGGGCAGGTTCTTCCAGTAGCGCACGGGCATCTCGCGCTTCATCATCGCCACCTTGAGGCGGGCCGGATTGAAGATGCTCTCGTAGTAGGTAAGCCAGAGCTGCTCGCCGGCGTCGGCCGGAGGCGCCTGGTCGCGCCGCGCGCCAGGCCCGAAGACGAGTCGGCCGCCGTCCCACTCGACGCTGCGTTCGGGCGTCAGGATCGCCCAGCGCATCGACGTGAAGCGGCGCGCGAAGAATGGCGCCGTGGCCTCCACGACGTGGTGCTCGGGCTCGAACCAGGCGACGTGCAGCGCGCCGTCTCCTTGCGGGGCTGCCGGCGCTTCTGCGCCGAGATCTCCTTCCGCTTCGACCTCCGCAGCGGCGTTCGCGTCGTACGTCGCGAGCGACTCGGTGATGTCGTGCGGCAGGGTCGTCGCCAGCGGACCGAGTCGCGCGTCTTCCTCGACGGTGCGAAAGCGGACGAAGGCCTTCATCTTGTGCATGTCGCGACGCACCGCCTGCGCCATCTGCTGGACATGGACGACGTCGGCGTCGAGTGCGTCGCCGCGCAGGTGCGGCTCGCTCTGCAGCCGCCAGACGAGGCGGTAGAGCAGCGCGAAGCGCCCCGGGTCGCGGTGCAGGGCGGCCGACTCGATGGCCGGCATCAGGCGCGGCGGAATCCGCAGCGACGACGTTTCGGTGGCGCCGCCTGGCGCGCCGGCGCGTGACGACGCGACCTCGCCGGGTTGCGCCGCCGGATCGCAGAACAGGTCGCCCTCGGCGTCGTCCGCGGTCCGCCAGTCGACGCTTTCGGGCTCGGCCTGCGCCGCCCACAGGGCGCGGCACGCAGCGCGAAATCCTGCGAAGTCGGTCGCGCCGGCGAGCACGACGCTGCGCACCGCCGAAGGCTGGGGGTCGATGGCTTCTGGCGTCATCGACCCTTCGGGCCGGTTCTCAGTCGAACAGTTCCCTCTGGCCGATCGACGTGTCCGCGGAGGGTCGCGCGCCCGACGGCGCGAGCTGTCGCGCCAGGTCGGCTGCCTCGAGGATCGGCCCCGGCCGATGGTCGACGGTCTCGACGAAGGCGAGCACGCGGCGAAGCGGCACGTGCATGCGTTCGAGGTCGGCGGCGCGCAGTCGCCGGACGCGACGCGTCTGCAGCACCTTGCCGACCGCCTTCACCCCCAGCCCCGGAACCCGAAGCAGCATTTCTTTCGGCGCCCGGTTGAGGTCGACCGGAAACCGGTCGCGGTGCGCTACCGCCCAGGCGAGCTTCGGGTCGATCTCGAGCGACAGCATGCCGGTCGGCCCGGCGACGATCTCGTCGTGCGCGAATCCGTAGAACCGCATCAGCCAGTCCGCCTGGTAGAGGCGGTGTTCGCGAACGAGGGGTGGCGCCTTCAGCGGCAGGCCGCGTGCGGCGTCGGGGATCGGGCTGAAGGCCGAGTAGTAGACGCGCTTGAGCCGATAGGAGCCATAGAGCGTGGCGCTCGCGCCGAGGATCGTGGTGTCGCTCGACGCGTCGGCGCCGACGATCATCTGCGTGCTCTGGCCGGCCGGCGCGAAACGCGGCGCCGTCGCCCGGCGCGGCGACAGCATGGGCTGGGCGCGAACGGGAGTCGGCTTGCCCGCGGCTTTCGCCTCGTCGATGTGGCTGCGCAGGCGCGCCATCGACCGGCGGATCGCGGCGCCGTCCTTCTCCGGCGCGAGCGAGGCGAGCGACTGCACCGTCGGCAGCTCGACATTGATGCTCAGCCGGTCGGCGTAGCGGCCGGCACGCGCGAGCAGTTCCTCGCTCGCTTCGGGGATCGTCTTCAGGTGGATGTAGCCGCGAAAGCCGTGGTCTTCGCGCAGCACCCGCGCCACCTCGACCACCTGCTCCATCGTGTAGTCGGGCGATCGGATGATCCCCGACGAGAGGAACAGGCCTTCGATGCAGTTGCGGCGGTAGAAGTCGAGCGTGAGCCGAACCACCTCGTCGACCGTGAAGCGTGCCCGCGGCACGTTGCTCGACACCCGGTTGACGCAATAGAGGCAGTCGAACTGGCAGAAGTTGGTGAAGAGGATCTTCAGCAGCGAGATGCAGCGGCCGTCGGGTGCGTAGCTGTGGCAGATGCCCGAGCCTTCGGTCGAGCCGATTCCGCCGGACTTGCCGAGCGAGTGGCGCCTGTCGGTGCCGCTCGACGCGCACGAGGCGTCGTACTTCGCCGCGTCGGCGAGGATGGCAAGCTTGCGGACGAGCTCCATGACTGTACGAATATAAGGGGTATCCACTTAGCTCCAGTCACCCCAATACTACTGGATGTCCATCCAGTATATGCTTGCGTTTTGCTGAGGTGGATTTCTTCTGCACGACGTCCTCATACGTCACCGGTTCCGTGACGACGGCCTGCTGCAGCAAGCGATAGAACAGCATGCCGCGCGAGGCCGAGGTGC
>JBBSUK010000079.1:0-17413 GCA_038234975.1 Burkholderiales bacterium
AACGCGTCGACATCGATGAAATTCCCGCTTGAACCGCGCAGGAAATACTCGTCTGACACGTTGCGCCCGCCGATCACCGCCATTGCGCCGTCGGCGACGAACATCTTGTTGTGCATGCGGTGGTTGACGCGCGGCCAGTCGCCGAGCGATCCCAGAAAGCGGCCGAGCGGCCCCGAATCGCGTTGGCAGCAAAAGGGGTTGAACAGCCGAACCTCGACGTTGTCGTAGGCCGCGAAGGCGAGAAACAGCTCGTCGTTCCCGCCGGTGTACAGGTCGTCCCCCGGCACCCATGTAGTTTTCGGCGTGCACCTCGAAGAAGCCGATGTCGGGTTCGGCGTCGATGATCGTGCGGTAGTGCTCGGCCTTCATGCCGACGCCGGCACGTGGCGGGAGGGTGCCCTGATCGTCGGACCGTACTCGATGGGCCATGGCGGGTCTCCGTGCGAAGGTGGCGAGGCGGTGGTGATCCGCCCGGTTCCCGTGGGCTCAAGCTTGAACGTGTTGCCGTGGTAGTCCTTCGTGCTCGTCCCGGCGCAGGAGGTTACGCCCGCGTCGGCAAACTGCCGCAACTGATCGCGGCGCAGGCGCGCCACTGACAGGCCTGCCGTCGTCGGTGGGGAGGCGTCCGGCGAACCCGGCGTGGATCAGCCGAGGATGCCGCGCCGTCTCGGCCGGCGCCCGCCCATGGCCAGGAAGATCGCGACGGTGGCCAAGCCCCAGATCGCATTGACGACCAGCGCTCCGACCAGTTGCTTCGGATCACCACCGCCGAAGAGCGGCTGCCCGTGCAACATCGACAGCACCGTCCAGACCCAGACAGACGGGATGATGCTGCCGAGCACCGTGCCCCAGGCAAGCGCCCTTGCCTGCGAAAGGTTGGCCACGACGACGCACAACCCGATCCCCCAGATGCCGCCCCAGAACGTCAGCGCGACCACGGACGGCACGCCGTAGCCGTTGACCGTCATGTCCCACGGCTTGATGGGCACGGCAACCACATGGCCGAGCAGCCAGAGAAAGCCCTGGTGGAACACCAGCGTCGCGATGGCGCCGGCGATGAAACCCTTGAGTGCGGTGCGGATCACGGAGGCGGATTGTGCTGGCCCGGGGCCAGGCGTGCCCCGCGGCGCGCTTCGATCATCGAGTCGGCAGTGCGTTGACCGGAATCCTCAGATAGGTGATGCCGTTGTCGTCGGCCGGCGGCAGCCGTCCGGCGCGCACGTTGACCTGGATCGACGGCAGGAGCAGCGTCGGCACGTCGAGCGTCGCGTCGCGCGCCGTGCGCATGGCGACGAAGGCCGCTTCGTCGATGCCGTCGTGCACGTGGATGTTGTTCGCGCGCTGCTCGCGCACCGTGCTTTCCCAGCGCGCGTCGCGGCCGTCGGGCGGATAGTCGTGGCAGACGAACACGCGCGTCGCGCCGGGAAGGTCGAGGATGCGGCGCATCGAGCGGTACAGGGTTGGCGCGTCGCCGCCGGGGAAGTCGGCGCGCGCCGACCCGAGGTCGGGCATGAAAAGGGTGTCGCCGACGAACACGGCGTCGTCGATCACGTAGGCCATGTCGGCCGGCGTGTGCCCGGGCACGTGGAGCGCGGTCGCCTCGACGTCGCCGATCCGGAACGTCTCGCCGTCGCGAAAGAGATGGTCGAACTGGCTGCCGTCGGGCAGGAAGGTGCGCTCCAGGTTGTAGAGCTTGCGAAAGATCGCCTGAATCTCGCGGATGCGCTCGCCGATGGCGATGCGACCGCCGACCTGCTCCTGCAGGTAGCGGGCGGCCGAGAGGTGGTCAGCGTGGGCGTGCGTCTCGAGGATCCAATCGACGGTGAGCTGCCGTTGCGCGATGCAGGCGAGCATCCGGTCCGCGCTTCGGGTCGCGGTGTGGCCCGACCGGATGTCGAAGTCGAGAACCGGGTCGACGATCGCGGCGTGCCGCGTGGTGTTGTCGGACACGACGTACGAAACAGTCCCCGTCTTCTCGTCGAAGAACGGCTCGACGGTGATCCTGCCGGCCATCGCTGCTACAGCGCCATCGATGCGCGCTCTGCCATCGCCGTGCGCCAGCGCTGCAGGTGCGGGTGTTCGTCGGTCGGCTTCACCTTCACCACGCGCGCGAAGTCGACGGCGACGACCGCGGTGACATCGGCGACGCTGAACCGGTCGGTCGCGACGAAGCCGCGGTCGGCCAGCCGGCCGTTCAGCGTCACGAAGAACTGCTGCACCCGAGCCACGCCGCGCTCGGCCAGCGCCGGAATCTGCGCGTAGTTCACCGGTCCCGGAAGCGCACGGTCGGCCATCGCCGGCGCCTTGTTGCGCATCGCCTCGGCGATCGCGAGCAGCCCCTCGAACTCGACGCGCCAGTTCCAGCTCGCCACCTCGGCCTTCTCGGCTGGCGTGATGCCGAGCAGCGGCGGCTGCGGGAATGCCGCCTCCAGCCACGCCGCGATCGCCGCGTTGTCGCTGAGAACGAGCCCGTCGTCGGTGCGCAGCGCGGGCACGGTGCACTGCGGGTTGACCTGCCGGAAGGCATCGCCCATGTGCTCGCCGCTGCGCAGGTCGACGGCGATCGTCTCGTGCGCGACACCCTTCTCCGCGAGCAGGATGCGCGCCCGGCGCGGGCTCGGCGCGGTGGCGCAGTCGTAGAGGGTGATCATGTCGTCGCGACCTTGTCCTGCGTCAACGTGTCGAAGTCGCTGGCGTCGTGGCGCTCGTGCAGCTGGCTGGCCGGCCGGCCCCAGGTGCGGTTGACCATGCGGCCCCGTCGCGCTGCCGGCCGCTCGGCGATGCGGTCGGTCCAGCGCAGCACGTTCGCGTAATCCTGCACCTGCAGGAACTCGCCGGCCTCGTAGAGCTGGCCCTTGACGAGACCGCCGTACCAGGGCCAGACGGCGATGTCGGCGATCGAGTAGTCGTCACCCGCGAGGTATGGGCTCTCGGCGAGGCGCCGGTCGAGGACGTCGAGTTGGCGCTTGACCTCCATAGCGTAGCGGTCGATCGGGTACTCCATCTTCGATGGCGCGTAGGCGTAGAAGTGGCCGAAGCCGCCGCCGAGGAACGGCGCGCTGCCCATCAGCCAGAACAGCCACGACAGGCACTCGGCACGTTCGGCGCCGCCGGCCGGCACCAGGGCACCGAACTTCTCCGCCAGATGCAACAGGATCGCGCCGGACTCGAACACCCGCACCGGCGTCGCGCCACTTTGGTCCATGAGGGCCGGGATCTTGGAGTTCGGATTGACGCCGACGAAGCCGCTGCTGAACTGGTCGCCCTCGCCGATCTGGATCAGCCAGGCGTCGTATTCGGCTCCGGCGTGGCCGAGCGCGAGCAACTCCTCCAGCATCACCGTGACCTTGACGCCGTTCGGCGTCGCCAGCGAGTAGAGCTGCATCGGGTGGCGGCCGACGGGAAGCGCCTTCTCGTGCGTCGGTCCGGCGATCGGCCGGTTGATGCTGGCGAAGCGGCCGCCGCTCTCCTTGTCCCAGGTCCAGACACGCGGCGGCGTGTAGGCGGTCGGTTCGGTCATGCGGGCGTCTTTCGTGCGCAGTGGGCTCGCGCCGGCCGGCGCGGCAACCCTCGCCACTGAATGTACGACGCTGCGCCCGGGCTTGCCGCTGCGCACGCGAGCCGCGATCAGATCGCCGGCTCGGTTTCCTTCAATGCGTCGTAGAGCTTGCCGAACGCCGCGCCCGGCGTGCCGTCGGCATCACCGCAGGACGCCCGGACCCGCGGCAGCAAGCTCGCGAACGCCGCGTCGACCGCGTGGCCCTGCGCCACCGATGCGGCCAGCGAGCAGGCGCCGCGCAGGGCGAGATCGAGGGGCGTGTCGCTCGCAGCGGGTGGCTGTGCCGCGCTGCGGATCGTGTCGGGAACGGCTTGGGGGAAGCCGAGCGTCTCGACCCACAGCGCGCCGACGGAGCCGTGGTCGATGCCGAAGCACTCGCTCTCGATCGCCGCAAGCTCGGCGCCGCGCGCCGTCGCGTAGCCATCGAACATGAAGCGCGCGATGTCGGGGTAGGTCTGGCAGAGGATGAGATGCCCGGCGCCGTGCAGGAGGCCGCAGACGTAGGCACTCTCGGCGTCGGCTCGAAGCCCGGGCGCCAGCTTGCCGGCCGCGGTGGCAGCGACGAGCGAGTCGCGCCAGAACGTCGGCAGGTCGATCCCGGGCACTTCGCTGAACGACGACGAGACGCCGCAGGCGACGATCAGCCGGTTGAGCGCCGTCGTGCCGATGAGGGCGACCGCGGCGTCGATCGACGCCATCGACCGCTGCCCGCCGAAGAACGACGAGTTCGCCAGCCGCAGCACTTTCGCGCTCAGCACCGGGTCCTTCGACAGCGACTCGCTGATCTCGCGCGCGTCGACGTCGGGGTTGCGCAGCGCGGCGATCAGCCGCTGCAGCACGCGCGGGATCGTCGGCAGCTCGACGCGGCCGCCGGCCACGTCGTTGATGAAGTTGGGCGTGGTCGGCTGGTCGGGCGCCTTCGGCACCGCTTCGCGCTTGAGCGGCTGGAGGGTGAACGCGGGGGTGTAGGTCTGGTGCTGCATGGCGGCGCGGCAGACGTCGGAACGACGTCCGCGAGTGTTCACCAACCGCCGGGCGCCGATGCACCGATCACAGGGCAAAACGCGGCATTCTTCGCGCCGCGTCAGTTCTTGAGCCGGTACCCGGTGCGGAACATCCACGTGATGATGGCGATGCACATGGCGAGGAAGGCCAGAGTCGCCGCGAGACTGACGCCGACGCCGACGTCGGCGGTGCCGTAGAAGCTCCAGCGGAAGCCGTCGATCAGGTAGACGACGGGGTTGAAGAGCGTCACGGTGCGCCACAGCGGTGGCAGCATGTCGATCGAGTAGAACGCGCCGCCGAGGAAGGTGAGCGGCGTGACGACGAGCAGCGGCACGAACTGCAGTTGCTCGAAGTTCTTCGCCCAGATGCCGATGATGAAACCGAACAGGCTGAAGGCGGTCGCGGTCAGCAGCAGGAAGGCGACCATCCAGATCGGATGCTCGATCCGCAGCGGGACGAATAATGCGGCGGTCGCGAGGATCACGAGCCCGAGCACGATCGACTTGCACGCCGCCGCGCCGACGAAGGCGACGACCATCTCGAGCGCCGAGATCGGCGCCGACAGGTACTCGTAGATCGTTCCCGTGAACTTCGGGAAGAAGATGCCGAACGACGCGTTCGACAGGCTCTGCGTGAACAGCGACAGCATGATGAGGCCGGGCACGATGTAGGCGCCGTACGACACGCCGGCGACCTCGGTCATGCGCGAGCCGATGGCGGCGCCGAAGACGACGAAGTAGAGCGACGTCGTGATGACGGGCCCGACCAGGCTCTGCCAAACGGTGCGCAGCGCGCGCGCCATCTCGAACCTGAAGATCGCCCGGACGCCGTGGTGGTTGAAGGTCATGGCGCTTGCGTCTGCGGCGCCGCGGCTTCGTCGACCAGGCCGACGAAGATGTCCTCTAGCGAGCTCTGTCGCGTGTTCAGCTCGCGCACGACGAGGCCGAGCCGCGCCAGCTCGTCGATCAGCGCGCCGGTGCCGCGGACCGGGCGCGAGCCGTCGGCGGCCGGCGCCGTGCCGACGTCGCACTCGAGCCGCCCGCCGCCGTCGGCCAGCACCGGTTGCCACGGCGCGAGCGACGCGGGCACCGATCCGAGCGACTGTTCGAGCATCACCGTCACGTGCTTGCGGCCGAGCTTGGTCATCAGCGCCGCCTTCTCCTCCACCAGGATCAGCTCGCCGCGGCGGATGACGCCGATCCGGTCGGCCATGCTCTCGGCCTCCTCGATGTAGTGGGTGGTGAGGATGACGGTGACGCCGCGCTCGCGCAAAGCCCGCACCATGGCCCACATGTCGCGCCGGAGGTTGACGTCGACGCCCGCCGTCGGCTCGTCGAGGAAGAGGATGTTGGGCTCGTGCGACAAGGCCTTGGCGATCATCACGCGGCGCTTCATGCCACCCGACAACGTCATGATCTTGTCGCGCCGCTTCTCCCAGAGCGACAGGTCGCGCAACACGCGCTCGATGAGCACGGGGTCCGGTGCGCGCCCGAACAGGCCACGACTGAAGCTGACGGTGTCCCACACGGTCTCGAACGCGTCGGTCGTCAGCTCCTGCGGAACGAGGCCGACGCGGGTGCGCGTGATCCGGTAGTCGCGGACGATGTCGTGCCCGTCGATGCTCACCTGCCCCGCGCTCGGCACGACGATGCCGCAGACGATCGAGATCAGCGTCGTCTTGCCGGCGCCGTTCGGCCCGAGCAGCGCGAAGATCTCGCCGCGTCGGATGTCGAGGTCGACGGGTTTGAGCGCTTCGACGCCGGTGGCGTAGCGCTTGGCGAGGCCGACGATCGAGACGGCGGCGGAGGTCGGGGACGCGGAATCGGAGGGCGAAGGCATCGTCGTCGGATCGGTGGGGGCGAGAGACTACCAGCGGGCCGCCCTGTTCCGCTTCCGGCGCGCCCCGCCGCCCGGACGTGGCATCCTGTACGGTTCGGCTCGCCGAATCGAGCACCCACCCGAAAGGAAGCACCATGGTCAAGCTCGCCCTGTTCGTCCGCCTCGAGGCCAAGCCCGGAATGGAAGCGAAGGTCGCCGATTTCCTCGCCGGCGCGCTGCCGCTCGCCAACGCGGAAAGCGGAACGACCGCCTGGTTCGCGCTGAAGTTCGGCCCCTCGACGTTCGGCGTGTTCGACGCCTTCGCCGACGAGGCGGGCCGCAACGCCCACCTCAACGGCCAGATCGCCGCCGCGCTGATGGCCAACGCCGACGCGCTGCTCGCCGCACCGCCGAAGATCGAGAAGGTCGACCTCCTGGCGGCGAAGCTGCCGGGCTGACGCGCAGCACGGCCGTGGCGATCAAGTCGACGATCTTCAAGGCGAGCGTGCAGCTCGCCGACATCGACCATGGCCACTACGCGGACCACGCCGTCACGCTCGCCCGTCATCCGAGCGAAACCGACGAGCGGATGATGGTCCGGCTCGCTGCGCTCGCGCTCGTCGCCCACGAGTTGCAGGACACCTGCGGCGGCGACGCCACCCTCGCCTTCGGCGACGGCATGGCCGACCCCGACGCGCCCGACCTCGCCCTGACCGACTACACCGGCCGCAAGCGCCTGTGGGTCGAGGTCGGCCAGCCCGACGACAAGCCGCTGCTCAAGGCCTGCAGCCAGGCCGACGCCGTTCGCGTCTACGCCTACGGCAGCGCCGCCGAGCTGTGGTGGAAGGGCATCGAGCGCAAGGTCGAGCGGCTCGACCGGCTCCAGGTGTGGCGCCTTCCCTCCGCCGAGGCGCAGGCGCTCGCCGAGCTCGCCGAGCGCTCGATGCAGTTGCAGGCGACGGTGATGGACGGCGTGATCACGCTGTCGAGCGAGCGAGGCAGCGTCGCCGTCGAACCCGAGCGCTGGAAGTGAGGCCGACCGGATCGGCGCCGTTTGCGGGTATGGTCGACGTCCTCTCCACGACGCCACCGGGCAGACCATGAGCGCAGACAAGGACCGCGGCATCCGCCGTCAGAAGCAGAAGCGCGTGAAAGACGCGAAACGGGCCGCGCGACGACCCGCCGACAAGCCCGCGGCGGCGGCACAGGCCGGCGAACGCAAGGCGAAGGTCGCGCAGCAACCGGCCTGAGCGCGCCGGCGCGCGTCAGACCGTCTTCGGGTCGACCTCGGGCTCCGGGAACGGCGGGATCGAACGGGTCTCGCCGGGCTTGAGCCCCGACAGGTGCTCGACCATGCCCCCGTAGCGCTGGTCGCCCTTCGGCACGACCATCAGCGCCTCGCCGATGGTGCCGTCGTCGGTTTCCGTGCGCAGGTGCAGGTGCAAGGTTCCGTCCTTCTGCATCTCGGCCATGCCGACCGAAGCCGGCGCGTCGTCATCGGGGTGTGGCGGAAGCGTCTCGCGCGGCGGCGGATTCTTCGGCGGGCTCATCGGCATCTCCTCGGGGTCGCGTCGAACGGCATCGTAGTCGCGGCGACGATCAGATGCCCCATGGGTTGGCGGCCCAGAACGCCTCGACCTTGGGCCACTTCGCGCCGCCGGCGAAGTGCATCGCGAAGCTTTCGGCGAAGGTCTCGGAGGTCGACCCGGCGTCGTTGGCACCGCCCTCGGCGGTGGTGAGGAAGTAGCTGTCGCGCGGGCCGTACATGCCACCCGGCTTGCCGGTGGCGATGTCCTCGCCGCGCGCCTTGAGGAACGCGGCGTTGGCGCTCTTTCCGCCCGGCTTCGATGCATCGAAGGCGTGCCCGGCCTCGTGGCCGTAGAGGTCGGATGCGCCGTGCGGCAGCGGGCCCTCGCCGGTCGCCGGGACGGCACGGCCGCCGCCCTTGTCCATCGTGCCGACGAGCAGCTTCTTCTCGCCGCCCATGTAGACGCCGGGGACGTCGTCCCAGCTCGCCGTGTCGGGCCAGCCGCGCGGCTTCACGCCGGCGAGCTCGGGCGCCGCGTCGGTGATCGGGCCTCGGCAGCACTGCGAGGTGATGCCGTCGGCGGTGAGCGCCTCGATCGCCTTGCGCGACACGTGCGACATGCTCTTGGCGAGCGCCTTCGCGTCGTCGGCCGACGACGTGCCTGCTGCCCGCACGTTCTTGCCGATCGCCTTGGCGTGGCTCTCCTCCAGGCCGCCGTCGGTGAGCGACTTCTTGACCCGCGACGACATGATCGCGTCGGGTTCCTTGAGGCCTTCGTCGGCGTAGCCGCGTGCATCCCTGGCCATCTTCACGGCGTCGTCGTCGCTGCAGTTCTCCTCGACCAGCAGCTTGATCGCGAAGCGGGCCGTCTCGGCGACCTTGGCCTTGGGCACGCCGCCGGCCTCGAGCTTCTTCGTCAGCTCCGGCAGCTTGGCGGCCGCAGCGCCGATCCGGTCGGCCAGCGACTTCGCCTCGCCACACTTCACGCCCACCGACTTGAGCGAGGTGAGCGCCTTCAGGCTGCCGCCGTCGGCGCGCCTGGCCAGCACGTCGGCGGCGGCGAGCGCGGCCTCGATCGCCTTGATCTCGACGCCGATCATCGACGCCTGCATGTGCGCCTTGAGCGCGACGACGAGCTTGCCCAGCCTGTCGCGCTCAGGCTGATAGTCCTTGTAGGCGGCGTTGCTGTCGCGCAGCGCCTTGGCCTTGACGACGACGGTGTTCAGCGACGCCCGTGCCGCCTCGTAGCCGCGGATCGGGCCGATCGCATCGGCCCGGCCGAGCGCGGCCTCGAGGTCGCCGAGGTCCTTGCCGCCGCTCGTGTCGAGGAGCTTGTTCGCCTTCATCCGCTCGAACATCAGCTCGACCTCGTCGCGCTGCGCCTGGTACTTGGGGTACTCGACGGCGTAGCTGTCGATCGCCTTGGCGAGGTCCTGGCAGGCGTAGAAGAGCTGGCCGGCGGCGACGGTGAGGCCGTCGAAGTCGCCCTTGTCGCGCAGCGCCTTCGCCGCGACGAGGCGCTTCTGCAGCTGCTTCAGCCGCGGCTCGAAGATCTTCTTCAGGCCGGGCGCGAGCGCGCCCACCGTCGCTTCCAGCGCGGCGAGCGGCTCGTCGCCCCACTCCTTGACCTGACGCTGGCCTTCGAGGCCGTCGGCCTTCATCGCCGCGGCGCGCATCGTCAGCGCGTGGCTCAGGCTGTCGAGCTGCACGACCTTGGCGGCGCCTGCGGTCTTGTCGAGCGCGTCGGCGGCCAGGCGGTCGGCCCTGAGCCTGGTCAGCGCCGCCTCGAGCGTCGCCTTCAGCGCGGCCACGGGCTGCCCGGCGATCTCGACCTCCGCCTTCTTCAGCTCCGCGTCGACGCGGTCGGCGAACGCCTTGAATCGCTTCTCCGCAGCCTCCCCGCCGGAAACCGATTCGCTCATCGCCCCGGAGCGGGCGCGGCCGCCGGGCGGTGGCGGCGTGGCGACGGCGGGCGGCGCGCCCTTCGCCTTCTTCAACCCGAGCGCTTCGAGCAGTCCTGTGGCCATCGGTTTTCCTCCTTCGACCGCGAGATATAGCATGGTCGTGACGGCCCGCCTATCCGCCCGATGACCGATTCCGAGCCGTTTCCCCTTCGCCGCATCGCCGTTGCCGTGTACGGACCCTCCGTGCTGTTCGGCGTGGCCGAGGGGGCGATCCTGCCGGTCGTCGCGCTCAGCGTCCGCGAGCTCGGCGGGTCGGTGGCACTGGCCGCGCTCGTCGTCACGCTGATCGGCATCGGCTCGCTGCTGAGCAACATCCCGGCGTCGTACATCGCCTCGCGCTGGGGCGAGCGCAAGGCGCTGGTCGGCGCCTCGCTGCTCGGCGCCGCGGCGATGGCGGTGTGCGGCCTCGGTCACAGCATCCTCACCTTCTCGGCCGGCGCGTTCATGGTCGGCATGGCCGGCGCCGTCTTCAGCCTGGCGCGGCAGAGCTACATCGCCGTCGTCGTTCCGTTCCGCTATCGGGCGCGGGCCCTGTCGACACTCGGCGGCGTGATGCGCATCGGCCTATTCATCGGGCCGTTCGGCGGCGCCGCCGTGATTCCCTGGCTGGGCATCGCCGGCGCCTACGCGACCGGCGTGGCCGCGATGCTGGCGGGCGCATGGCTCGCCTGGCGAACGGCGGAGCTGCCGCCGGTCGAGGCGGCGCAGCCGGTGGCCGCGAGCCCTTCGCCCGGCGCGTCGGCGGTGCGGCCACCAGGCTCCTTGCGCGCCGTCGGTGCGAACTACCTGCGCGTCTTCGCCACCGTCGGCGTCGGTGTCGTGCTCGTCAGCGCGGTGCGAGCGTCGCGGCAGGCGGTGCTGCCGCTGTGGGCCGAGCAGATCGGCCTGGACGCCGCGACGACCTCGCTCATCTACGGCTGCGCGAGCGGCATCGACATGCTCGCGTTCTACCCCGCCGGCAAGGTGATGGACGTGCGCGGTCGCGTCTGGGTCGCCGTGCCGTCGATGCTGCTGATGGGCGTCGCGTTCGCCCTCATGCCGTTCACCCACGCGATGGCGACGCTGCTTGGCGCGTCGCTGCTGCTCGGCCTGGGCAACGGCATCGGCTCGGGCATGGTGATGACGCTCGGCGCCGACTACTCGCCAGCGATCGGGCGTGCCCACTTCCTGGGTCTGTGGCGGTTGATGTCCGACATCGGCTCGACGGGAGGGCCGGCGTTGCTCTCGGCCGTGACGGCGCTGCTCTCGCTGGCCGCCGGCATCTGGATGACGGCCGCCCTGGCGATCCTCGCGGCGGCGCTGCTCGCCTGGTGGGTGCCGCGGACGAAGCTGCCGTAGGCCTGGACGTCGAGACGTATGGCGGCCCGCGTCAACGCATCGCGGCGTAACGCTCCGCGGCGCGGACGCGTGCCCGGGCCGCCTCGACCTCGCGATCTTTCGGCGGCGCATTCGTCACGAGGTCGCGCATGAGGCGCCGCGCTGCCGCGGCGACCTCGTCGACGGCACGGTCGAACGCCGCCTCGTTCGCCTTCGACGGCACGGCGAAGCCGCTCAGCTTGCGCACGAACTGCAGCGATGCGTCACGGATCTCGAGCTCGGTCGCGGGTGGCTCGAAGTTGAACAGCGTCCTGATGTTCCGGCACATGACGGTGCTGACCTCGTGTTGTTCAGCCGCGAGACTGCAGCCATCGCCAGGCGAGCCAGAGCAGCGCCAGCACGATGACGACGAGCCAGATGCGCGTGCTCGACTGCGGCACCTCGCCCGGCGACAGCGGCCCGAACGCGGCCCGGTGCTGCTCGGCATAGCGGTCGACCGCGTCCTTCGCTTCCTTCAGGCCCAGGCCGCTGTGCTCACGCAGCAGCCGGATCGCCTCGATCGTGCGACCGCCGTGAACCGCGTCGACGACGAGTGGCGGCAGCGCCTGGCTGGTGAACGACGCCTCGTGCTTCGCCGCCGATGGCTGCGGCCCGTGCTGCAGGCCCTGCTGCATGGTGCGCCCGGACGCCGCTGCGTTTGGCGACGGCACGGCGCGTCGGCGGAAGCGATCGATCGCCGAGCGCGCGTCCTGCAGGCCGACGCCGGTGGCACCGCGCAGCAGCTTGATCGCGCCGATGAAGTCGCCCCGCTCGAGCGCGGACTCGACGTTGGCGGGAAGCATGGGCTTGTCGGGCTCGGCCATCTCGGCACTCCTGGTGGCGTTGGGCGGCGTTCACCGGCGTCAGAGCCGGTAGTAGGCCATCTGCGTCGCCGTCGCGAAGAGGCGGTCGCCGCCCCACAGCTCGGCCGTCTGGTCGCCATAGCTGCGGTGGAGGACGCGCGCGTCGACAGTTGCCGCCAGCCGCTCCGTTCCGTGTGCAGCGAGCTCCTCGGACGACGCGTGGAAATGGGTCGTCATCGAAACCGTCCCGAACGGTGGCACTCGGCCGACGACCTGAAAGATTCGTCCGAAGAAAGCGTCGCTCATCGCCAGCAGCGACACGAAGTCCAGCGGCCGCGGCTGGGCATCGCGCAGCCACAGTCGCGATCGCGCGCTCGCCGGCGGCTCGGCGATCGCCTCGGTCGGCGTGAAGGCGCCCTCGACGAATCGAAGCTCGTACTGCCGCACCCAGGGCAGCGCCTTCTCGCCCGGGAATAAGGCGAGCGATTCGGCGGGTGGAAACGCGTGCGCTGCCGCCGGCTGGTGTCGCCACGTCTCGCGCCGGATCGCCAGCACGAAGCTCGCGGTCAGCACCGGCCCGTCGCCGTCGCCCTGCTTGAACTCGACGTTCCAGTGCTGGCTCGACCGGTTGGCGCGAACGAGCCGTGTCGCCACCTCGAACGTGCCGGCCGCGATCGGCGCGCAGAAGTTGACCGTCGCAGCGACCGGATCGCCTTGGCGCTCCGGTCGCTCGAGGACCGCGCGCAGCGCCGTCGCTGCCGATGCACCGCCGAACGGGCTGATGAAGGTCCAGTAGCGCTCGCTTGTGCGCGCGACGCGCAGCGGTGACGCGGGGTCCCCTTCGAGCGCGGTCGCGATGTCGAGCGGGTGCGGGGGGGTCATGGCCGATTATCACGAGCGCGGGGCGGGCCGCTACGATGTCTCGCATGGCCGCAGCCGATCCGCAGAAGTACCGCGTCGACGTTCAGGAGAGCCGCATCGACGGCCTCGGTGCTTTCGCTGCCGAGCCGATCCCGGCGCGCCGCAAGATCGGCGAGATCCGGGGCGAGTCGATCAGCGTGCAGCAGGCGCGCATCCGCGCGACCCGGTTCGAGCGGATCATGATCGTCGAGGTCAGCCCGAAGCGGGCGATCGATGCATCGAAGTCCGCCGATCCGCTGCGCTACACGAACCATTCGTGCGCACCGAACGCGGTGCTTCGGATCCGGCAGGGCCGCGTCGAGATCTACGCGATTCGCGACATCGTCGCCGGCGAGGAGCTGACCTGCGACTATGGCGAGACGCACCACGAGGGGCGTCTCGAATGCCGTTGCGGCGCCCCGCGCTGCGCCGGCCGGCTCTAGCCGTCCGGGTGCTCGTCACTCGGCTGGCGCAGCACGTCGGCCAGCGTCAACCGGTCGAAACCGGCCTCTTTCCAGAACGATGCGATGTCGGGCGAGGGATCGAGCAACAGCCGGCCGAACAAGGGCTGGGCCGGTGTCGTCGCCGGGTCGCGGAGCAGGACATGGCGCGGCGGCTCGTCTTCCTCCAGTCGACCGACCCAGCCGAGGTCGATCAGCACGTCGAGGATCTCGTCGCTCTGCAGCGGGTCGGTCGACATCGCCACGGCCAAAGCCGGCGCGGTCATGCCCGAGCCGTCCCGAACGCGCGCAGCGGCGAGCAGGCGCAGGATCGAGACCGCGAACTGGAACCGGGAACCGACGGTCGGCCGCCAGCGCGACACCTTCATCGTCGCGACGGGCAGATAGGCGGCGATGACGGCGCCGAGCAGGACGATGCACCAGCCGAGGTACATCCAGATGAGGAAGATCGGCAGCGTGGCGAAGGCGCCGTAGACAGCCGAGTACGTCGGAACGGCGGCGAACCAGACCGCGAGCAGTCGCTTGGCCAGCGCCAGGCTCGCGGCGACGAAGAGGGCACCGAGGAACGCGTGGCGCCACGCGACGTCGCGGTTGGGCACGAACTTGAACAGCGCGGTCATCCCGGCCGCGACCAGCACGAAGTCGATCGAGCCGACGACGAAGCCGAGGCCGCGCGGCATGTCGCCGAAGTAGCCGCGCGACGCGCTCAGCGCGAACGAGGTGGCACCGATGCTGACCGCGACGAACAGCGGCCCGAGCGTCAGCGCCGACCAGTAGACGAGCACGCGCTGCGTGATCGGACGCGGCCTGCGCACCCGCCAGATGCCGTTCAAGGTGCGGTCGATCGTCAGCATCAGGGCGATCGCGCTGACGATCAGCGCGATCAGGCTGACGCCGCCCAGGCGGTTGGCGCGGCTGGAGAACTGCGCGACCCAGCCGAGCACTTGGCGCGAGATCGAATCCGGGATCAGCGACGAGACGAGCGATCGCTGCAGCGCCTCGCGCATCTCGTAGAAGATCGGGAAGGCGGAGAGGATCGCGAGCGAGACCGTCGCCAGCGGCACGAGCGAGATGATCGACGTGAAGGTCAGGCCGCCGGCGGTGAGCGCGAGCCGCTCCTGCCGGAAGCGCCGGACAAGCGTGACGAGCGTGCCGATCCACGGCCACTGCCGAAGCGCGTCGACGAAGCGCAGCGCGAGCGGCGAGGGTTCGGAACGATGCCGGCCCGGCGTTGCCATCACTGGCATCATAAGGACGATGACGCCACGCATCGCATCGCTCGCCGGTCCGCTCGCCGCCGCTTCGGCGCTGGCGATGGTCGCGCTGTGCCTCGCGTGGGAGCTCTGGCTGGCGCCGACCGGCAGCGGCACGCTCGCCGTCAAGGCGTTGCCGATCGCGCTCTCGGTGCCCGGCCTCGTTCGCGGCCACCTGCGCACCTTCCGCTGGACCAGCCTGCTCGTGTGGCTCTACGTCTGCGAGGGTCTCGTGCGTGCCACCAGCGACCGCGGCGGCGGCGTGCCCCTGGCGTGGGCCGAGGTGGCGATCGGCTGCGTGCTGTTCGCGGCGTGCGGCATCTATGTGCGCGCGCGGATGCGGGCCGACGCGTCGGCCGCGACCGCCGCGACGGCCTCGTGAGCCTGGTCGACGCGCTGCGCGGCGCGGTCGGCGCGGCCAACGTGCTCGTCGGCACCGACGCGGCGCAGCACGAGACCGACTGGCGCAAGCGCTACACGGGCCGCGCACTCGCCGTCGTGCGACCGAGCTCGACGGCCGAAGTCGCCGCCGTCGTTCGCCTGTGCGCCGCGAACGGTGCGAGTGTCGTCGCCCAGGGCGGCAACACCGGGCTGGTGGGCGGTGGCGTTCCCGACGCGAGTGGCACGCAGGTCGTGCTCTCGACGAGGCGGATCGACCGCGTCCGCTCGGTCGACACCGCGAACATGACGATGACCGTCGAGGCCGGCTGCGTCCTGCAGCGGGCGCAGGAAGCGGCGGCCGATCACGGACTGCTGCTTGCGCTCAGCCTGGCCGCCGAAGGCAGCTGCACGATCGGCGGCAACCTCGCCACCAACGCCGGCGGCACCCAGGTGCTGCGCTACGGCAACGCCCGCGAGCAGTGCCTCGGCGTCGAGATCGTGACGGCTTCGGGCGAGGTGTGGGACGGCCTGACGGCGCTGCGCAAGGACAACACCGGCTACGACCTGCGCGACCTCTACGTCGGCAGCGAAGGCACGCTCGGCATCGTCACCGCCGCGACACTGAAGCTGCATCCGCGCCCGCAGGCGATGCCGACTGCGCTCGCGACCTTGCCGTCGCTGGCCGCCGCGGTCGACTTCCTCGGCCTCGCCCACGCGCGCCTCGGGCCTGCCCTGACCGGCTTCGAGGCGATGAACGCGTTCTCGCTCGAGCTGGTGGCGCACCAGTTTTCGCACCTGCGCCATCCGCTCGCGGCCGCGCCGTGGACGGTGCTCCTCGAGCAGTCCGATTTCGAGAGCGAAGCGCATGGGCAGGCGATGCTCGAAGCGCTGCTGCAGTCCGCGCTCGAAGCGGGCACGATCGTCGACGCGGCCGTCGCAGCGAGCCTCGAACAGGCCCGCGCGATGTGGCATCTGCGCGAATCGATCCCGCTCGCGCAGGCCCAGGAGGGCCCCAACGTCAAGCACGACGTCGCCCTGCCCGCCTCGGCGATCGTCGACTTCGTCGCCTCGACGGACGCGGCGCTCGCGCGGGCCTTCCCGGGCGTGCGCATGGTCGACTTCGGCCATCTCGGCGATGGCAACCTGCACTACAACGTGCAGGCGCCCGAGGGCAGCGACGGTGCCGCCTTCCTGACGCGCCAAGAGGCGGCCATCAACGCAATCGTCTACGACGCGGTGGCCGCGCGCGGTGGCTCGATATCAGCCGAGCACGGCGTCGGCGCGCTGAAGGTCGACGAGCTCGCCATCCGCGAATCGCCGGTGGCACTGGCGGCGATGCGCGCCATCAAGCACGCGCTCGATCCGGCCGGCGTCCTGAATCCGGGGCGCGTGCTTCGCACCTGATCCAGTCGACGAAGGCCGTCACCTCCGGCTTGGTCGACGCCGCCGCGGAGACGATGAGCACGTAGCCGCGCGGCGACGCGACCGTGGCGGCGAACGGCGCGACCAGGCGCTTGCTGCGCAGCAGCGAGGCGATCAGCGGCGTCCGGCCGAGCGCCACGCCCTGCCCCGCGACGGCCGCCTGAACGAGTTGGTCGTACGACGAGAAGCGCACGACGCCGGCCGGGCGCAGGTCGGCCAGGTGCATCGCCTGCAACCACAGACCCCAATCCTGCAGCGGGTCCGCCGGGTCCTCCTCCATGCGCAGCAGCGTCGCGCGGGCCAGGTCTCCCGGCACCGCGATGCGACTCGACTTGAGCAGGCGCGGCGAGCACACCGGCGAGACCGACTCGCCGAACAGCGGCACGCTGCCGTGGGGAGCGGTCGCGGTCGGCTGGTAGCGAACCGCGACGTCGATGCCGTCACGCTCGAGATGGGCGAGCGTGTTCACCGCCGAGATGCGCACGTCGACGCCCGGGTGCGCGGCGACGAAGGCCGACAGGCGCGGGATCAGCCAGAGGCCCGCGAAACCGGCGGTCGTGGTGACGACGACGGTGCGCGGCGTTTCGTCGCGGCGGATCGCCCGCGTCGCGCGGTCGATCGTGCCGAGCGCATCGCGGACGCTCTGCTGCAGGGCCACGCCGGCATCGGTGAGGGCGATGGCGCGGTGCAGGCGATGGAACAGGGGCACGCCCAGCCGCTCCTCGAGCGTCTGGATCTGCCGGCTGACCGCCGACTGGGTGCGCGAGATCTCTTCGGCGGCGCGGGTGAAGCTGAGGTGCCGCGCGGCCGCCTCGAAAGCCACGAGGGTTTCGAGCGGGGGCAGCCGCCAGGGGCCCGAATCGCCAGCCATGGGCGATTCTGACATGCATGTGGCGAATTCAACGGATGCAACGAACTCGTTTGCATACGAGGTGCATTGGCGCAAGACTGGCTGAACTCGCC
>JBBSUK010000080.1:0-16848 GCA_038234975.1 Burkholderiales bacterium
CTGCACGGCTCCGAGGCGGAATTCGAACGGGTGCATGTGCGGCTGCCGGCACGGCTGGCCGATGCCTGCCGGACGGCCCGTGTGCGGCGCGTGATCCACGTGAGCGCGCTCGGCGCGGCGGCGGATGCGCCGAGCCTGTATCAACGGTCGAAGGCACGCGGCGAGGTCGCACTCGCCGGCGCCGACCTCGACCTCACGATCCTGCGTCCTTCGGTCGTCTTCGGCGACCGCGATCGCTTCCTCAATCTGTTCGCATCGCTGCAGCGCATCGCTCCGGCAATGCCGCTCGCAGGCGCCGACGCGCGCTTCCAGCCGGTCTGGGTCGACGACGTGGCGCGCGCCGTCGTTCGTCCGCTCGACGACCCCGGCACCATCGGCCTGACGATCGAATGCTGCGGACCGACGGTCTACACGCTGCGTCAGCTGGTCGAGGTGGCAGGCCGCTGGTCGGGGAATCCGCGCACCGTCGTGCCGCTGCCGATGGTGCTCGGCAGGCTGCAGGCGGCGCTGCTCGAGCTGATGCCCGGCAAGACGCTGATGTCGCGCGACAACCTCGACTCGATGCGCGTTCCCAACGTGGCGAGCGGCGCGCGGCCCGGGCTCGAGCGGCTCGGCATCGAGCCGACGCCGCTCGAAGCCGTGGCGCCGCGCTACCTCGGGCACGTGAGCGGCGAGAAGCGCCTCGAGGCGTGGCGCGCGCACGCACGGCGCGACTGAGCGAGGCGCGCATGCTCGAGCTCTACATCGGCAACAAGAACTACTCGTCGTGGTCGCTGCGGCCCTGGCTGCTGATGACCGAGGCCGGCATCGCTTTCGAGGAAAGGCGGCTGCGCCTCGACTGGAACCGCGACTCGACCTTCAAGCAGACCCTCCTCGCGCTCGCGCCCACCGGCCGCGTTCCGCTGCTCGTCGACGACGGGTTCGCCGTCTGGGACACGCTGGCGATCGCCGAGTACCTGGCCGAGCGGCATGCCGACAAGGCCCTCTGGCCGGCCGACGACCGGTCGCGCGCGAGGGCGCGATCGGTCTGCGCCGAGATGCACGCCGGCTTTTCCGAACTTCGCAATCGGTTCCCGATGAACATCGAAGCGAACCTCCCGCAGGTCGGGCGACGCATCCTCGACGAGCACCCGGGAGCGGCCGCCGACGTGGCGCGCATCGACGCGCTGTTCGTCGATGCGCTGCGCGGCAGTGGCGGGCCTTTCCTGTTCGGCGCCTTCGGCATCGCCGACGCCTTCTACGCCCCGGTGTGCACGCGCATCCGCACCTACGGGCTGCCGCTGTCGTCCGAGGCGCGCGACTACCAGGCACGTGTGTTCGCGCTGCCGTCGTTTCGCGCTTGGGAGGCCGCGGCGCTGGCCGAGCACGACTTTCTCGTCGAGGACGAGCCGTACCGCGACGGGCCCGCCGGCTGAGAAACCCTCGGCGCGCGCCTGCGCTACGCTGTGCGGATGCGCGCATACGTCGTCGGCGGCGCCGTCCGCGATCGCCTGCTCGGCCTGCCGGTGCAAGACCGCGACTGGGTCGTCGTCGGCTCGACGCCCGATGAGATGCGCGCCGCTGGCTACGTCGCGGTCGGCGCCGACTTCCCGGTCTTTCTCCATCCGCAGACGAAGGAAGAGCACGCGCTCGCCCGTACCGAGCGCAAGACCGCACCCGGCTACCGGGGCTTCGTCGTCCACGCCGCGCCCGACGTGTCGCTCGAGGACGACCTCGCCCGGCGCGACCTCACGATCAACGCGATCGCAGAAGGCGCAGACGGCGAGCTGATCGACCCGCACGGCGGCGTCCACGACCTGGAGGCGAAGATGCTGCGACATGTTTCGCCGGCGTTCGCCGAAGACCCGGTGCGCATCCTCCGGGTGGCCCGTTTCGCCGCGCGCTTCGCCGACTTCGACGTCGCGCCGGAAACGATGGCGCTGATGCGCGAGATGGTCGATGCCGGCGAGGCCGACGCGCTGGTGCCCGAGCGCGTGTGGCGCGAGGTGTCGCGCGGCCTCATGGAACGCACGCCGTCGCGGATGTTCGACGTGCTGCGCGGCTGCGGCGCGCTGACGCGCGTGCTCCCCGAGGTCGACCGGCTGTGGGGCGTGCCGCAACGCGCCGAATACCACCCGGAAGTCGACACCGGCGTGCACCTGATGATGGTGCTCGACATGGCAGCGCACCTGGGCGCGCCGCTCGCGGTCCGCTACGCCTGCCTGGGCCACGACCTCGGGAAGGCGACGACGCCCGACGCCGTGCTGCCCCGCCACATCGGCCACGAGGAGCGCAGCGTGCGGCTGGTACGGGCGATGAGCGAACGGCTGCGCGTCGACAACGCCAGCCGCGAGCTCGCGGTGCTCGTTGCCCGCGAGCACGGCAACGTGCACCGCAGCGGCGAGTTGGGCCCGGCGGCGACGGTGCGCCTGCTCGAGCGCGCCGATGCACTGCGCCGCCCCGAGCGGTTCGCCGAGATGCTGCTCGCCTGCGAGTGCGATGCGCGCGGCCGTCTCGGCTTCGGCGAACGACCGTATCCACAACGGGCGCGGCTGCTCGAGGTGCTCGAGCGCGTGCAGCGCGTCGATGCCACCGCCGTGGCCGCCGATGCGACGGCACGTGGGCTGAAGGGGCCGGCGATCGGCGCCGCCGTGCACGACGCGCGGGTGAAGGCGCTGAAGGCCGACACGGCCGTCGACGGTTGATCGGCAGTGGACCGCGGCGACCGCACTGGAATGCCCCGTCCGGGGCTGGTCGCCGTGGCCACCGTCGGCCTGGCCTTCCCGCTCGCGTTGGCGTTCCTGCACCTCGTCGGTTCGTACTGGGCCTGGTGGGACATGGGCGTCAACCCCGCGGCCAACAGCGGCGTGCTGGTCGTGCTGTACGGGCCGATCGCGCTTGCCGGCCTGGTGGCGACAGCGCTCGTCGGGTCCTGGGCGATCGCGCGGCGGCTCCGCTTCGGCCGCGCCCTGCTGCTGGTTGTCGGTTGCCAGCTCGCCGTCGTCGCCACCGCCTTCGCCGTGGAGGCACGGCGCACCGGCGACAGCCGATGGGGCGACCGCGGCGTGAGCGATTTCCTGACCCGCTACGTCGAGCGCACTGCAGCGGGTGACCTCGCGCCCGAGCGGCGGCGCCCGAACTGAGCCGAGACGAGAACCGCAGGCTACAGCCGGTGCCGCCGATCGCCGGCGACGAAGCCGAGCGGCTCGTACGCCGCGTCGGTCGAGAAGGCGATCACCTTGAACAGCTCGCCCATCTCGTGCTCGTGCACGAGGCGTTGCCCCGCCACCCGCCCGGCCAGCGGCGCCGATGCGAGCAACTTGCCGATGCCGCAGTTCAACAGGAAGCGCGCCTGCGAGGTGTAGCCGGCGACGGACAACCCGGCACCCTGAGCCGCGAGCGCGACTCCGGTGAAGTCGACGTGCGCGGTGATGTCCTTCTCGCCGGCGTCGTCGAGCGGCGCGTAGTCGACGCGGTGGCCCCGGTGGCAGGCGATCGTGCCGGCAGCGCGTTGCGGGTGGTAGAGCTCGTCGGCCGGGAAACCGTAATCGATGAAGAACGCGGCGCCGTCGCGCAGGCGTTCGGCGAGCGACGCGACGAAGGCCTCGGCCTGCGGATGGACCTCGATGACGGCGCCGGCAGGAAACATCGCGTCGGCAGGCGGCGTGGTCGGCGCGCCGTCGGCCCACGCGAAGCCGCCCTCGCCGCTGCGCGCCACGCCGTGCTCGTGCCAGGTCGCCCCGTCGAAGCGCACCACGTCGACCGGGATCGCGTCGAGGACCTCGTTGCCGATCGCCACGCCCCCTATCGCGTCGGGCCAAGCGTCGAGCCAGCGCACACGGTCGCCGAACGCGCGTGTCGACTCGCGCTGCCGCTCGCGCAGCGGCGCCGAGAGCTCGACGACCGAGTAGCGGCGCACGGGCTGGCCGGCGGCGTCGAGCGCGGCGAGCAGCTGCGCCGCGAGCGCACCCGTCCCGGCACCGAACTCGACGATCTCGTCGCTGCGGAAACGGGCGAGCGCCTCGCCGACCTGAACCGCGAGCGCGCGGCCGAACAGCGGCGACAGCTCCGGGGCGGTGACGAAGTCGCTGCCCGACTGCGGCATCGCCCCGAACACCCGGCGGCCGCTCGCGTAGTAACCGAGGCCGGGCTCGTAGAGCGCCATCGCCATGAAGCGCGAGAAGGGGAGCCAGCCGCCGGACGCGTCGATCGCGGCACCGATGCGCTCGCGAAGGTCGGCCGCGATGGAGGCATCGGAAGCGGCGGAGGCTGCCGCCGATACACTGGCCGGCCCTCCGGGTGCATCGGCGCCCGCATTCACCGCGCGACTGTAGCAACCCGTGTCGTCGATCCCTGCACCTGAATTCGCCTCGGCGGCCGCGACCGCCCGCCCGCCGCGGCCGCCGCGCAGCAAGCCGCCAGTCGAGATGAGCAAGCTCGGCAAGCGCCTGCACCGGCTCGCCGGCCAGGCGATCGTCGACTACGCCATGATCGGCGCCGGAGACCGCGTCATGGTCTGCCTGTCGGGTGGCAAGGACAGCTACACCCTGCTCGACATCCTCGTCGAGCTGAGGCGCCGCGCGCCCGTCTCGTTCGACATCGTCGCCGTCAACCTCGACCAGAAGCAGCCGGGGTTCCCGGAAGACGTGCTGCCGGCCTATCTCGAAGGGCTCGGCGTCGAGTACCGCATCGTCGAGCAGGACACCTACTCCATCGTCAAGCGGCTGGTGCCCGAAGGCCAGACGATGTGCAGCCTGTGCTCGCGGCTGCGTCGCGGGATCCTGTATCGCGTCGCCGACGAGATCGGGGCGACGAAGATCGCGCTCGGCCACCACCGCGACGACATGGTGCAGACGCTGTTCATGAACATGTTCTTCGGCGGCCGGCTGAAGGCGATGCCGCCCAAGCTGGTGAGCGACGACGGCCGGCACGTCGTCATCCGCCCGCTCGCCTACGTCGCCGAGGCCGACATCGTCCGCTGGGCGGCGTGGAAGGCGTATCCGATCATCCCGTGCAACCTGTGCGGCAGCCAGACCAACCTGCAGCGCGTGAAGATCGGCGACATGCTGCGCGCCTGGGAGCACGAGCATCCGGGCCGCGTCGAGCGCATCTTCCACGCGATGGGGCACGTCGTCCCGTCGCACCTGATGGACCGGAACCTGCACCCCTTCCGGACACTCCAACCGACCGGCGCCGCCGACCCGGCGGGCGACCGCGCCTTCGACGACGACGATTGCGGTACCGGGATTGCCGCCATTGCAATGCTGCATGCAGCCGTCGCGCCTCGCGCGGTGCCGGCGCAGCGAGGAGACTCGGCATGGACCTCGACAGCGACCTTCACTCCCGACGCCGTGGCGTCGCCGCGGACGCCTCGCGCCGACTGATCGGCGCGCTCGCCGCAGCGGCGGCGCTGCTCGCGTTCGGCGGTTGCGCATCGCTCAACAGCGTCGACAGCGAGGTCACGGCGTACTCGAAGTGGCCGACCGGACGCACGCCCGCGACCTACGCGTTCGAGCGGCTGCCTTCGCAGCAGTCGAGGCCGCAGCAGTCGCAGGTCCTCGAGGATGCGGCGCGGCAAGCCGTCGAAGGCGCCGGCTTCGCGCCGGCGGCCGGGGGAACGACGCCCGACGTCACCGTGCAACTCGGCGCTCGCGTCACCGAGTTCGACCGTTCGCCGTTCGACGATCCGTTCTGGTACGGCTCCGTCGGTCCGTTCCACCGACCCTTCTTCCACGGGCGCTACGGCCGGTCGTCCTGGGGGCCCGGCTGGCGCTACGGGTACTGGGGTCCGGCCTGGGACTCGTCGTACTTCGAGCGCGAAGTGGTGATCCTCATCCGCGACCGGAAGACCGGCGAGCCGCTCTACGAGACACGCGCCAGCAGCAACGGCTCGAGCTCGGAAGTCGCGCGGCTCCTGCCGGCGATGTACGGGGCGGCGATGAAGGACTTCCCGCAGGCGGTCAGCAACGTGTCGCACCGGGTGCCGATCGACCCCGTGGCGGCGAACTGACCGATTCGACGCAGAACCGCCGTCAACTGGCCTCGGCTGCCATCGAGCGCAGATCGGCTTCGTAGCCCTCGATCTTTTTCGCGGCATGGCGACGCTGCTCCGGCGTCGTCGCGTTGTGCAGCCGCGCCGCCGCCGCGCAGTTGGCGACGACGAGACGCTTCGAATAGGCGCGGTAGTCCTCGCGCGGCGAACGGTCGACGCGCCCGAGATAGGCGCTGATCTCCGCCTCCGCCGGCCCCCGGGCCGTGGCCGACGGCGCCGCACTCAGCCGCCGGAGCTTCGCGATCGCGTCTTCCTGGCGGCGCAGCCGCTCCGCATACGCCGCCTCGGCGACGAACGGCGACTCGGCGACACCACGGGAGACGAGCGCGCGCTGCGTCGCGTCGAGCCGGCCGTAGAAGTCCTCGGCGCGATCGACCTCGCGTTCGATCGCGGCCTCGCGGCGCTTCGCCCGGTTCGCCTGCAGGTGGTCGTCTCGCCATTCGCCGTTGCGCCTGGCGTACTTCTGCTCGACGTTGGCGATCTGCTGCGGCGTAAGGGTCACGACGACGTCTGCGATCGTCGGCATGGCGCGCGTCACGGCGGTGTCGATTCGCGAGCGGATGTCGGCCGCCCAGTCGCACAGCCGCTCCGGCGTCGTGTCGGACAGCGCCTCGACCCGCGCTTTCGCCAGCAGGTCGGCGTAGTCGGCGAGCTGGGTTCGGCGATGCCAGGCGAAGAAGTCGTCGAGGCCGGCGCGCACGCGCACCGACTGTGCGTCGGTGAAGTCGACATAGCCGTCGAGCCAGCGATAGGCGAGCGCGCTGCCCTGCCCGTAGCCCAGGCGCAACGCGACGCCGCAGCCGGCGAGGAGCACCGCTGCGCCGAGCAGCGCCGCGATAATTGCGACCTTGCCGCGCCGCGGCGCGGACCCGACGTCACGCAGGAAGAATGGATGCATCTATGGCTGGACTGAGCGTGGTCGTCATGGCGGCGGGAAAAGGGACGCGGATGCGCTCGGCTCGCCCGAAGGTGCTGCACACGCTCGCCGGCCGTCCGCTATTGCAGCATGTTCTCGATGCCGCGGTGCCGCTGCGGGCTGAACGCACCGTCGTCGTCACCGGGCACGGCGCCGACGCCGTCGAGCGCTCGGCGACGGCAGCCGGCGTGTCGTTCGCGCGGCAGGAGCCGCAGCTCGGCACCGGCCACGCGGTGGCACAGGCGGCGCCACTGCTCGCCGCCGACGGCACGACGCTCGTCCTCAACGGCGACGTGCCGATGATCGCCACGGGCACGCTGCGCGCGCTCGTCGACGAAAGCGTCGCCGCGGGCTCGCTCGCGCTGCTCACCGTCGAGGTCGCCGACGCGCACGGCTACGGCCGCATCGTGCGCGATCCCGACGGCGCGGTCGCGGCGATCGTCGAGGAGAAGGACGCGAGCGACGCCGAGCGAGCGCTGCGCGAAATCTACACCGGCGTGCTCGCCGCGCCGACGGCGAAGCTGAAGGGCTGGCTCGCCGCCCTGCGTAGCGACAACGCGGCCGGCGAGTACTACCTGACCGACGTGGTGCGGCTCGCCGTGGCCGAAGGCATCGTGGTGACCGGCGTGGCGGCGGGTGACGAAACCGAAGTCCTCGGCGTCAACAGCGCCGCGCAACTCGCCGACCTGGAACGCCGCTTCCAGCGTCGCGCGGCCGGGCGGCTGATGGAAGGCGGCGTGCGCCTCGCCCACCCGGCGCGGTTAGACGTGAGAGGCGAGCTCGCCTGCGGCAGCGACGTCGAGATCGACGTCGGCTGCGTCTTCGAGGGTCGCGTCACGCTGGGCGACGGCGTTCGCGTCGGCGGGTACTGCATGCTGCGCGACGTGACCGTCGGCGCCGGCACCGAGATCAAACCGTACACCCATGTCGACGGCGGCGGCAGCACGGGCACGGGGGCGAGCATCGGCGAGAGGGCCAGCGTCGGCCCGTTCGCCCGGCTGCGCGCCGGAGCCCGACTGGGCGCCGACGTGCACATCGGCAATTTCGTCGAAGTCAAGAACAGCACCCTCGGGCGCGGCGCCAAGGCCAACCACCTCGCCTACCTCGGCGACTCGACCGTCGGCGAGCGGGTGAACTTCGGCGCCGGCAGCATCACCGCCAACTACGACGGCGCGGCCAAGCACCGCACCGTGATCGGTGACGACGCAAGCATCGGCAGCAACTGCGTGCTGGTTGCGCCGATCGAGGTCGGCGCGGGCGCCACGATCGGCGGCGGCTCGACGATCTCGCGGCCGGCGCCCGCCGGCCAGCTGACGGTGGCGCGAGCCCGCCAGGCGACGATCGCCGGCTGGAAGCGGCCGACGAAGCCGGTGAAATCCGACGAGCGCTGAGCGCGCCGCGGATCACGTCGTCGATGCGGCCTCGACCGTAGCGACCGCCAGGCAGAGGTCGGCCCACGCCTTCGCTTTCTCGTCGGGCTGGCGCAGCAGATATGACGGCGGCCAGCTGACGATCACCGCGACGCCGCTCGCAGCGCGGTGCACGGTGCCGCGCAGGCGGCCGACCGGCTCGTCGCTGCCGAGCAGCACCTTCGCCGCCGACTTGCCGAGTGCGAGCACCGTTCGCGCGCCGGTCTGTCCGATCGCCTCGGTGATGGCGGCGGCATCGGCCCGGCGCGGATCGAGGCGAGCGGCGCGGCGCGAGGGATCGCCGCCCGCGCTGCCCTCCGACACGCCGATGGCACGCAGCATGTTGCCGAGCAGGCGGCGCTCGTCGCCATCGCCTGCTTCGTCTGCGTCGATCTCGACGACGACGAGCCAATCGGCACGAGGGAGGACGGTGGCGACGGGCATCGCCTCGGCGGGCGCCGGCAACGACCGAGGCGCCTGCACCGTCGCGACCTCGCCCGAGGATGCCGCCACCGCAGGCCGCACCACGACGTGCACGCCCATCTCGCGCAGCATCGCCAGCTGGCGTTCAGTCCAGCGCATCGTTCGAGGCGTCGGTCACGCCGTCCACGGCGAGGCTCATCACGACCGCGTCCTCGCGGCTCGCGGCAGGTGCCGGGTAGTAGCCGCGGCGCACGCCCACCGGCGCGAAGCCGAGTCGCTCGTAAGCCGCACGGGCGTCGCCGTTGCTCACCCGGACCTCGAGCCAGAGCCGGCCCGCCCGCTCGACGCGACAGACTTCCAGCAGCGCGTCGAGCAGGCGGCGCGCATGGCCGAGTCGGCGCGCGGCGGGTGCGACGGTGATGTTGAGCAGGTGCATCTCGTCGACGCCGCGCATCGCCACGCAGTAGCCGACGAGCTCGCCGTTCGGCCCGTCAAGGGTCCAGGCGACGTAGCCGGCGACCAGCGCGTCGACGAAATTGCCGTGCGTCCACGGGAAGGGATAGACGTCGCGTTCGAGCACCGCGACGGCGTCGAGCGAGGCCCGGGTCATCGCCCGCAGCGCCGGCGGCTGCGCCTGGAGCGGCGTCGACAGCTGCGCGCTCACCGGACGACCGTGCCG
Organism: Burkholderiales bacterium; assembly: GCA_038234975.1. Lineage (GTDB taxonomy): Bacteria > Pseudomonadota > Gammaproteobacteria > Burkholderiales > Burkholderiaceae_C > Schlegelella_A. The sequence continues at coordinate 9,459 of JBBSUK010000080.1, forward strand.
GAGCCGGCCCGCGTTGCATCACGTTCCACACGCGCAGCGGCGCGCTCGACGCTGGTGAGCGCGACACGATCACGCACGTAGAGCGGCAATGCCAGGGCGGCGTCGACCGCCGCGCCGTCGCGCCATGCGATCTGCGCCAGCGCGATCAGCGCGTCGCCGCCCGGTCGCGCCGACGGCGCGCACGCGGCCGCGCCGGTCTCAAGCCTGTCGGCGAACGCGACCAGCGCATCGCCGGCGATCGCCACGGGCGACGCTGACGACGAAGCGGCCCAGCGCCGGTTCAACTCGGGCGCAGCGCAGAGCATCGGCTCGACGAGGCTGCGCCAGCGGCCCTCGGCCCAGGCGTACTCGGCGGCATAGATCTCGTCCATGCGGGCGTCGACGACGGCCCACACGCGTGCGGCACCGGTCGCCCTGCGGCCCTCCTCGGCCACCGCGAGGAGGCTGTCGAGCGGCAGCACCGGCTTGCCGGCGCCCAGCGCCAGGCCCTGGGCGACCGAGCACGCCGTCCGGATGCCGGTGAAGGCACCCGGGCCGCGGCCGAAGGCGATGGCGTCGAGGTCGGCAATGCGCAGGTCGGCGTCGGCGAGCAGGCGCAGGATGGTCGCGAGCAGCGTCGACGACGCCTTGGCGCCGCCATCGACGTGCGCCGAGGCGACCCGTCCGTCGCGGCAGACGGCGACCGCCGCGCGCTCGCCGGAAGTGTCGAATGCGAGCAAGGCGGGCATGTGCGGTTCGAGGCGAAAGTCCAGTGTAGCGGCCACCTCCCGACGCTTGCCCGAGGCTCGCCGCGCGCATCATGTGCACATGCGACCCTCCACGCGACGCGTGCCGCTGCGACCTGAATCGAGGCGTCGCCGCCGCTGCGCCGCCCTGCTGGCGGTCGCACTGGCGGCCACGCTCGCGGTACCGCCGTCCGCGGCGGCCCGCGCGGCGCAAGGCCGCACGGAGCCGGGCGACGCGGCACCGACCGCGCGCGCGTTGCCGGCCGACGTCGACGGCGCGCTCGCCCGCGCCCGAGTGCCACGCGACGCGATCGTCGTGTGGGTCGCCGAGGTCGAAGCAGAACGCCCCCGATTCGCCTGGCAAGCCGAGAAGCCGGCGAACCCGGCGTCGCTCTTCAAGCTCGTGACGACCTACGCCGGCCTCGACCTGCTCGGCCCCGGCTACGTCTGGACGACGCCGGTGTGGCTGCGCGGCCCGATCGAGAACGGCGTGCTGCAGGGCGATGTCGTCGTCAAGGGCAGCGGCGATCCGAAGCTCGTGCTGGAGCGGATCTGGCTGCTGATGCGCCGGCTCCAGCAGGCGGGCGTTCGCGAGATTCGCGGCGACATCGTCGTCGACCGCAGCGCATTCCCGGCCGCCGAGGCGAACCCCGGCGACTTCGACGGCGAGCCGCTGCGCCCGTACAACGCCAGCGCCGATGCCCTCCTGCTGAACTACCGCGCGGTCGTGCTGACGTTCACGCCCGACGCCGGCCGCGGCATCGCCACGGTCGCCACCGATCCGCCGCTGGCCGGCGTGCGCGCCGACACGACGGTGCCGCTGGCCGCCGGCGCCTGCGACGACTGGCGGGGCGCGTTGCAGGGCGAGTTCGCCGACCCGGCCCGGATCGCCTTTCGCGGCGCCTTCCCCGCTGCTTGCGGCGAGAAGACGTGGCCGATCGCCTACGCCGATCCGAAGCGCTATCTCGAACGAGCGCTGCTCGGCATGTGGCTCGAGGTCGGCGGCCGACTCGGCGGAACGGTGCGCGACGGCGCGGCGCCGACGACACCGCCGAGCTTCGAGCTGCGCTCGCCGCCGCTTCCCGATGTCGTTCGCGACATCAACAAGCTGTCGAACAACGTTATGGCGCAGCAGCTCTTCCTCACCCTGGGTGCGACCCAGCGGGGCATCGGAACGGCAGAGGCCGCGCGCGACGTGGTCAGCCGATTCCTGCGCGGCAAGGTCGGCGCCGCCGCAGCGACGGGCAGCGTCGTCGTCAACGGCTCGGGGCTGTCGCGGGAGTCGCGGCTGTCGGCGCTCGCGCTCGGCCGGCTGCTGCAATCGGCATGGGCCAGCCCGGTGATGTCCGAGCTGATGAGCTCGCTGCCGGTCGCCGGTGTCGACGGGACGCTGCGGCGGGCCAAGGCCAGCCCCGGGCGGGCGCACCTGAAGACCGGCTCGCTGCGCGACGTCGCGGGCATCGCCGGCTACGTGCTCGGCGACTCGGGTCGTCGCTGGGTCGTCGTCGCGATCGTCAACCACGCCAACGCCGGCGGCGCGAGGCCCGCGTTCGACGCCCTCGTCGACTGGGTTGCCGACGACAGCGCGGTCGCGAACCGCCCCTGACGCCGTCGACCTGGCGCGCGTCGTCTAGAACGGGTTGTTGCGCGCCCGCTGGGAGGCGAGGTTGCCCATCGTGCCCTGCGCGCCGGCCGCCAGGTGGCGGTCGTCGGCCCAGAGGAACGACGTCGGGCTGCCGTTGGCAATGAGGGTGAGCTGCGTGCAGTCGAGGATCGACGGCGGCACCAGCTGCGACTTGGCGAGGTCGCAGACCGGAGTGGTGCTGTTGGCGATGCCGTTGGCGCCATTGACCCTGGCGGCGGTCTGCACGAACTCGTCGGTCAGGACGATGCCGATGCGCGTTCCGTCGTTGCGGATGGTGCTGCGCAGCGTCGTGTTGAAGCGCGTGACGAGGCGGCCGATCAGCTCGGCGCGGTTGGTGTCGCTGTGCGCGGCGTTCTCGGCGATGGCGTAAGGCGAGTAGCGCAGGTCCGGGAGGGTCGAGATCAGGACCCGCACGTCGAGGTCGGCAAGCCGGTTGACCTGGCGGGACACCTCGCTCGCGGCGGCGTCGACGTCGGCCAGCAGCTGGCCCTCGCCGACGCCGGGGTACTGCTGATACGCGGCAAGGATGTCGTTGGTGCCGACCAGGACCGTCGCCAGGTCGTCGCTGCGAAAGCTGCTCTCGGCCGTCTGCGTGGCGATCTGCTGCGTCAGGTCGGCGGCTCGCGCGCCGAAGGTGGCGCGGACCCGGCTCTGCGGGTTCGCCTGCGGCGTCGGCCCGGGGTTGCACTGCGGGAAGAGCAGCCCGTAGTTGTTCGCCACGACCTGGATCCAGATCGGGCTCGAGCGGCAGGCGATCGTCCTATCGGTGCTCGACACGGTCTGGTTGACGCTGTACTTGCTGCCGTTTCCGTCGGCCCGCAGGTCGACGATCAGGCTCGTCTCGTCGCCGAAGGCGATGACGCGCTTGGCCTCGAACCGCGTCTCCTGCTCGCCGCCGCCGCACGCCACTGCCAGCAGCGCGGTTGTCACCGTCATTGCCGCAGCCAGAGTCGATCTCGACCGCAAGGCCCGCATCACCATCGTCGTCATGCCCATCTGCTCCAGGGAATTCAACTCGCCGCCGCACGGGTGAGCCGGTCACGAACGCCATCCCACTCGGCCGAGTCGGGCGGCGCCTCGACCCAGATCAGACGCACGCCCTCGGCATCGAGTTCACGCAGGACCGAAAAAAGCTCGTGAGCAGCCTGTTCCGGCCGCGACGGCATTCGCCGGTGGCGAACGCCGGTGGCGACGCCCGACGGAACGGAGCGCGAATATACGCCCAGGCCGAGCGGCTCCGAGCCGATGACCTCCAGCGCGGCCTTGAGCATCGCGGTCGGCATGAGGCGAAGGGTGGCCCGAGGCGCGTAGTGCGACGCAAGCGTGCCGGGAGCGGTCGGTGCCGTGGGCCCGGCGGCCGCGAGCGACTCGCCGAGCGCGGCCTCGATCCGCTCGACGGTGAGGATGCCGGGGCGGAGCAGCGTCGGACGGGCCGACGACACGTCGACGATGGTCGATTCGATGCCGACCCTGCACTCGCCGCCGTCGAGTATCAGCAGGTCGGTCCCGGCGAACTCGGCGTCGACGTGAGCGGCAGTCGTCGCGCTGACGCGGCCGAACCGGTTCGCGCTCGGCGCGGCGATGCCTGGCACGCCGGCCGCCGCCGCCGCGGCCAGCAGCGCGTGCGAGACCGGCTCGGCCGGACAGCGCAGGCCGATCGTCGGCAGCGCGCCGGCTGCTGCCTGCGCCACGCCGTCGCGCCGCAGGACGACGATCGTCATCGGGCCGGGCCAGAACGCGTCGACCAGGCGGCGCCCGGATTCGGGCATCGCCGCGGCGAAACGATCGGCTCCCGACGGATCGGCGACGTGGACGATCAGCGGATGGCCGCGCGGGCGCCCCTTGGCGGCATAGATGGCGGCGACGGCCTCGTCGTCGTCGGCCCGCGCGCCGAGGCCGTAGACGGTCTCCGTCGGGAACGCAACGAGCCGGCCGGCGACGATGCGCGCCACGGCGGCAGCGAGCGCTGCGCCGTCGTGACCGTCGGACACGACGTTCGGCGATGTCATCGCGGCAGCGCGTCGCCGAGGCCGAGGATCGTCGACGCCTCGGCCGCCACGAGCTCGGCCGCGTCGAGCGTCGGCGCGGTGACGGTGAGGTGGCCCATCTTGCGGCCGGCCCGCGGCTCGCGCTTGCCGTACAGGTGCAGGGCCGCCCCGGGAAGGGCCAGGACGCGAGCCCAGTCGGGCTCGAGCGCCGCGCCGCGACCGGTCAGCCACAGGTCGCCGAGGAGGTTGAGCATCACGGCCGGCGAACGCAGGCGCGGCTCGACGAGCGGTGCGCCGACCAGCGTGCGGACCTGCAGGTCGAACTGCGAGCAGTCGCAGCTGTCGATGCTGTGGTGGCCGGAGTTGTGCGGGCGCGGTGCCATCTCGTTGGCGACGAGCGAGCCGTCGTCGAGAACGAAGAACTCGACGCACAGCACGCCGACGTAGCCGAGGCTGTCGGCCAGCTTGCCTGCGAGCGCGACGGCCTGCGATCGCCGCGTGTCGGCGATGCCGGCAGCAGGCACGCGCGTGACCGCGAGGATGCCGTCGCGGTGGACGTTGGCCTGCACCGGCAGGTGCACGAGCTGCCCGTCGGCGCCGCGCGCGACGATCACGCTCAGCTCGGACGCCAGGGCGAGGCGCTGCTCGAGCACGCAGCCGACGCTTCCGAGCGCCTCGTATGCAGCGGCCAGTGCGACGCGGTCGGCGACGCGGCGCTGTCCCTTGCCGTCGTAGCCGAGGCGCGAGGTCTTCAGGATGCCAGGGAGCAGGCCGTCGTCGATGCCGTCGAGGTCGGCCGCAGTCTCGATCACGGCGTGCGCCGCGCAGGCGATCCCGCATGCAGTGAACGCCGCCTTCTCGCGGGCCCGGTCCTGGCAGACGGCCACCGACGCGGCCGCCGGCGCGACGACAGCATGCGTCGCGAGCGCCTCGAGGGCGGCGGCGGGAACGTTCTCGAACTCGGTCGTGACGGCGGCGCATCGCCGCCCGAGCTCCGCCAGCGCCGCCGGGTCCAGGTAGTCGGCACGCAGGTGTGCGTCGGCGACCCGGCCCGCCGGGCTGGCGGCGTCGGGGTCGAGGACCGTCACGGCGTAACCGGCGCGCTGCGCTGCGTGCACGAACATCCGGCCGAGCTGGCCGCCGCCCACGACCCCGAGCATCGCGCCGGGCGCGATGTACGGTGTCATGTGCTCACCGCATGCGTTCACCGCAGGTCGGCCGACATCGCCCGAGCGGCGTCGCGCTGTCGCTCGCGAAAGGCGTCGAGCCGGCCGCGCAGCGCGTCGTCATCGACGGCGAGCATGGCGACGGCGAAGAGGGCCGCGTTGGCGGCTCCGGCCGGGCCGATGGCGAAGGTGGCGACCGGGATGCCGCGCGGCATCTGGACGATCGAGTACAGCGAGTCGAGGCCACTCAGCGCTCGGCTGTGCACCGGCACGCCGAGCACCGGGACGGTCGTCTTCGCTGCCAGCATGCCGGGCAGGTGCGCCGCCCCGCCGGCGCCGGCGATGATCGCGCGCAGGCCGCGTGCGGCGGCCTGTTCGGCGTACGCGAACATCTCGTCGGGCATGCGATGGGCGGAAACGACCCGCGCCTCGTGGGCGATGCCGAACTCGGCGAGAATTTCGGTCGCAGCGCGCAGGGTGTCCCAGTCGCTGCTGGAGCCCATCACGACGCCGACTGCGAGGGTCGAATCGATGTCCTCCACCACATTCCCGTGCGCCGGGCCGATCGCTCGTCGGCGCACATCAACGACGAGGGTTGAATTCTAGGCGGCGGTGCTGCACCTTCTGCATCACCCGCCGCGCCGCGACCGAACCATGCAGACCATCACCACCGCGAACTTCGAAGCCGAGCTCATCGACGCCTCTTCCGTCCAGCCGGTCCTTCTCGACATCTGGGCCGAATGGTGCGGCCCCTGCAAGGCGCTCGGGCCCGTGCTCGAGAAGCTCGAGACCGACTACGCCGGCCGCTTCAGCCTCGGCAAGCTCGACGCCGACGCCGAACCCGAGATCGCCGGCCAGCTGTCGCAGATGTTCGGCGTTCGCAGCATCCCGTTCTGCGTGCTGTTCAAGAACGGGCAGCCGGTGGACGGCTTCGTCGGTGCGTTGCCGGAGCGCGAGGTCCGCGCCTTTCTCGACAAGCACGTTGCGGGCGAAGTCGAAGGCAGCGGTGCCGCGGATGGGGATGCCGAGGAGGCTGCCGTCGACGGCGGCGACGACATCGACAAGCTCGCCGCGGCCGTGACCTCAGCGCCCGACAACCAATCCGCGCGCGCCGATCATCTGCGCGCGCTGCTCGACGCCGGGCGCGTCGACGAGGCACGCGCTGTCTGGGAGCCGGTGGCGAAAAGCATCATTCTCGAGCCGAGGTTGTCGGCCGCGGCGCTGCGCCTCGACGCCCTCGAAGCGCTGCCGACGCTGCGTCCGCAGGGTGTGCTGGAAGCTGCGATCGCCACCGACAAGCGCGACTTCCCGGCTCGCTTCGATCTCGCACGTCGCCACTACGCGGAGCGACGCTATACCGAGGCGATGGACGAATTGCTCGAGATCCTGATGCGGCAGAAGACATGGAACGACGAGCTGGCGCGCAAGATGTACGTGTCGGTCCTCGACACGATGAGCAAGCCGGTCGTCCCGGGCAAGTCAGATGCGCCGGCCAAAGGGGCGCTGGAGGTGACGGGCAAGTTCGCCGCCGCCCCGTCAGACCCGGTCGTGGACAGCTACCGCCGCAAGCTCAGCATGGCGCTGTTTTAACCTACGCGGCAATCCGCGTTACCCGTTCTCCGTGATGCCCTCGCATAGTGAGATGCAGGTTTGCTGATAGCGTCGGTATTCGGCCCACTGTGTCTGGGCGAGTTGTAGAAAGTGATCTGCTCTTTCGAGGTTACCGGCTGCGCGGTAGACGGACGAGAGCATCGAGTGGATTGACGCGAGATCGTCCAGTTGCGTGCTGGCGTCAATCGCCGTCGTCGCTTCGGCCGCACTTCGCAATGCTTCCGCATGCCGGCCGAGGCGGCTGAAACACCAGGC
>JBBSUK010000081.1:0-16795 GCA_038234975.1 Burkholderiales bacterium
GACGTTGCCGAGCGGCTTGCCTATGTCGTGGTGGGGGTGCGCGCGCCGCCACGACGCGGCGCACCACCCCCGGGCGTCGCCCTCCACGACGTAGACGTGGTGGCGATGTGTCGACCTCAGTCGGCGGGCCACAGCCAAGCGGCGCCGCGCACGCCGGACGAATCGCCATGGTGGTTGCGCACGACGGGCGTGTCGACGCGGTCGGAGAAGACGTACGCCGGCAGCCGTGCCGCGACCGCCTCGGCGAGCCCGTCGATCGAGGAGAGGCCGCCGCCCAGGACGACGATGTCGGGGTCGACGATGTCGAGCACGGTCGAGAGGCCGCCCGCGACGCGATTCGCATGGCGAGCCATCGTCGCCGCGGCATCGGCGTCGCCCGACGCGGCGAGCGCCGCGATCGCCCGTGCGTCGCGCGCCGGGCTGCCGGGTACGCGTCGCGCGTGGTCGGCGGCGAGCGCCGGGCCCGACACGTAGGCCTCGATGCAGCGGCGGCGACCGCAGTAGCAGGCAATGTCGGGAAGGTCGGCGTCGGTGCGCGACGGCATCTCGACGTGACCCCACTCGCCGGCGATCGCGTTCGGCCCGACCCACGGCGCGCGGTCGACGACCAGCCCGCCGCCGACGCCGGTGCCCAGGATCACGCCGAACACGACGCGACGGCTGGCCGCCGCGCCGTCGACGGCTTCGGAGAGCGCGAAGCAGTTCGCGTCGTTGGCGACCCGCACCTCGCGACCGAGCGCGTGCGACAGGTCGCCGACGATCGCGCGGCCGTTCAGGCGCGTCGAGTTCGCGTTCTTGACGAGGCCCGTCGCCGGCGACACCGCGCCCGGCGTGCCGACGCCGACGCGCGCCGCGCCGCCGCCGAGCCGCATCTCCATGCCGACAACGAGCGCGCGGATCGCCTCGACCGTCTCGGCGTACGAGCCGGGCGGCGTGGGCACGCGGTGGCGCGCGAGCTCGGCGCCCGACGCGTCGATGGCCAGGGCCTCGATCTTGGTGCCGCCGAGGTCGACGCCGATGCGCATCGCGCGAGCTTAGCGGCGCCGCGCCGCGAGCAGCCACGCTTGCGGCGTCGCGATCAGCACGCCGAGACGGGATGCCCGCGACGCGAGCCGCAGCACGGCGCGGTCTCGCGTGAGCAGGGCGTGCGCGCGGTGCGCGATCGCGAGGTCGATGAAGGGCTGGTCGTCGGGGTCGGTGCAGCGCAGGTGTTCCTGCTCGCCGAGCGGCGCCGGCACGCCGACGTCGACGGCATGGGAGTCGAAGGTGGCAAGCACAGCGCCGGCGTCGATCGTCCAGCGAGAGAGCGCTTCGCGTGCGACCACGCGATCGAGCTCGTCGCGCATCGTCCGGGTGTACAGCCATCGGCACCGCCCCGAAATCAGCGCCTCGCCGACGGCCGTTCCGTCCGGATGACGAAAAACGAGCCAGTCGAGGACGACGTTGGTGTCGATCACCAGGTCCAGCGCCATCGCAGTCTTGCCGTGCGTGGTGATGGCCGGCGCGCGTCAGGGCGGGGTGTCCACCGGCGCGGCGTCTCCCAGCAGATGCAGCGCCACCTCGCGTCGATGAGGCCGCAGCCGGTGCTCCCACAAATAGATGCCTTGCCACGTTCCCAGGACGAGCCGCCCCCGCTGCAGCGGCACCGAGAGCTGCGTCGCCGTCAGCGCCGCGCGCACGTGCGCGGGCATGTCGTCCGGACCTTCGCTGCGGTGGCGAAAAAGCGCGTCGCCGTCGGGAACGAGGCGGGCGAAGAAGCGGTCGAGGTCGGCGCGCACGTCGGGGTCGGCGTTCTCCTGGATCACGAGGCTGGCGGACGTGTGGCGGATGAAGAGGGTCAGCAGGCCGCTCTCGAAGCCGCTCTCGGCGACCCAATCGACCACACGCTGCGTGACCTCGACGAGGCCGCGGCCGCGGGTGTCGAAGGCAAGCGTGGTGGAGAGCTGGCGCAGCATGTCAGGCCCGAAGCAGGCGAACGCGTGCCGGGTCGAGTGCGAGGCTCACGGCGTCGCCCGGAGCGTACGCCGGCAGCGCCGGCAGATGCGGCTGGTCGACGGTGAGTGCGTGCGCGCCGGCGCGCACGCGGTAGCGGGTGAAGTCGCCGAGAAACTCGGTCGCTTCCACCGTGCCGGCCATCCAGGAGCCGACTGTGTCGCGGACGGCATCCACTGCGGCAATGCGCAGCGCGTGCGGCCGGAAGCTCGCCAGCGCCGTTGCCGCGTTCGCCGTGTTCGCCGTCGGCATGTCGCCGGCATCGTCGAGCGTGACGGCGCCCACACCGTCGATCTGCGCGACGACCCGGCCCGCATCGCGCGACACGACCGTCGCCGGCAACACGTTCATCGTCCCCACGAAACCCGCCACGAACGCGTTGACCGGCCGGTCGTACAGCTCGGCCGGCGTGCCGACCTGCTGCACGACGCCCTGGTCGAGCACCGCCATCCGGTCGGCGGTGCTCATCGCCTCCTCCTGGTCGTGGGTGACGAAGATCGTCGTCAGGCCGAGGCGCCGCTGCATCGCCAGCAGCTCCTGGCGCATCTGCACGCGCAGCGTTCGGTCGAGGTTGGAGAGCGGCTCGTCGAGCAGCAGCACCTGCGGCTCGATGACGATCGTGCGCGCCAGCGCCACGCGCTGCTGCTGGCCGCCGGAGAGCTGGTTGGGCCGTCGCCCCGCGTACGCGCCGAGGCCGACGAGCTCGAGCGCCGTCTGCACGCGGCGCTCGCGCTCGGCACGCGGCACCTTGCGCTCGACGAGACCGAAGGCGACGTTGTCGTGCACCGTGAGGTGCGGCCACAGCGCGTAGCTCTGGAACACCATGCCGACGTTGCGCTGCCACGGCGGCTGGTCGCCCACGTCGACGCCGTCGACGAGCACGGTGCCGTGCTGCTGCCGGTTGAAGCCCGCGATCAGCCGCAGCAGCGTGCTCTTGCCGGAGCCCGACGGCCCGAGCAGCGCGAAGAACTCGCCGGGCTCGATGTCGATGCTCACGTCGCGCAGCACCTCGGTCGAGCCGAACGAGAGGCCGACGTTGCGACACTCCACGCGCACCTTCTTCATCGAGGGCTCTCCTGTGTTCACGCCTTCGCCCCTGCGAAGCGGTTGCCGGTGCGCTCGGCGATGCGGTACGACGCGAAGGTGCCGATCGCCACGACGACGACCGCGAGCACGCCGAGCGCGGCACCCGGCCCGCGGCCGGACACGCTCTGCATGTAGAGATAGATGCCGTAGCTCATCGGCGCCTGCGATTCCGACGACGTGAGCAGGATCGTCGCCGAGAGCTCGACCGCGGCGGTGACGAAGCTTGTGACGAAGCCGGCCAGGATGCCGCCGGCCATCAGCGGCACGAGCACCCGGCGGATCGTGCGCAGCTTGGTCGCGCCGAGGCTCTCGGCCGCCTCTTCGAGCGACACGTGTACCTGCTGCAGCGCGGCGACGCAGGCCCGCAATGCGTAGGGCAGACGCCGCACCGCGTAGGCCAGCATGATCACGACCCATGTCGACGTGAACAGCGTGTCGGTGCCGGGGATCGTCACGCCCTTGAAGAGGCGCAGATAGCCGATGGCGAGCACGATGCCGGGCACGGCGAGCGAGGCGGTCGCGGCGCCGTCGAGCCAGCGTCGACCGGGCAGCTTCGTGCGGAAGATGAGGTAGGCGATCGTCACGCCGAGCGCCACGTCGAGCCCCGCCGCGAGGCCGCAGTAGAGGAGGGTGTTGCGGATCATGAAGCCCGAGTCCTCGAACACGGTCGCGTAGTGCGCGAGCGTGTACGCGTCGGGCAGTGGCGAGAAGCTCCACACCTTCGCGAACGACAGCAGCAGCACGCCGATGTGCGGCGAGAGCACGAGCAGCAGCACGCCGCCGATCCAGCCGTACGCGGCGAACGTGCCGAGCGGGCCGAGCCGGCGTCTGCGAACGCCCGAGCCGCCCTTTTGCAGCGTCGCGTAGTCCTTGCCGCGCAGCACGACGGCCGAGAGCGCCATCGCGGCGATCGAGAAGACGATCATGATCACGCTGATCACGTAGCCGAGCGGGTCTTCGAGGCCGATCTGGGTGATGCGCAGGTAGGCCTGCGGCGCGAGCAGGTTGGTCTGGCCGAGCACGAGCGGCGTGCCGAGGTCGTCGAACACCTTGACGAACACGAGCGAGGCCCCTGCGATGAAGCCCGGCATGGCGAGCGGGAAGACGACGCGGCGAAACAGCCGCCAGCCGCGACAGCCCAGGTTGAGAGCCGCCTCCTCCATCGCGCCGTCGATGTTGCGCAGCGCGACCGTGAGGTTCAGGAGGATGAACGGGAAGTAGTGGATGGACTCGACGAAGACGACGCCGTTGAGCCCGTCCATGATCGGCAGCGTGAAGCCGAGGGCGTCGCCGAGCAGCAGGTTCACCGAACCCGAGCGGCCGAAGATGAGCTGCAACGCGACGGCGCCGACGAACGGCGGCATCACCAGCGGCAGCACGCCGAGCGTCTGGATGATCGCCGCGCCGCGGAACTCGAAGCGCACCGTGAAGTAGGCGAGCGGCACGGCGATCAGCGCCGCGAAGAGCGTCGACAGCAGCGCGACGTAGAGGCTGTTGAAGAACGACTCGCGCATCAGCCCCTGGCCGAAGAACGCCGAGAAGTGGCCGAGCGTCGGCGCGCCGTCGGCCTCGACGAAGGCGGTGACGAAGACCCGCGCCACCGGCAGCACGAGAAACAGCAGCAGGAAGGCGAGCACGAGCGCGCCGGCAAGCCAGACGCCCGCGCCGACTCCGGCCGGGCGCATCGCGCGGGTCACGGCGTCCTCAGCGAACCATGCCGAGCGCCTGCTCGGCCAGCGTCTTCGCCTTGGCGTAGTTCTCGCGCGCGTGCGAGTTCCAGCGGTCCTCCAGGCCGGTGACCTCCTTGTTCGCCGCGGCGTTCTTCTTGTTCGCCGTGAAGACGCCGAGGAAACCCTTGTCGCCGGCCATCTGCGGGCCGACGATCGGCGAGAACGCCGAGTCGCGCGCCTGCTTCACGAGCGCCGTCGCCTGTGCGTTGGGCTTCTTCGCCAGCGCCGCCTCGGCCTCGTGGATCGCCTTGGTGGCCGCCTGCAGCTCCTTCAGGCGGAAGGTGATGGTCTGGTCGAACATCGACGAGACGACGTTGTAGCGCGACTCCGAAAGGTCGGAGTTGAACTGCACCTTGGCGCGCTTGGCGATCTCGAACGGGTTCGGATAGCCGGCCGGGGTCTTGCCGCCCATCGCCGACGGCGGCAGGATCGGCAGGCGCGAGATCTTCGGGTCGTAGAGGAGCTGCTGGCCCTCGAGCGAGAGCGTGTAGGCGATGAATCGCTTGCCTTCGGCGGCGTTCTTGCCGCCGCTCACGAGGCCGATGTTGGCGGGCACCACCGCCGTCACGTCGGGGTAGGCGAACTCGACCGGAAAGCCGGAGTACTTGCCGGCGAGGCCGAAGAAGTCGATCACCAGGCCGACGCCGAACTGGCCGTTGTTGACGCCGTCGGGGACGCCGAAGCTACGCTCGGTGATGGCGGCGCAGTTGCCGGCGATCTCGAGCAGCTGGGTCCAGCCCTTGTCCCAGCCCTCGCCCTGCAACAGCGTCTCGACGGTGAGGTGCGTGGTCCCCGAGCGCGAGGGCGCGCTCATCGCCACGTGGCCGAACCACACCGCCTTCGTCAGGTCGCGCCACTGCGCCGGCACCGGCAGCTTGTGCGCCGCGAGGTAGCGCGTGTTCCACATCAGGCCGTAGCCGGCGAGCGCCTGGCCGAGGTAGCGGCCCTGCGGGTCGTTGATCGGGTAGGCGCCGACCTTGGCCGGCGCGGCCTTGTTGGCGAGATCGGCGACGTTGTCGAGCAGGTTCTGCCCGGCCAGCACCTCGAACGCGTCGGGCGCCGAGGCCCAGAACACGTCGGGCCGCTGGCCGGCGCTCAGCTCGCGCACGTAGGCGATGCCCTGGACGGTGTTCTTGTTCAGGATCTCCAGCTTGATCGTCGGGTTGGCTTTCTCGAACGCCGTCTTGTAGGCCTGTGTCAGCTCCTTCGGAAACGAGGTGACGACGGTGACGGTGCCGGCGGTGGCGGCCGTCGTGCCGCCTGCGGCCAGGGCGAGCACGAGTGCCGCGGTGCGGACGCGCCGCGAGGTCATGCGATAGGGCATCGGAAGTCTCCTGGATGTCGTGGTCCTTGCCGGCCCGATTCTCCGACCACCGGCCGGCGCGTCACGCAGGGTTGTCGCGGGTTGCCGGCCGTCACGCGCGACGCTCCGTTGCCGAAGCCGTGCGGTTTGCCGCGCCGCCGCTCCCGAAAATGGACATCTCGACCATCATCGTCATCCTCTCGGTCCACCTGGTCGTCGGCGGCGGCCTGCTGCTCCTGATCGGCCGCCGCACGCCGCAGGGCGACGGCCTCGCCTGGTTCGGCGTCGGCTGCATCGTCAACGGCTCCTGCCTGTTCGCGCGCCTGAAGGTCGGGGCCCGCGACGTCGGACCCGACAGCGCGATGCTCGACGCCGGATTGCTGCTCGCCATCTTCTTCTTCCACGGCGGACTGCGCCTGTTCACCGGCCGCAGCGCGCCGCGCGTGCGATGGCTCGTGGCGCTGGTCGCCGGCTACGTGCCGATCGCGTTGCTCGCGATGGCCGCGTTCGGACCGCCCGGCCGCCACGCCCTGCTCAACATCCTGCTCGGCGGCGGTCAGGTGGCCTTCGGCATCGTCGCCGTGCGCTCGCTGCGCGACGCCGAGGCGGCGCTTCGACCGCCGATGCTCGCGTTCGGCGCCATGATCGGCCTGCTCGGTGCGCTGACGCTGCTGCGCGGCGCGGTCGCCGGCACGATCGGCGTCGAGCCCATCTTTCACGGCCCGCTCGCGCAGGCCTACGCGTACTACGGATCGCTTGTTGGCGTGCTGTTCGGCCCGCTCGTCCTGTGGATGGCGTTCATGCGGCTCAACGGCAAGCTCGCTGAAATGGCCACGCGCGACCCGCTCACCGGCCTGCTCAACCGCCATGGCCTCGCCGACGCGCTGCGCCTCCACTTCGGGCCGCGCCAGCCGCGGCCGGTCACGGTGCTGCAGATCGACGTCGATCACTTCAAGCGCATCAACGATACGCACGGCCACGACGCTGGCGATGCGGTGCTGCGCGTCGTCGGCGAAACGCTGGCCCGCTCGGTGCGCGCAGGCGACTTCGCGGCGCGCACCGGCGGCGAGGAGTTCCTGATCGGCTGCGTCGGCGCGCAGGCCGGCGTCGCCGCGGTGCTTGCCGAGCGGCTGCGCGACGCCGTCGCGGCGCTGCGCGTCGAGGCCGGCACCGCGATGCTGCACTGCACGATCAGCGTCGGCGTGTCGGCGCCGGCGAACCGCCTCGACGACTGGGCCTGTGCACTGCGCGAGGCCGACGATGCGCTCTACGCCGCCAAGGACGCCGGCCGCGACCGCGTCCTCCTCTCGGCGTTCGCGACGCTCGACGAAGGCGATGCCTCCGACACCGACGACGCGACGTTCGCGCCTCCGCGGGCTCCGGCGGCACGCGCCGTCGATCCGGCGCTGTCGGCGACCGTCGGCTCCTGACGCGCGTTCTGACGCGCTCGCCCTCGGCGCTGTGCGGAAGATCGGCAAACGTGACGTCGCGATGGTGCGGCTCGCACCTCGAGCCAGCCGTTCGAGCTCGGCGAGAGCAGCTTGCGCGCAGATGTCTGCAGAATCGGCCCTCCTGCCGCTTCACGTGCCTCCCATGATCAAGCTCTACTACCACCCGTCGCCCAACCCCGCCAAGGTGGCGCTGTTCCTCGAGGATGCAGGGCTCGAGTACGAGCTCGTTCCGGTCGACACCCGCAAGGGCGAGCAGCACCTGCCGGCGTTCATCGCGATCAACCCGAACGCGAAGACGCCGGCGCTCGTCGACGGCGATGCGGTCGTCTTCGACAGCAACGCGATCCTGCTCTACCTCGCCGAGAAGACCGGCAAGTTCATGCCCGGGAACACGCCGGCGGCACGCGCGCAGATGCTCTCGTGGCTGATGTTCGTGGCCACCGGCATCGGCCCGTACTCCGGGCAGGCGGTGCATTTCAAGCACTTCGCACCCGAGCCGAAGGAGTACGCGGTCAACCGCTACGACTTCGAGGCCTGGCGGCACTGGCAGATCGTCGACGCGCAACTCGCGAAGCACCCGCACATGCTCGGCGACGCCTACACCTTCGTCGACATGGCCGTATGGGGCTGGGCGCGCGCGGTGCCGTTCGTTCTCGGCGGTCCCGAGGCATGGGAGAAGCTGCCGAACGTGAAGCGCCTGCTCGATGAAGTCAACGCCCGCCCCGCAGCGCAGCGCGTCGAGGCGATCAAGACCCAGCACGCGTTCAAGGCCGAGATGGACGACGCGGCGAAGAAGGCGATGTTCCCGGCCAACGAGCGGCTGACGGCGAGGGGTTGAGGCGATGGCGACGACTCCGCTGCCGACGCCGTATCGCCGTGCGCTGATCGTCGGCGCCGGTCCTGGCCTCGGCGCGAGCCTGGCCCGAGCGTTCACGCACGACGCCGGCTTGCGCGTCGCCGTCGCGGCGCGGCGTCGCGAGACAGTCGAGCCGATCGCCCGCGCAACGGGCAGCGTGGCGCTCGCCTGCGACGCGACCGACGCGGCGTCGGTTGCGGCCGCCTTCGACCAGGCCACCGCGGAGCTCGGCGGCGCCCCCGATGTCGTCGTCTACAACGCCAGCCAGCGCGTGCGCGGGCCTTTCGTCGAAGTCGACGGCGCGGCGGTCGAACGCGCCGTCGCCGTCACCGCGCTCGGCGCCTTCCACGTCGCCCAGCAAGCGGCCCGGCGCATGCTGCCGGGCGGCGTCGGCGCCATCCTCTTCACAGGGGCGTCGGCCGGCGTCAAGGGCTACCCGCAGTCAGCGGCGTTCGCGATGGGCAAGTTCGCGCTCCGGGGGCTGGCGCAGAGCATGGCGCGCGAGCTGGCGCCGAAGGGCATCCACGTCGGCCACATCGTCGTCGACGGCAGCATCCGTCCGCCCGGCACGGCGCCCGACGGCCAGGACGACAAGCTCGACCCCGACGCCATCGCCGCGACCTACGTCCACCTGCTGACGCAGCCGCGCAGCGCGTGGACGTGGGAGATCGAAGTGCGGCCCTGGGTCGAGCGCTTCTGAAGCGTCGCGCTTCGCAGCCGCGCTCCGGCGCCGCATGACACCATCGCGGCATGCCGGCCACGCCGCCCCCTCGACGCGACCCGCGCCCGACGCGCGTCATCGTTGCCCTGCTGCTGGCACTGCTGCTGGTCGGCGCGGTGGCATGGGGCATTCGCCAGGTCGACGATTTCGTGTCGCGCCGCGACGTCTCGACCGCCGACGCCGGCGCACGGCAGATGCCGATCGCGATCAAGACCGGCGTGCTCGAGCTCTCGACCATCCGTTCGCCGCGCGAGACGTTCGTGCGCACCGACAGCCAGACCTTCCTCGGCGGCATCAACCTCGGCACGACGGTCTCGGAGGTCGAGGTCGACGCGGTCTTCCGCTACCACGTGCCGACCGATCCGAACGGCTGGAACGTGCGCCGCGTCGGCGACGCCTTCCGCGTCATCGTGCCGGCCGTCAAGCCGAGCCTGCCGGTCGCCTTCGACACGGCGACGCTGCGCAAGAAGACGATCTCCGGCTGGGCCCGCTTCAACAAGGACGAGAACCTCGCCGCGCTCGAGAAGGCGGTGACCGGCGAGCTCGGGCGCAAGGCCGCGTCCCCCGCCTACATCGAGTTCCAGCGGCAGGCGGCGCGCGAAGCGGCGCGCGAGTTCGTCGTTCGCTGGTTCATCAGGCAGGAGCGCTGGAAGGACGTGCGGCCCGATCAGGTGCGCGTCTTCTTCGCCGACGAGCCGATCTCGCGGCTCGATGTCTGGAAGACGCAGTTCTGACGCGACGGAGCACAGGCCAGAATCGCGCCATGGACGACACCGCCGCCCCCCTGACGCCGCCCACGCCTGAACCGCCGCCCCTTCCCGATCGCCTGTCGGTCGACCCGCAGAGCCGGCACCACGTGCCGGCCGTGTTCGAGCACGGCATCGGCATCCGCCTCAACGGCAAGGAGCGCTTCGACGTCGAGGAGTACTGCATCAGCGAAGGCTGGGTGAAGGTGCCTGCGAACAAGACGCTCGACCGCAAGGGCCGGCCGCTGATGATCACGCTCAAGGGACAGGTGGAGGCGTTCTACCGGCCCGGGCCGTCGTAGCCTCGGCGGCACGTCGCTGGAGTCGACGCTCGTTCTGGAGAAACCTCATGACCCGTCTCGATGCCTTGCGGAAGATCCTCCTCGTCGCCGTCCTGCTGCCGCTGACTGCGTTCGCACAGGTCGACGCATGGCCGTCCCGCACCGTCCACATCGTCGTCGCCTACCCGCCCGGCGGCAGCACCGACGTCGCCGGCCGCCTGCTCGCCGATGCGCTGTCGCGCCGGCTCGGGCAGACCGTGATCGTCGACAACCGGGCCGGAGCCGGCGGCACGATCGGCGCGATGTCGGTGGTGCGCGCCGACCCGGACGGCTACACGCTGCTGCTCGGCGCGTCGGCCGAGGTCTCGATCGCGCCGGTGACGATGAAGGCGATCCCGTTCGACCCTACGAAGGACCTGCGCCCGGTGTCGCTGGTCGGCCGGGTGCCGTTCCTGCTGGTCGTCAACCCGTCGGTGCCCACGGCGACGCTCGCCGAGT
The DNA here is from genome assembly GCA_038234975.1 of Burkholderiales bacterium. Taxonomy (GTDB): domain Bacteria; phylum Pseudomonadota; class Gammaproteobacteria; order Burkholderiales; family Burkholderiaceae_C; genus Schlegelella_A. The sequence continues at coordinate 10,665 of JBBSUK010000081.1, forward strand.
TCATCGACTACGCCAAGGCGAACCCGAACAAGCTCGCCTACTCGTCGTTCGGCAAGAACACGTCGAACCATCTCGCCGGCGAGATGTTCAAGTCGATGGCGCACGTGCAGGCGCTGCATGTGCCGTACAAGGGCAGCGCGCCTTCGGTCAACGACCTGCTCGGCGGCCAGGTGCAGTACACCTTCGACACGCCGCCGGCGCTGCTCGGCCACGTCAAGGCCGGCAAGTTGCGGGCGCTGGCGGTCGCGTCGAACGAGCGGCTGCCGAGCGCGCCGTCGGTGCCGACATTCGCCGAAGCCGGCGGCGGGCCGTTCGTGGCGGGGACCTGGTTCGGGCTGCTCGCGCCGGCGAAGACACCGACGGCGGTCGTCGACCGGATCAGCGCCGCCGTCGTCGCGGCGCTCGCCTCGCCGGAGCTGAGCCATGCGCTCGCCGAGCGCGGCATCGTCGCCGCCGGCTCCACCCCGGACGAATTCGGTCGCTTCGTCCGAGCCGAGATCGGCAAGTGGAAGGCGCTCGCCGACAAGGGCGACATCGTGCCGGAATGAGGCCACGCCGCCGATGAGAACGCTGCTGACCCACGCCAACCTCGTCGACTGCGTCCGGCCGGAGGCGCAGCCCGGCGCGAGCGTGCTGATCGACGACGGCCGCATCGCCGAGATCCGGCCGGCTTCCGCGCCGCCCTGGGAAGGCGAGGCCGAGATCGTCGACCTGCGCGGCGACACGCTGATGCCGGGGCTGTGGGACGTCCACATCCACCCCGACTACCTGTCGCTGAACGACGTGCCGCTCGCCGACCAGGTCACCCTCTTCGGCAACCGGCTCATGTCGGCGCTGACGGAGTCGGGCATCGTCGGCCTGCGCTCGGCCGGCGCGCACCACTACATGGACGTGGCGTGGAAGCGGGCCTTCGACAGCGGCCTGTACGTCGGCCCGCGACTGTTCGCGGCCGGACACTTCCTGACGACCACCGGCGGCCACTTCCTCACCTCCGGGCACGCGCTCGAATGCGACGGCCCCTACGGCTTCGTCAAGGCGATCCGCGAGCAGATCAAGAACGGCGTCGACCACATCAAGCTCAACCTGTCCGGCGGGATCATGGGGCCGGCCTGGGACCTGCACCGGCACTCCTTCTTCCTCGACGACGAGCTCAAGGCGGCGTTCGACATCTGCCGGCTGCGCGAGTTCAAGGTGATGGCGCACGCCACCAATCCGCAGGCGGTGAAGAACGCGATCCGGATGGGCGCGCACAGCGTCGAGCACGGCTACATCCTCGACGACGAATGCATCGAGCTGTTCCTCGAGCACGGCACCTGGTTCGTCCCGACGCTGTCCATCAGCCACCTGTCGCCCGGCCAGGCAAGCAACGACTGGGAGAAGCGCTGGGTGAAGAACCGCAACCTGTCGCACGCCCTGTGCTGCCGCGTCGACGCCGCCTCGGGCGTGCACACGGAATGGTTCCGCAAGGCGCTGGCGGCAGGCGTGAAGATGGCGCTCGGCTCCGACATCCGGCCCCTGCAGGACGCGGCGCTGCTCGAGCTCGGCCTCTGGGCGCGCGACGGCGCGACGCCGTGGCAGGCACTGCGGGCGGCGACGGCCGACGCCGCCGCCGTCTGCGGCGTCGCCGACGAGATGGGCACCATCGAGGTCGGCAAGCGCGCCGACCTGATCGTCGTCGGCGGCAATCCGCTGGTCGACCTGCAGGACGTGCGGCGCCTGCGCCTCGTGCTCAAGGGCGGCCGCATCGTCTCCGACAAGCGGCCGCGGCAGACGGCGCGGTGATCCGCCCGGGCGCGCTGCGTGTCGCGGTGGTCGGCGCCGGCATCGTCGGCTGCGCGATCGCGCTCGAGCTGCGGCGGCGCGGCGCCGAGGTCGATCTGGTCGACCGCGACGCGCCCGGGAGCGGCTGCAGCTTCGGCAACTCGGGCGCCATCAGCCCGTCCTCGGTCGCCCCGCTGGCCATGCCCGGCGTGCTCGCGTCGGTGCCGAAGATGCTGCTCGACGCCGACGGGCCGCTGCACCTGCCCCTCGCCTATCTGCCGCAGGCACTCCCGTGGCTGCTGCGCTTCGTCGCCTCGGCGCGGCCGGCCGTCGTGGCGCGCAGCTCCGGGCGGCTCGCCGAACTGCACGCGAATGCCGTCGAGCGGCATCGTGCGATGACCGAGGCGCTCGGCGTTCCCGAGCTCTTCCTGCAGCGCGGCCACCTGCACCTCTATCCCGACGACGGGGCGCTCGACGCCGACGCCGCCGGCTGGGCGCTGCGCCGCGAGCACGGATTCCGCTTCGAACGCCTCGACAGGGCCGGCATCGTCGCGCTCGAACCCCGCGTCGGCGAGCGCTACCGCGCCGCGATGTTCATGCCCGACCAGGCGACCATCGTCGACCCTCTCCGCTACGTGCAGGCGATGGCCGATTCGTTCGTGCGAGGCGGCGGGCACCTGCATCGCGCGGAGGTGGGCGGGCTCGATCCCGCGTCGGGCGGATGGCGGCTCGTCGGCTGCGCGGCGACGGCGTCGACGCGCTTCGACCACGTCGTCGCCGCCGCGGGCGCCTGGTCGCGCCGGCTGCTCGATCCGCTCGGCGTGCACGTCGCGCTCGAGAGCCAGCGCGGCTACCACGTGCAGTTCGCCGCCGCCCGCGACACCGTGTCGCGCACGGTGGTGCTGACGGACCGCAAGGTGTTCGTGACGCCGATGGCGCAGGGCCTGCGGGTCGGTGGCACGGTCGAGATCGGCGGCCTCGAGCGGCCGATGAGCGAGCGACGCGTCGAGCAGCTCGAGCAGATCGCCCGCAACAACTTCCCGGGCCTCGACGCGCCTGCCACGAGTCGCTGGATGGGGCATCGGCCCTGCCTGCCCGACTCGGTGCCGCGCGTTGGCCGGGCCGACGGCGAGCACGGCGATCGCGGACTGTGGCTCGCGGTCGGCCACGGCCACCTCGGTCTCACCGATTCCCTCAACACCGCGTTGCGCATCGCCGATGCCATGCTGGCCACCACCGCCACCGTCCACTGATCCGGAGCACCCCATGCGATCGAGCCTCTACCTTCGTGCCCTGGCCGCCGGCCTGCTCGCGCTGAGCAGCACGCTGTGCGCCGCACAGGCCTGGCCGTCCAAGCCGATGCGCTTCATCATCCCGTTTCCCGCCGGCGGGTCGACCGACGTTGTCGGGCGGCTGGTCGCCGAGCGACTGGCGATCGCACTGAAGCAGTCGGTCGTCATCGACAACCGGGGCGGTGCCGGCGGCACGCTCGGCTCCGACCTCGCTGCGAAGTCACCGGCCGACGGCTACACCGTGCTGCTCGGCACCAGCAGCACCCACGCGATCGCTCCGAGCCTGTACGGCAAGCTGCCCTACCAGCCGGTGCGCGACTTCGCTCCCGTGACGCTGATCGGCAAGGCGACCATCCTGCTCGTCGTCAATCCGACCGTGCCGGCGAAGTCGGTCGGCGAACTCATCGCGCTGGCGAAGGCGAAGCCGGGCGAGCTGACGTATGCGTCGAGCGGCAACGGCAGCATCTCCCACCTCACCGGCGCGAACTTCGCGGCGCTCGCCGGCATCGACCTTCGGCACATTCCCTACAAGGGCGACGCGCCGATGATCACCGACCTGGCCGGCGGCCGCGTGTCGATGGCATTCGGCACGGCCGTGGCGTTCCTGCCGCAGGTGCAAAGCGGCAAGATGGTGGCGCTCGCCGTCACGGACGCCACGCCGTCGCCGATCGCGCCGTCGCTGCCCACGGTCGCTTCGAGCGGACTGGCGGGCTTCGAGTCGCTGCAATGGTTCGGGCTGTTCGTGCCGGCCGGCACGCCGAAGGAGATCGTCGCCCGGCTGCACGACGAGACGGTCCGCATCCTGCGCCAACCCGACGTGCGCGAGCGGCTGCAGACGCTGGGCATCGAAGTCGTGGGCGACACGCCCGAGGCCTTCGCGTCGTTCCTGCAGGCCGAATCCGCGAAGTGGGCGAAGGTCGTGCGGGACTCCGGCGCCAAGCTCGACTGAGCTCAGGCCGGCTCGAGGTCGTCGACGCCGATCGTGCCGTCACCGGTGGAGAAACGAAGCGACGACGAGCCGCCCTGCGACTGCGAGAAGCCGTCGATCGGCGTGTCGCCGGTCTTGTACACGACGACCTTGCCGCCACGGCCGACGGCGAGCCGCTTCTTCGCCGCGAAGTACGCGTAGCGCGTGTCGTTCTCGGAGCCCGTGCTGGTCGCCTCGCCCAGATCGGACGACCACCACCGTTCGGCCGGCTGCATCTTCTCCATGGGCTCCATCGCCTTCATGGGTTTCATCGGCTTCATCGGTTCCATCGTGGTGTCCTGCGGGTCTCGGATGTCAGAGCGCGAGCGTGCCTTCGACCGAGTCGTCGAGCGTCTTGCCGAGCGCCGCCCCGATGAGCATCTTCGCGCCGGCGACCATGTCGCCGTGCTTGTTGTCCCAGTAGTAGCCGCCGGTCGGCACGACCTCGATCGCCGTGATGCGAGGATCGTCGACGCCGCCGGTGAACCAGGTCTTGATCACCGGCTCCCAGAGTGCCTCGATCCTGGCCTGATCGTGCGAGATCACGGCCCGGCCGGTGACGACGAGGAATCCGGAGTGCTCCGACCCCTGGAAGAACAGGCGCACCGCCGGGTCGCGCTGGATCTCGAGGTTCTTGTGGCTGTCGCTGGCGCTGAGAAACCACAGGTGGCCGGCAGCGTCGATGTCCTGCACGCTCATCGGTCGCGTCGCACCCGTGTCGCCGATGCTCACGGCCGTGCAGAAGAAGCAGCTCTCGGCTTTCTTCACCATGTCGCGCAGGCGCTCGACGGCGTCGGCACCGGCGAGGTCCTGGCGGGTGTCGTCGGGCCGGTTGCGGTTGATCGAGTCCATGCGGTCGGCGGTTTTCGTCGGTTGCGCGCGGGGCCTATTTCCCCAGGCCCGCAGGTAAAGGCAAGCCGCGCTCCCGCATGACCTCGCGCAAGCGGTCGGGGTAGTCGGTGATGATGCCGTCGACGCCCCAGCCGATCAGGCGTTTCATGGTGTCGGCGTCGTTCACCGTCCACGGGATGCATTGCAGGCCGAGCGCCTGTGCACGCTTGACGTCTTCGCCGTCGATGCTGCCGGCGTTGGGCGCCCAGATCGTGCCGCCCGCAGCCTTCACCATCGCCGGCACGGAGGCGTAGTCGCGCCGAAGCATGCCGTTGGTCCACGATGGCTCGGCCACGTTGTCGAAGTTGCGGGTCTTGATCGTGAGGTACACCGTCCGCATGCCGGGCTCGAGCTTTTGCACGAGCGCGAGCGTTCGCCAGTCGAAGCTCTGGATCATCACCCGGCGGGTCATGCCGGCGTCGCGGATGACCTGGAGCAGGACCGGGACGAAAGCGTCGGGCGCCAGCGTGTCGTTCGGCCGGTTCGGGAAGACCTTGGTCTCGATGTCGAACTGCACGTCGTCGGCGTGGAGCCGCTTGACGAGATCGAACAGCGAGGCGAGGGTCGGAATGCGCTCGCCGTCGCGCGGCTGCTGGCTGGCGGCGAACGGCTGTCCGTACGGGTTGTCGGGATTGAGGCGGCCGACGTCGTAGCGCTGCACGTCGGCCAAGCTGAGGCCGCGGATCAGCGGCCCGGGCGCCGTCAGCCATGCGCCCGACGCGGCGCGCGCGGTGCCGGGGACCAGCGCCGGTTCGTGCGAGATCACCGGGATGCCGTCGGAGGTGATGGCGATGTCGAGCTCGAGCGTCGTCACGCCCAGGCGCAGCGCGTTCTCGAAGGCGACCAGCGTGTTCTCTGGGCGCAGGCCGCGGCCGCCGCGGTGCGCCTGCAGGTCGAACGCGCCGGCGGGAAGCGCGAAGGCGGCCATGGCGCAGGCCACGACGAGACCACGCGAGAAGGTTGCGATGCGCATGGTGGGCATCGTATGGCCCTTCGGCTCCCATGCGGTCCCTCTCGCCGTTCGAAGGGTGCCTGATTTTCCCCGGTAGACGCCGACGGCGTGAGAACATCTAATTTCGTGTCGCGAGGTAGGCGGATGCCTCGTCGAGGCGACAGCCGGCACGCCGTTCGCCAAGGAGTCGCATGACCCGGAATCGCCGCATTTCAACGCCGACCCCAGCCCTGACGTCCGCATGACCGACCTGTCCACGTTCCCGATC
>JBBSUK010000082.1:0-16760 GCA_038234975.1 Burkholderiales bacterium
CGCATGAGCGGCGGCGAGCAGCAGATGCTCACGGTGGCGCGCACGTTGATGGGCCAGCCGCACCTGGTGCTTCTCGACGAGCCTTCGGAAGGCGTGGCGCCGGTGATCGTCGAGGAGATGGCGAAGACGATCGTCGAGCTGAAGCACGCCGGCGTGGCCGTGCTGTTGTCGGAGCAGAACCTGCACTTCGCGCGCCTCGTCTCCGACCGGGCCGTGGTGCTCGAGAAGGGCGAGGTGCGCTTCAGCGGAACGATGGACGCACTGATGCGCGACGACGCCTTGCTGCGCGCGCATCTGAGCGTGTGACGATGGAGAACGGGTGATGATTGCCGGGATCGACGTGGGCGGCACCTTCACCGACCTCGTCGTCGTCGACGACGACGGCACGGTGCGCATCGCCAAGGTGCCGACGACGCTCGACAACCAGGCCTCCGGCGTCGTCGCCGCGCTCGACGCGGCCGGCATCGACGCCGCGGCGCTCGATGCGATCGTGCACGGCACGACGACGACGACCAACGCGATGCTCGAGCGCAAGATCGCGCGCGTCGGCCTCGTTACGACACGCGGCTTTCGCGACGTGCTCGAACTCGGCCGCCGCACGCGGCCGACGCCGTACGGCCTGAAGGGCCGCTTCGTTCCGCTCGTCGAGCGCCACCTGCGACTCGAGGTCGACGAACGCATGGACGCCGAGGGCCGCGTGCTCGTGCCGCTCGACGAAGCCGGCGTCGCCGAGGCGGCGCGGCGTCTGCTCGAGCTCGGCGCGGAGAGCGTCGTCGTCCACTTCCTGCACAGCTACGCGTACCCGGCGCACGAGGCGCGGGCGGCGGAGATCGTTCGCGCGCTGTGGCCGAACCGTTTCGTCACGGCGGGCCACACCGTCGTCGCCGAGAGCCGCGAGTACGAGCGCGGCGTCACGGCGGCGGTCAACGCGGCGATCCAGCCGGTGCTCGCGCGCTACCTCGACCGGCTGCAAGGCGAACTGCGCGCCAGGGGCTACGCACGCGAGCTGCTCGTGATGCAGGGCAACGGCGGCACGGTCGCGGCGTCGATCGTCGCCGACCACGCGGTCGCGACGGTGATGTCGGGCCCCGCCTCGGGCGTCATCGCAGCGGCGGCGACGGCGATGCAGGCGGGCGCGCGGCCGGGACAGTTCGCAGATGTCGTCACCTACGACATGGGCGGCACGTCGAGCGACGTCGCGCTCGTGCTCGGCGGCGTGCCGGCGGTGTCGAGCGAGCTCGAGCTCGAGTACGCGATGCCGATCCACGTGCCGATGGTCGACGTGCACACCATCGGCGCCGGTGGCGGCTCGATCGCCTCGGTCGACGCGGCGGGCATGCTCAGGGTCGGCCCCGAGAGCGCCGGCGCAACCCCGGGGCCGATCGGCTACGGCCGCGGCGGCACGCGCGTGACGATCACCGACGCCGACCTCGTGCTCGGCCGGCTCGACCCGGCTCGGCTGCTCGCCGTTGACCGGCCGGTGACGATCGACACGCTGCACCGCGCGCTCGCGGCCCAGATCGGCGCGCCGCTCGGCATCGACGCCGTCGCCGCCGCCGCCGCCGTCGTCCGGGTCGCCAACGACAGGATGGCCGGCGCCATCCGCATGGTCAGCCTGGCGCGCGGCCATGACCCGCGCGACTTCGCGCTGTTCGCGTTCGGCGGCGCCGGCCCGCTGCACGCGTCGGCGCTGGCCCGCGAGCTCGGCATCCCGCACGTGCTCATTCCGGCAAGGCCGGGCCTCACGAACGCGCTCGGGTGCGTCGTCGCCGACCTGCGGCACGATTTCGTCGCGACCGTCAACCGGCCGCTCGACGCCATCGACGACGAACGCATCGCCGGCCTGCTGGACAGCCAGGTGCAAGCCGGTCGGGCGCTGTTGGTGCGCGAGGGTGTGGCCGTCGAGCGTGTCGCGACCCTGCACCGTGCCGACATGCAGTTCCAGGGCCAGAGCCACGTGCTGCAGGTCGCGATCGAGGCCGGCGCCGCCACCGTTGCCGCATTGCGGGGGGAGTTCGCCGCGGCCTACGCGAGGCGGTTCGGCGTCGAGCTGCCGGAGATCAGGCCGGTGCTCGTCAACCTGCACACGGCGGTCGTCGGCACGCGGCGCCCGATCCCGCTCGGCGCGCTCGCGCCGCGCGGCGACGCGGCCAGCACGCTCGCCGGCGCCCGACGCACGCGACGGCCGGTCTGGTTCGACGGCGGCTGGCAAGACACGCCCGTCTATTCGCGCCAGTGCCTTCCGCTGCAGGCCGCGTTCGACGGGCCGGCGATCATCGAGCAGCTCGACTGCACGACGGTGGTCGAACCCGGCGACCGGGTCGAGGTCGACGCACAGGGCAATCTGGTGATCGCGGTCGCGGCCGCGCCGGACGCTGGAGAATGACCGGCATGGCGCACGACCGGCTCGATCCGATCACCCTCGCCGTCCTGCAGAACGGCCTGATGCAGGTCTGCAACGAGATGGACCTGGCGTTCGTGCGCAGTGCGTTCTCGCCCGTGATCGCCGAAGCGCTCGACCGTTCCGACGGCATCTACCACCGCGACAGCGGCGAGCTGATCGCCCAGGGCGAGCTCGGGCTGCCGGTGTTCGTCGGCACGATGCAGTTCACGGTGCAGGCGGTGATCGAGCGCGTGCAGCGGCTGAAGATCGCGCTCGACCCGGGCGACGTCTTCATCGTCAACGACCCCTACCTCGGCGGCACGCACCTGATGGACGTCAAGTTCGTGCAGCCGTTCTTTCGCGACGGCAGGCTCTGGTGCTGGCTCGCCAACACCGGCCACTGGCCCGACACCGGCGGCATGGTGCCGGGCGGCTTTTCCGCCAACGCGACGGAGGTCGAGCAGGAAGGGCTGCGCCTGCCGCCCGTCAAGCTCTACAAGCGAGGCGTGATCGACGACGAGATCCTCTCGATCATCCTCAGCAACATCCGCATCGCCGACCAGCGCATCGGCGACATCAAGGCGCAATCGGCTGCGCTCGCCACGGGCGAGAAGCGCCTGGCGGCGCTGCTCGACCGCTACGAGGATGCGACGGTGGATGCGGCCATCGTCGAGCTGAAGCGCCGCGCCGAGCGGCAGATGCGCGAGCAGATCGCGACGATTCCCGACGGCACCTACCGCGCAGCAGCGTTCGTCGATTCCGACGGTGTCGTCGACGAGCCGCTGCGTATCGCCATGGCGATCACCAAGACCGGCGGTCACGATGTCGAACACGCGACGCTGACGTTCGACATGAGCGGGTCGTCGCCGCCGTGCAAGGGACCGATGAACAGCGTCATCGCGACCACCCGCTCGTCGATCTACCTGGCGATGAAGCACGTCTTTCCGGATGCGGCGATCAACGCTGGCACCTTCGAGCCGCTGCGTGTGATCGACCCAGAGGGCACGTTTCTCTATGCGCACTACCCGCGGCCGGTGTCCGGTTGCGCGGCGGAGGTGAGCCAGCGCATCGCCGAGGCCGTGTTCGCGGCCCTCGGCCTGGCGATCCCCGAGCAGCTTTTCGGTGCACCTGCGGGCACCAGCGGCAATCTCGGCATCGGCGGCTTCGACCCGGAGAAGAACCGCGCCTACGTGATGTACGTCATCTCCGGCGGCGGCTACGGTGGGAGCCCCGCCGGCGACGGCATCAGCAACGGCTGCTCGACGATCGGCATCTCGAAGACGACGCCGATCGAGATCATGGAGCAGCTCTACCCCGTGCTGTTCGAGGACTACTCGCTGCACGAAGGCTCGGCGGGTGCGGGCGAGTTTCGCGGCGGCTTCGGGGTGAACTACCGGATCAGGCTGCTGCGCGGCGACGCGCGCGTGTCGATGGTGATGGACCACGGTCGCGCCGGCCCGCCGGGCGCCAGGGGCGGCAGGGCGGGGGGCGTCAACACCGTCGAGATCGTTCGCGACGGCGCGGCCTACGTTCCACCGCATCTGTCGAAGGACCAGGACATCGAGATCCGGGCTGGCGACGTGATTGCCGTGTCGACGCCCGGCGGCGGCGGTTACGGCGATCCGGCGAGGCGGTCGTCCGCGGCCATCGAGCGCGACGCGGCCCTCGGCTACTTCGGTGTGCCGTGAACGGCCGGACGACCGCCACCACGGGAACGACGGCGCCGGCTGCTGCCGTGGATGTCGCTTCGCCGTGCACCGGTGTCTGCACACTGGACGCCGCGACCGGCTGGTGCCGAGGCTGCGGCCGGACGATCGACGAGATTGCGGCATGGGGCTCGCTCGACGACGCAAGCCGGCAGGCGATCGTCGCTGCCTTGCCGGCCCGCGGCGCATCGGAGCGCCCATGACGCCGGTCGACTTCTGGTTCGATCCGGTCTCGCCGTACGCCTACCTCGCGTTCGAGCGGCTGCCCGAGGCGTTTGCCGGGCTCTCGATCACCGTGGCGTACCGCCCGGTCGTGTTCGCGGCGATGCTCAGGCACCACGCCCACAAGGGACCGGCCGAGATCGAACCGAAGCGGGCGTGGACCTTTCGCCACGTCCACTGGCTCGCCCGGCGGATGGGAATCGAGACGAGCACGCCGCGGCGCCATCCGTTCAACCCGATCCGCCTCTCGCGGCTGGCGTGGGCCACGGCGCCGCAGGCCATGACGCCCGGGCGCCATGCCTGCGAGCAGGTGCTGCGGCACGTCTGGCGGGGTGGCGGCCGCGACGCCGAGGACGAAGGGCGACTCGCCGCGCTGCAGGCGTCCCTCGCGCCGCCGCTCGACCCCGGGAGCGACGTGGTCAAGCAGGCGCTCCGATCGGCGACCGACGCAGCGATCGCGCGCGGCGTCTTCGGCGTGCCGACGATCGGCGTCGGCCGGCACCTGTTCTGGGGCCTCGACTCGCTCGACATGGCGGCGGCCTGCATCGCCGGCGACCCGTCGTTCGACGCAGCCGCTTGGGACGCCGAAGGATCGCCGCGCGACGGCGTGAGGCGCGCATGACCGGGGCTCGGAGGCGCCTTGCCAATTCGTTCGTTGGCGGACATAATCCGGTTTCATGTTCATGAACGTACAACACCACCGTCTGCCGTGAGCGCCGTCCTCCAGTCCCGGCCAGCCGCGGTCGACATCACCTCCGCAGACGCCGCGGCAGCGGCCCTGCGAACGTTCTTCCGCATCGCCGACGCGTGGGGTCTCTCGATCGCCGAGCAGGTTGCGCTCCTCGGCGTCGCCCGCACCACGCTCTACCAGTGGAAGCAGGGCAAGGTCGGCCCGCTCGACCGGCATGTGCTCGAGCGGCTGTCGCACCTGTTCGGCATCTACTCCTCGCTGCACGTGCTGTTCCCCGTCGTCGAGCGCGCCGACGCGTGGCCCAGAAAGCCCAACGACGCGCCGCTCTTCGCCGGTCGTTCGGCGCTCGAACGGATGCTCGGCGGGCAGGTCGTCGACCTGTGGGTGGTGCGCGAATACCTCGACGCGCAGCGCGGCGGCAAGGCCTGATCGGCGGCTGCCGTGCCAGGGATCGATCGGGCCGCGGTGCCGAAAGCTCGCGTGTCGTGGCGACCGTCGTACCGTCTCATCCCGTCGCGGTTTCCGGTCGTCGGCCTGTTCGACGCCGTTGCCGACCCGGGTGACCTCGACGCGGTGTTCGCGATCGAGGCGCTCGGCAACCCGCGGCTGCGCGACGAGATCGGCGAGATCGAGCTGGTGCCCAGGGCAGAGCGGCTGAGCGGCCCGGGTGCGACGCTGGTCATGGCCGCGTTCACGCACCTCAACCCGGAAGGCTCGCGCTTTTCCGACGGTCGCTACGGGGTGTACTACGCGGCGCATTCGCTGGCGACGGCGGTGGCCGAGGTGGGTTTTCACCGCGGCGTGTTCCTGCGGCGCACGCGTGAACCCGCGATCGAGATCGACCTGCGCCTGATTGCCGCCAACGTCGAGGCCGAGTTGCACGACCTCGGCGGCGCGTCGACGTCGCGCCGAAGCTCCCCGTACGCGGCCGCCCTCGACCCCGACGACTACGCACCCTCACAGCGGCTGGGACGGTCGCTGCGCGATTCCGGGAGTCGGGGCATCCGCTACCCGAGCGTTCGCGACCCCGGCGGCGAGTGCGTCGGCATCTTTCGCCCGCGCGCGCTGCGGCACGCGAAGTCCGCATCGCACATCGCGATGCACTGGGACGGGGATCGCATCAGCCACTGGTACGAGAAGCAGGCACCCAGGCCGATCGCTCCCGCCGGCTGATCGCGCGCCGGCCGGTCTCGTCCCGTCCCGCCACGATTGCTTACATCTGCCGCAGACCCTTGCAAGAGTGTCGCGACGCGACGCACGGCTGGTGGCGCGGGGTCTGAACGCGCCGAGAAAGGTCGCAAATCAGCTCGCGAGGCGGCCGTTCGCCACGGTGCGCCTGCTTCCGGCGCTGGCACGCAGCCTGCGTCCCGGTTGGCAGACGCAGACGCCCGGCGGCTGCGCCAAGCACTCATCGCATGTACACGCTCCTCGTCTTCGTCCACTTGCTGTCGGCCTCGATGGCGCTCGGCGCGATCGTCGCGACCGACCTTCGGCTGCTCTCCAAGCTTTCCCAGGACAAGGTCCGCATCGCGCCGCCCAACGCCTTCGTTGCCCGGATCGTCATGCTGGCGCTTCTGATGCTCTGGCTCACGGGCGGCGTGATCGTCTGGCACGGTGTCGCGACACATGCCGACTACCTCGCCAACCCCAAGCTGCTGGTCAAGATCGGCGTCGTCGTGCTGCTGACCGGCAACGCGTTCATGCTGCACCGGGTCACCTTCCCGCGCCTCGCGCGTGGCAGACGCGTGCCGCGGTGGACGCTGCACGACTGGGTTGCCATCGCCGTTCCGGTCGCCGCATCGAACTTCCTCTGGATGTTCGCCGCCTTCCTCGGCGTCGCGCGGGCGTGGAACGACGTGATCCCGGCGCGCGACATCATCGAGATCGGCGCGACGCTTTTCCTCTGCGTGCAGCTGGGCGTCTTCCTGATCCTCGCCGCGTCGGGCCGTCGCGTCGCACCGGATCGCGTCGGCTGGGCCGATCGCATGGCGCGATCGCTCGCGGCGATCGGCAGCCTCGGCGCGACCGGCACCGATCCGGACGGCGCTTCCGATGCCGGCGGGCGCGGCGGTCGTTCCCGCTCGACGGGTCGCTCGTCGTCGTCCTCGTCCTCGTCGCGGCGCCTGCGCTCTGACGCGCACGAGGCCTCGCTGCCGCAGACGCAAGGCCAGGCGACGCTGCCGCCGACGTTGTCGGCGCTCGGCGACCGCAAGCCTGCGGTCGCGCCCCCGGCGGCCGTCGTGCGGCCGACACTGCGCCTCGTCGACACCCACGGCCACGCCGTCGACCGGCCGGCGAAGTCGGCGAAGTCCGTGTCCTGACGCCGGCGCGGTTCAGCCGCCGCCGACCGGTGCAGGCTTGATCGCAGCCGGTTGCCGCACCGTCACCACCGATTCGAACAGTCTCGCCAGCGCCGCGGCGACGTCGCTGGCGCGACCGGTGTGCACGGGCGAGGTCTGGATGACGGCGCTGCGCGGCGCCACCAGCCAGTGGAACCGCTCGCGGGGCGGCATCGCCGCCAGCGCGCCCGCGCTCGCATCGCCGCGGCAGATCGCGACGAGCGCCTGCAACGCGTCGCCGATCGAGACGAGGTCGGCATCCGGATCGAGGGAGAGCACCCGCGCCTCATCGAGTTCCACCCGCGCTTCGACCGTGCGGTTGCGGTCGCACGACACGATCACGCCGGCGTTGACGAACTCGCCCCGCTCGACCCTGGGCACGACCCGAACGATCGCGTAGTCGTAGGTGATCGGCATGGTCAGGCCGCCGATGTCGACAAGGCGTGCGCCGCGGCAGCGGCCTCGGCGGCGAAGCGCCTGGGCGTGCGCAGGCGCTCGGTCAGGAAATCGACGTACATCGCGCGGTCGGCGCCTCCCTCGAGCCACGCTTCCGGAACGAGCCTGACGATGCGCTCGATCGCATCGCGCGGAAGTCGCGCGGCGAGCGCGGTGTCGACCGCCTCGACGCGGGTCGCCCTGGCGAGCATCACGTGCTCGGCGATGTGCGGGAACGGCCGTTGCGCGGCGCGACAGCCGATGCCGGCCGAGCCGTCGAGCGCATGGTGGAAGTACAGCGCCGCGCCGTGATCGATCATCCAGAGCCGGCGGTGCCAGACGAGCAGGTTCGAGTTGCGCGGGGTCCGGTCGAGGTTGGCGACGAGCGCATCGAACCACACGATGCGCGACGCCAGCTCCGCGTCGACGTCGAAAGCCGCGGGGTCGTAGGCGAGCGAGCCGGAGAGGTAGTCGAGCCCGAGGTTCAAGCCGCCGCTGGCGCGGATGAGGTCCTGGATCTCGGGATCGGGCTCGGTGCGCGCGAGGTCGACGTCGAGCTCGACCAGGACGATCTCCGGGATCGGCAGGCCGAGCGCCCGGGCCGCTTCGCCCGCCACGAGCTCGGCGACGAGGGCCTTCGCGCCCTGGCCAGCGCCGCGAAACTTGAGCACGTAGAGGCCGTCGTCGTCGGCTTCGACGACCGCGGGCAGCGAGCCGCCCTCGCGCAGCGGCGTCACGTAGCGGGTCGCGGCGACGGTTCGCACCGGCAGATTCTAGGGAGACGCCGAGGCGCGGCTGCTTGAAAATCGCAGCCTCGTCGCCACGTGCGCCGGCATCGCAACGCCAACGAACCACCCGAAGATGGACAAGCAGACGCTCTCGTTCCAGGCCGAGGTCAGGCAGATCCTGCACCTCGTCACCCACTCGCTCTATTCCAACAAGGAGATCTTCCTTCGCGAGCTCGTCTCGAACGCGTCGGACGCATGCGACAAGCTGCGTTTCGAGGCGCTCGACAAGCCCGATCTCTACGAGGACGACCCGACGCTCGAGGTCCGCGTCTCGTTCGACGCCGACGCGAAGACCGTGACGATCGAGGACAACGGCATCGGCCTGTCGGCCGAGGAAGCGGTGCACAACCTCGGCACGATCGCCAAGAGCGGAACGCGCGAGTTCGTCGCGTCGCTCGAGGGCGAGAAGAAGAAGGACGCACAGCTGATCGGCCAGTTCGGCGTCGGCTTCTATTCGGGCTTCATCGTCGCCGACAAGATCACCGTCGAGTCGCGCCGCGCCGGGCTCAAGCCGGAAGAAGGCGTGCGCTGGACGTCCGAAGGTGCGGGCGACTTCGAGGTCGAGACGATCACGAA
This sequence comes from Burkholderiales bacterium, assembly GCA_038234975.1. GTDB lineage: Bacteria > Pseudomonadota > Gammaproteobacteria > Burkholderiales > Burkholderiaceae_C > Schlegelella_A. The sequence continues at coordinate 9,141 of JBBSUK010000082.1, forward strand.
GGAGAAGCGCGGTACGAAGGTCGTTCTCCACCTGCGCGAAGGAGAGGACGAATTCCTCTCCGGCTGGAAGCTGAAGTCCATCGTCTCGAAGTACTCCGACCACATCTCGTTGCCGATCCTCATGCAGAAGGAGGAATGGGACGCCGAGGCGAACCGGCAGGTCACCAGGGACGAGTGGGCGCCCGTCAACAAGGCGGCGGCGCTGTGGGCGCGGCCGAAGTCGGAGATCACCAAGGAGCAGTACGACGAGTTCTACAAGCAGATCAGCTACGACAGCGAGCTGCCGCTGGCCTACACGCACAACCGCGTCGAGGGTCGCAGCGACTACACGCAGCTCCTCTACATCCCGGCCAAGGCGCCGTTCGACCTGTGGAACCGCGACAAGCGCGGCGGCGTGAAGCTGTACGTGCGGCGCGTCTTCATCATGGACGACGCCGAGGCGCTGATGCCGGTCTACCTGCGCTTCGTCAAGGGCGTGATCGACTCGAACGACCTGCCGCTCAATGTCAGCCGCGAGCTGCTGCAGGAGAGCCGCGACGTGAAGGCGATTCGCGAAGGCTCGACCAAGCGCGTGCTGTCGATGCTGGAAGCGCTCGCCGACAGCACGGACGAAGCCGAGAAGGCGAAGTACGCCGCGTTCTGGAAGGACTTCGGCGTCGTCCTCAAGGAGGGCATCGGCGAGGATCACGCCAACCGCGAGCGGCTGCAGAAGCTCTATCGCTTCCACTCCACGCACGATGCGGCGGCGGCCGAGTCGACGGTGTCGTTCGCCGACTACGTGTCACGCATGAAGGAAGGCCAGGACGCGATCTGGTACGTCACGGCCGACACGCTCGCGACCGCGAAGAACAGTCCGCAGCTCGAGATCTTCCGCAAGAAGGGCGTCGAGGTGCTGCTGCTGATTGATCGCGTCGACGAGTGGCTGCTGTCGCACCTCTACGAGTTCGACGGCCATCCGCTGCAGAGCGTGGCCAAGGGCGCGGTCGACCTCGGCACGCTGGAAGACGAGGCGGAGAAGAAGCAGGCCGAGGAGGCCGCCGAGGCGTTCAAGCCGACGCTCGAGCGCTTGAAGAAGTCGCTCGAAGGCCGCGCGAAGGATGTCCGCGTGACGACGCGCCTGGTCGACTCGCCGGCGTGCCTCGTCGTCGAGGAAGGCGACATGAGCGGCCACCTCGCGCGGCTCCTGAAGCAGGCGGGGCAGGGTGCGCCCAAGGCCGAGCCGATCCTCGAGGTCAACGCCGAACACCCGCTCGTCAAGCTGCTGGAGACGAGCGATCACTTCGACGACCTGGCCCACATCCTGTTCGACCAGGCCACGCTCGCCGAAGGTGGCCAGCTCGAGGATCCGGCGTCCTATGTGAAGCGGGTCAACGCGCTGCTGGTGTGAGCGCCGGCTGATTCAGGCGGGCGAGCCGAGCGGCGGCTCGCCCATCGCCTCGATCTGCTCGCGCAGCCGCGTGCACTCCTGCGCCCAGTACGCCGGGCCGGCGAACCACGGGAAGGCGATCGGGAACGCCGGGTCTCGCCAGCGCCGCGCGATCCAGGCGCTGTGGTGCAGCATGCGCAGCGTACGCAGCGGCTCGACGAGGCGCAGCTCGCGCCAGTCGAATTCTGCGAACTGCTCGTAACCGTCGAGCACGTCGAGGAGCTGCCGGCTCATCGAGGCGCGGTCGCCCGAGAGCAGCATCCAGAGGTCCTGCACGGCAGGGCCGTTGACTGCGTCGTCGAGGTCGACGAAATGCGGGCCGGCCTCGGTCCACAACACGTTGCCCCAGTGGCAGTCGCCGTGCAGGCGCAGCGACTTCGCGGGCGTGGCGGAGAAGGCTTCTCTGCACATCGCGAGGGCCTCGTCGACGAGCGCCCGCCAGGTCGACGCCGAGTCGGGGCTGACGGTCTCGTGCTCGAGCAACCAGTCGCGGTTCGCGTCGCCGTAGGTCGCGACATCGATCCTCAGCCGGTGCTCGAACCGGCCGCGTGCGCCGACGAGGTGCATCCGCCCGAGGTAGCGGCCGAGCCAGCGCAGCACGTCCGGGTCGCCGAGCTCGGGCGCGCGACCGGCGAATCGAGCGCAGACGCCGAAGCGGAACGGCGCGCCGTCGAAGCGGGCGAGGGCCAGCGTCGGATGCGGCACGCTCACGGACCCGGCGTACGTCGAGTTCGCGTCCTTCGTCAGCGACCAGGGCGCCGCGACCGGGATCTCGGCGGCCGCAAGCTCGGCCGCGTAAGCGTGTTCCTCGAGGATCTGCGCGTCGCTCCAGCGCCCGGGCCGGTAGAACTTGGCGACGACGACGCGGTCGTCCTCGAGGAATGCCTGGAAGACGCGGTTCTCGTACGAGTTGAGCTGGATGAGGCGCCCGTCGCCGCGCAGGCCGACGCCGTCGAGGGCGTCGAGCACGGTGGCGGGATCGAGCGACGCGTAGGTCGCGTCGGCGTCGGCCTCGCTCAACGGCGCGCGGCTTTGGGGGCGTCGTCGACCACGACACCACCGACACCACCGCGGTCGGCCGGCTCGGGCCGTGCCGTGGGAGCCGCTGCGCCCAACTCGCTCGCACCGAAACCATCGAGCCGGCTGTCGAAGGCGAAGAACGAGTCCTGGTAGGCGCCGCCGGACTCCTGCCATCGCGCGCTGCGCCGGGCGCGCTGGCTGGCGACGGTGCTGGCCAGTGAGTCGCGTGCTTCGACAAGCCCGGCCGACGGCGCCGACATCGCCGACTTCGCCTGCGCACTCGGGATCAGCATCTGCAACTCGCTCACGCTGGGCGGGCTGTCGACCGCCCAGCGCAGGTAGCGGATCCGGCAGGCGCCGAGCACCGATTGCTTGATCTGCAGGATGCGCCGCGAGTTGGCGCGGTCACGGTCGAGGTCGACTGCGGCAAGCACGCGTCCGTTGGCACTGCACACCGCGAACGTCACGTGCGTCGAACCGAGTAGGTCGAACCAGTAGCGGACGTCGATCGGGTCGACCGGCTGACAAAAGCGCACCAGCGGCAGCTTGGCGAGGACGACATGGTGCGGGAGTGCATCGCACAGCAGCCTGTAGATGCGCCGCTCGCTGGCCGAGAAGACAGGTCGCGCGGTCAGTGCCCAGTCGACCGGGAGCGGCTGGGGTTGGCGCCTGCGCCGCGCCAGCCCCGCGGCGGCGAGCACCGCGATCAACGCGCAGGCCGCCGCGACGGTGGCGAGGATCCAGGGAAAAGTGTTCATGCGCGCGGCCGACGGTGATCCCGCCGCAACGGCGGAACTGTCGATGGTAGCGGCGACGAACGGTTCTCAGCCGCCGCCGCCGCCGTCGACCTTTGCCGGCTCCGCGGCATGCGTGACGGGCAGTCGGGTGTAGGACTTCCAGCGGTAGTCGAAGTCGGCGGCGCGCTGGCCCAGCGCCTCGTCGACGTGCGACGCGAGCGAATCGCGAGGCAGCGTCAGCCACGCTTCGCTCTCGGAGCCCTCGCGCACGACGGTGGCGCCGGCGTCCCGGGCGATCTTCAGCATGGCCGTGTTCTCGCTGAGCGCGTGGATGTAGAGGACACCGATGCCGCGGTTGCGGGCATGAAGCATCGCGTGCTCGAACAACCGCCGACCGAAGCCGCGTCGGCGTGCCTTCGGCAGCACCGACACGCCGAACTCGGCAGTCGCCTCCCGGCCGCGGCTCGGGTCAGCCGATCGGTACGCGAGGTGGGCCAGCGCGATCAGTTCGAGACGGCGGTTGAACACGCCGAGAACCTCGTCGTGCTGGAAGTCGAGCGAGTCGACGTAGCGGGTGATGTGCACGTCGTTGGCTGGATAGCCGAAGCGCAGGTAGCGGGACCGCTCGTCCAGCGAGAGCAGATGTTCGAGGATGCGATCGCGGTGGCGGAGCCCGATCGAACGGATCGGAATCCAGGAGCGGCCGGTGGGCTCGGGGGACGTCATGGTGAAGTTGGATACCTAGGGTTTTCCCGAGTCTACCGGCTGCAGCTAGGGCGCGTGCCTCACTACGGCGGGCGTCGGCGTCCGGTTGCTCCGACGTGGCTGCTATACTCGCGGGCTTTTCTCCGCTTGCCTCGGGTGAAAGGATGGCATCGAGGACGCCAGCAAACGTCGAGCCCGCCGAACGAAGCGGGACCGTCGGATTCGCGTCGCGAAGGTCGCAGTCTTAGAGGCTTTGTTCATGTTCTCCGGAAAGTTTCCATGAAGACCTTCAGTGCCAAGCCGGCCGAAGTGACGCATGAGTGGTTTGTGATCGACGCGGCCGACAAGGTCCTGGGTCGGGTGGCCAGTGAAGTCGCCCTTCGCCTGCGCGGAAAGCACAAGGCCATCTACACGCCTCACGTCGACACGGGTGATTTCATCGTCATCGTCAACGCAGACAAGATCCGCGTCACCGGCAACAAGGCCGACGACAAGATCTACTTCCGCCACACGGGCTACCCGGGCGGCATTCGCGGCATCAAGTTCAAGGACATGCAGGCTCGCCACCCCGGTCGGGCCATCGAGAAGGCGGTCAAGGGCATGCTGCCCAAGGGCCCGCTCGGTTACGCGATGATCAAGAAGCTGAAGGTCTATGCGGGCGACAGCCACCCGCATTCCGCGCAGCAGCCGAAGAACCTCGAGATCTGAAAGAGCAAGCGCGATGATCGGAGATTGGAATTACGGCACCGGCCGACGCAAGTCGTCGGTGGCGCGGGTGTTCATGAAGCGCGGCACCGGCCGCATCCTCGTCAACGGCAAGCCGGTCGAGGAATACTTCGGTCGTCAGACGTCGATCATGGTCGTTCGACAGCCGCTGATGCTGACGCAGAACCAGGAAGCGTTCGACGTCAAGGTCAACGTCCACGGTGGCGGCGAAACGGGCCAGGCCGGTGCGGTGCGCCATGGCATCACCCGCGCGCTCATCGACTACGACGCCGAGCTCAAGCCGGAACTCAGCCGGGCCGGTTTCGTGACGCGCGACGCGCGCGAGGTCGAGCGCAAGAAGGTCGGCCTGCATGGCGCGCGTCGTCGCAAGCAGTTCTCCAAGCGCTGACGGGATGCGCCCCACGAGAAGGCCGCCTTCGCGCGGCCTTTCTTGTTCCTGCAGCGTTTGCCCCCAGTTGAGATAATCATCGCTGGGTCGATCCACGGCCCGCCGATCAGGAGCTTCGAGCATGAGCGCACTCGCCGAGAACATCGTCACCACCGCCGACGTCGATGCGCCGCCGGTGCCCATCGTCTTCACCGACAGCGCCGCGAACAAGGTCAAGGAGCTCGTCGACGAGGAGGGCAACCCCGACCTCAAGCTGCGCGTCTTCGTGCAAGGCGGCGGCTGCTCGGGCTTCCAGTACGGCTTCACCTTCGACGAGATCGTCAACGACGACGACACGCAGATGGCGAAGAACGGCGTCACCCTGCTGATCGACGCGATGAGCCTGCAATACCTCACGGGTGCCGAGATCGACTACAAGGACGATCTCCAGGGCGCGCAGTTCGTGATCAAGAACCCGAATGCGACGACGACCTGCGGTTGCGGGTCGAGCTTCTCGGCCTGATCGTCTGTCGCGGCGCGAGTAGCCGCGGCCTCAGCTTCCCGGGTAGATCGCACCGAGAACGCGCGACCCGCGGGCACCGGTCACGGTGGCGAGGTTCCCGGCCTCTCTGCGGACCGCCCCCCTGGCCAGCCACGCAAACGCGGTCGCCTCGACCTGCTGTGGATCGAGCCCCCGCTCGCCGCTGAGGACGACCCGTCGCGGCCACAGCCGCCGCCGCAACCGTCGCAGCAGGTCGTCGTTCAGGGCGCCGCCGCCGCAGACGACGACTTCCGTGGCACCTGACGCGTCGTGGATGCACGCGTCGGCGCAGACCGCCGCCGTGAGTTCGGACAACGTGGCCTGGATGTCGGCCGGCGACAGGCGCCCGAGGGCGGCCGTTGCATCGAGGCGCACCGCCAGCCATTCGCGGTTGAAGAGGTCGCGACCGGTGCTCTTGGGAGGTTTGCGCGAGAAGAACGGCTCCGCGAGCAGGGCGTCGAGCAGCGCAGGATCGATCGAGCCACCGGCGGCGAATGCACCGCCGGCGTCGAAGCGGGCGCCGGTCGCCTCGCGGCACCACAGGTCGAGCAGGCCGTTGGCCGGCCCGCAGTCGTAGCCGACGATCGAGCCGCCCTCGTGGGCGCGGGCGATCGCCGTCAGGTTGGCGATGCCGCCGAGGTTGAGCACCGCCAACGGCTCGCCGTCGCGGCCGAATGCGGCGCGGTGGAACGCCGGAACCAACGGCGCACCCTGGCCGCCGGCGGCGACGTCGCGGCTGCGGAAGTCGGCGACGACATCGATGCCGGTCAGCTCGGCGAGCAGGGCCGGCGCATTGAGCTGCAGCGTGTAGCCGACGCCGTCGAACTCGCCGGGCCGGTGCCGCACGGTCTGGCCGTGCGCGCCGATCGCCTCGACGTCGTGCCTCGCGAGGCCGGCCTTGACGAACAGTGCCCGCACGACGTCCGCGTAGACGTGCTGCAGCGCGTTGGCGGCGAGGGCCGCGCGGTGGAGCTCGTCGTCACCGCTCGTGTTGAGCGAGAGCAGCGTGTCGTGCAGTGCGGCGTCGAAGCCCGTGCTCGCATGGCCGAGGACGGTGAAGCCGCCGGTGGCCGGGAAGTCGACCGCGACCCCGTCGACGCCGTCGAGCGACGTGCCCGACATCAGGCCGATGAAGACGGTGCGCATGGGCACCGGACCGCGTCTATTCGCCGAGGGTCTGCGCGTGGGCCAGCGTCCGGGCGACGGCGAGCTGCGCCCGCATCGCCTGCGATCGGGCCAGCAGGTCGGCCTTGGCGCCCGCCGACAGGACGACGCCCTCGGAGGTCTGCGCGACCTGCAGCGGGTCCTGCTGCTGGCCGTCGATCTTGACCTCGAAGTGGAGGTGCGGGCCTGTCGCCCAGCCGGTCATGCCGACTGCGCCGATCGTCTCGCCCTGCTCGACCTTCTCGCCCTTGGCGACATCGACGCGGCTCAGGTGCGCGTAGACGGTCGAGCGCTCGCCGTTGTGCCTGATGTGGACGACGTTGCCGTAGCCGTTCTGCCAGCCGGCGAACTCGACCACACCGTTGCCGACCGTACGGACCGGCGTGCCGGTGGGCGCACCGTAGTCGACGCCGTTGTGCTGCTTCCAGGTGTTGAGGATCGGATGCAGGCGCATCGAGAACCCCGACGTGACGCGCGAGAACTCGAGCGGGCTGGCGAGGAACGAGCGCTGCTTGCTCTGGCCATCGAGGCCGAAGTAGGCACCCTTCGACGCGCCGTCCTGGAACCACATCGCCGAGTAGGTCTGCGTGCCGTTGACGAACTGCGCCGCGACGACGCGGCCGGTGGCCGGGCCCCAGTTGACGGCCTCGCCGTCGGCCGTCATCGCCTCGTACACGACCGAGAAGGTGGCGCCCTTCCTGAGTTCGCGACGGAAGTCGATGTCGTTGGCGAAGACCTCGGCGAGCTGGGTGGCGACGGCGTCGGGGATGTCGGCTTCGTCGGTCGCGGCGAACAGGGTCGTGCGCACCGTGCCGCTGGCCAGCAGCTGACGCGACGCCAGCGGCGCGATGGTGGTGTAGGCGACGAGCGAATCGCCGACCCGTTCGACGCGCAGCCGCGTGAACAGCGTCGGCAGCTTGTCATTGCCGGGAGC